>JAICYR010000038.1 GCA_025934135.1 Acidobacteriaceae bacterium | reverse complement strand
TCCTCGTCTCGGATCTCGCCGACCATGATCTTGTCCGGATCGTGGCGGAGGATCGAGCGCAGGCCGCGGGCGAAGGTCAGCCCCTTCTTCTCGTTCACCGGGATCTGGGTGATCCCGCGCAGCTGATACTCGACCGGGTCCTCGATCGTGATGATCTTGTCCTCGTCGCTCTTGATCTCGTTCAGCGCGGCGTAGAGAGTCGTCGTTTTGCCGGATCCGGTCGGTCCCGTCACCAGAACCATCCCGTAAGGCTCGCGAATGTAGCGGCGGAAGCGCTTGAGATCATCCTCGTGGAAGCCAACCACATCCAGCGTCAATTGCCGGAACTTCTCGCTCATCGACTCTTTATCCAGCACGCGCAGCACGGCGTTTTCGCCATGCACGGTGGGCATGATCGAGACGCGGAAGTCGATCAACCGTCCCTTGTAGCGCACGCGGAAGCGGCCGTCCTGCGGGACGCGCCGCTCGGCAATGTCCAGTTCACTCATGACCTTGATGCGCGAAAGAATCGTCGTATGGTGCTCGCGCGCAATGGGGGCCATGGCCGGCTGCAGCACGCCGTCAATGCGGTACTTCACATGCAGCGAATCGTCGTAGGTCTCAATGTGAATATCTGACGCGCGCCGCTCCAGCGCCGTGTAAATCGTCGTGTCCACCAGCCGGATGATCGGGCTGATGTCTTCTTCCGACGTGAGCTTTTCAATCGAGATGGTCTCGTCCTGGTTGTCCTCGGACGAGATCACGTCAAACGTCATTCCTTCCGAAGCCTCATCCAGCACGCGCTGCGACTGCTCCGTCTTCTTCAGCAGATCGGTGATCTGAGTGAGCGTAGCCACGCGCGTCGAAATGCGCTTGCCCAGCAGCCCGGAGATTTCGTCCAGCACCATCAGGCGGCTCGGGTCGCTCACCGCGATTACCAGCCGATCCTCGTGCTGCTCCAGCGGCACGAAGTTGTAGCGGAACATCATGTCCACGGGCACGCTCTTGAACAGCTCGTGCTCAATGCGGAAGTTCTTCAGATCGACGAACTCCGACCGATAGCGCCGCGCCAGTGCCTGCGCGCGCTCTGTTTCGTCCTGTTCGGTCGGCAATGTAAGTACCGGTGCCTGTGCCATAGTCCCTCTTAACTGCTAAATCTCTTGCGGCAACGCGAAGTCGCCACATAGTCCCGGCCACTCTTCAGCGGAAGTTGGCCGTGTTTGCCATTGAAAACAGCGGCAGGTACAGCGCGATCAGAATAATCAAAACCATGCAGCCCATGACGATGAGGATTGCCGGTTCAATCATCGACATGGCGGCGGTCAGCGCCGTCTGCACGTCTTCTTCAAAAAACTCCGCCACCGAATTCAGCATCTGCGGCAGCGCGCCCGTGGACTCACCCACTTCGATCATCTCGGTCGAGAGCGGAGGAAACACCTTCGTGTTTTCCAGGCTGGTTGAAAGCCCCTTGCCCTCCCGCACGCTTCCCACCGATGAAAAGACGGCCTGCGAGATGCGTTTGCTCGAAATCGACCGCGCCGCCGTCTCGAGTGAGGGAACCAGCGGCAGACCGCCGGTCAGCAGCGTGGAGAGTGTGCGAGCGAACAGCGCAACCTGATATTTGATCCATATGTTGCCGAACAGCGGCAGCTTGATGCGAATTCCGTCAATACGGTCCGAGCCGGCGTCAGTCTTGCTCCAGCGATAAATCAAAAACAGCAGCAGCGCGAAGGCGGGCAGGGCGAACAGAACATACTTCTGCGCGAAGTTACCCACGGCGAGCAACCACAGCGTAATCGACGGCAGCTTGCTCCCAATCTGGTCATACAACTGCGCGAAGCGCGGCACTACAAACGAAATCAGGAACACGAAAAGTGCGCAGACCAGCGTAATGAGCACCGCCGGATAGATCAACGAGGCCGTGAGCTTTTTGCGAAACGCCAGCGCCACCCGCTGGAACGAAAGAAACCGTCCCAGGACCTCTTCCAGATTGCCGCTTCGCTCGCCCGCCAGCAGCGTAGTGGTGTAGATGAGCGGGAAGCCACCCTGCGCCTCGAACGCCGACGAGATCGACTCGCCCGTGCGCACCCGCGCCGCCACGTTCTGGAGCTGTGCGGCAAAGTTCGGGTTCTTCTGGCTCTTGGCCAGCATTTCCAACGAGCTAAGAATCGGCAGCCCGGCCCGCACCAGCGTCAGAAACTGCTGGTTGAAGATGATGAAGGTTTCGAGCTTGGTCTTCCGCTTCCCGCGGACGAGTCCCCGCGGCTTGACCGAGTAGATATAGTACCCGGCCTGAGTGAAGCGGCTGCGCAGTTCTTCGGCGGAAGCGGCCGAATGCACCTGCTCCTGGACACGGCCGCGCTCATCGGCCAGCTTGATTAGAAATTCAGCCATCCCGTTGCTTATAAAAGGGTATCAGTTCCCGTAGTAAATAGACGCAACGGGGGGTGGAAGCGTTCACGGGGCTAAGTTCCTGAACGTCCTACTTCTTCGGCAGTTTGCTTTTGTCCAGCTTCGCAATCTGCCCATGGGGCCCCACCACCCAGGGCAGGCTCAAGGCGTTCCAGTTGCCGTTGTCCAGGGGAATCCAGGTCTTGCCGTCGTCATAGCTGATATCGGAGCCGTTCGTTCCAGCAGTAATCCACGCCCTTACATCCGCATCCCACGCCACCGCCGAGCGAAAGCCGTGTGGAGGTTTGGTCGCAGCGGTCCAGTGTTTGCGGTCAAAGGACCATGCCGCGGTTCGGTCGGTCTCATCCGGTTTCTTGTAATCACCGCCAACCGCCACCAGCGTATAGCTGTGTCCCGCAACATCGCCCGCATGATAACCCACGGAAAAGATGCCCGAACTATCACTCGAAGCCCTGAGCGGAGTCGCATACTGCGTCCATTGTTCGTGCATTTGGACCCGAGTGCCCGGCTTCATCGGGAAGCTGATATTGCCCACCGTTTCCACGGCGTAGATGTACCCTCCCACCGTGCCGAAAAGCATAGGCTCCTGCCGGCCAGCCAGCAGCGCGGAGTTGCTGGCCGCAAAGACGCCGGTCGCTCCATCACCAGCCTCCAGCCCCACCGCGGTTGAGCCGGTCCACGTTTCTCCTCCGTCATCCGTGGTCAGAAACACAATGCGGCCACGTACAGCATCGCCGGCCAGATACCCATGCCTGCGGTCCCGAAATACCATCGCATCCCAGAACCCGTCCTTATCCGGATTTGTGAAAAGCAGCTTCCAGTGCGAGCACCCATCCGTCGTCTTGTAAATCCGCGACTGGTCACCGGTGCCGCTGGACATAATGATGGCCGTGTCCGCGTCCCACGCCCAGATGCCGCGAAAATCCAGCTTTTCGGCGCCCGCCGGCATGGCGCAACGCTGCCACATGTAGCCGCCGTCCTCCGTTCGCAGGACCGTGCCGCCCGTGCCGCTGGCCCAAGCCGCTCCACCGCCTACCGCGTGAATGCCGCGTAGCCCGGCTGAGGTTCCGCTCGGCTCCATCACCCATGGCCCGGAACGGGGCTGCTGCCCGAAAAGAAGCAGCCCACAGGCCCCCACAGCGATCAGCGGCAGCAAACAGATTCGGGCGAAAACAGGCATGTCGAGCATTCCTCCTCAGCGCCAAGCGACGGCGCTTCAATAAATGCGGAAATTGACCTCGACGTGGATTGCCACCGGTACGATCGTCCCGTGAAGCCGAGCCGGATCGAAGCGGTACTGGCTCACCGCCTTGACCGCATTGAGCTGCAAGCCAGAGTCCAACGGGTGTTTAGTCTTCAGCCCATCATCCGCCAAGGAGCTGACAACGCGAATATGCTCTGGGCGTCCGATCGTATCCACAATCATACTCAAGACGCAAAGGCCGCTAGCCTTGTTTGCCCGAGCCTTATTTGTAAAGCCGGGATCGACCGAATGGACCACTCGCGGCATCGTTAATCCCGCCATTCCACTTTTGTAGGGGGTCTCGATCTTTCCATCGGAAGGCGCGTCCGCGCCCAGGGAATAAAGAGCGATTTTCTGCGCGACGGGAGAAAGTCCGGCTATAACATCTGCCGCATTGAAAGCGAAAATCCTTCCAATCGCGGCGTCCAAAGCTTCCGGATGTGCCGGATCCAGACCAATGACGATATCCACTTTCTCTTGTAGCGGAACAGCCCGGGGATCGCTGAGGCTGGTGCCGCTCCATTTCATCAGCACCAGCACCATCCGTTTTCCTTCGATCTCGAATCTCGTGTCGGAGTGACGAATTTTATTGACTTGAATGGCGCTGTAAGCGAATGGGCCAGTTTGATAGCTACCCACTTCCTTACCGTTCGCGTCGAAGCTGATCTTGTCGCCTGCCTCCATCCCGCGTAGCAGGACGACTTTCCCCTTCAGTTCTTTCTCTACTTGCTTGATTGAAGGGGCGGGCCCGGCCGCATAGACCAGCGGTGAGCAGAGCAAAATACAGCAGAGAATTCCGCGAAGAATCTTCATCGATGCCAGACTGCCACGCCGCACCACATTTTGCGAGGAAATTCTTTCCCCCGGGTTCCATCGTCTTTCCCCAAACATTGTGCCCTGGCCCACTTCCCGGTATGCTGACCTCCAATGACTACACCGGCCATTGCCACGCGGGGCCTCACGCGGCGCTTCGGCGGCTTTACCGCCGTGGATAACGTTTCGTTTGAAGTCGCGACAGGGCAGTTCTTCGGCTTTCTCGGCCCCAACGGAGCGGGCAAATCCACCACCATCAAAATGCTTACCGGCCTGCTGGAGCCGAGCGCGGGCAGCATTGAGATTCTGGGGCAGACCTTCTCCGCCAGCGCGCTCGACCTCAAGCGGCAGATTGGAGTCGTCCCCGAAGGCATGGCCCTCCTCAACCGCCTCACCGGGTCTGAATATCTGCGCTTTGTGGGGCGCATGTACGGACTTGACCGCGATACAGCAAATCACAGGACAGAAGAGTTGCTCGACTTTATGCAGTTGGCCAACGAGCCCAAGAAGCTCGTAGCAGACTTTTCGCATGGAATGCAGAAGAAGCTCGCGCTTGCCGCTGCCGTCATCCACGGGCCCAGGGTGCTGTTCCTCGATGAGCCTTTCGAGGGCGTGGATGCTATTGCCGCTGGAACGCTGAAGGCCATGCTGCAGGGAATGATCCATCGCGGCGCGACCATTTTTCTGACCTCGCACGTGCTCGAAATTGTGGAGCGGCTGTGCAGTCATGTAGCCATCATTCATCAAGGCAGGCTGGTCGCGAACGGCTCGCTGGAGGAGCTGCGCGCCGGGGTTGCGTCACCCCTACCCGGCGAGGACCGCGAGCAGAAGCTGACGCTGGAGGAAATTTTCCTTAGCACCGTAGGAGCCGAGGGCAGGGAAGTCGCGCAGGAGCTGTCGTGGCTGGCTTAGCGCGCCCTAGCGGTGTGGGCCTGCGCGCGCAGTACGCCGCCGTGGCGTCCATGCGCTGGCAAATGCTGCTCCACTCGCTGCGGACAGGGCGTGGCAGCTTTGAATTGGGCGCACGCCTTCTATCGCAGGGCTTCTTCGCGCTCATCGGGATTGGGATTGGCCTCGGCTTGGGCTTCGGAGCATTTCAGGTCACCGCGCACGACTCGCCCCGCATGTTGGCCGCGCTCTTCTGGCCGGTGCTGGTCTTTTGGCAGGTGGTCCCCATCACCATCGCCTCCTTTCAGGAGAACGCCGACCTCAGCATCTTTCTGCGCTTTCCCCTGAACTTTCCGTCGTACGCGCTCTTCTACATCCTGTTTGGACTCTTCGATATTGGCTCGCTGGTGGGCGGAATCGCCCTCGTCGGCATCTGGGTGGGCGCGAGCGTCGCGCGCCCCGAGCTTGCCGGGTGGATCACCGTGGCCGTCATCCTCTTCGGGGCTTTCAACGTGCTGCTCACCCGCATGATCTTTTCCTGGATTGACCGCTGGCTCGCGCAGCGCAAGACCCGCGAAATTCTCGGCGTCGTTTTCCTGTTCCTGATCATGGGTGCGCAATTTCTGAATCCGGTGTACTACCAGCACCGCGGCCATCAGTCGGGGGCCAATGAGACCACCATCATGCAGCGCTTTCACGATGTCGTCCGGGCGCAGCGGTATCTTCCGCCCGGACTGGCTGCGACCGCCGTGAATGCCGCGCACGAGGGAAAGCCGCTGGCCGCAGGGTCCGACCTGCTGTTTCTGGCCCTCTATGCCGCTGCCGCCGGAGCGCTCCTTGGCATCAGGCTCAGGGCCGAGTATCGCGGAGAAAACCTGGGCGAAGCCCCCAAGAAATCCATCAAGGCCGCGCCCGCTCGCCGCCGTCACGCCATCGAAGGACGCGGCCCTGTGGCCGCCGTAGTGGAAAAGGAAATCCGATACCTGATGCGAAGCGGCATCCTGCTGTACGCATCTCTGGCGCCGCTAATTATTGTGTTCCTTTTCAGCAGGGGAATGCCCGGCGGCGGAGACGTTGGCTTTGCGCGCGAGTACGCGCTTCCGCTCGGCGTGGCCTACAGTTTTCTGGGGCTGACGCGCTTCATCTACAACAATCTTGGCGGCGAGGGCGCGGGAGTCCAGCTTTACTTCCTCTCGCCCACGCCGTTTCGCAAAGTCATGCTGGGCAAAAACATTGTCCACACGCTGATCTTTCTCGTGGAGCTGGTTCTGGTTAGCGTGATCGTGGCCTATCGCGCGGGAATGCCAAGCGCGGAGATTTTGGCCGTCACACTGGCGTGGCTGCTCTTTGCCGTGCCCGCGCAACTGGCCATGGGCAACGTGCTGTCCATCACCATGGCTTATCGCATGAACATGGCGCGCATGGCACGCGAGCCCGGATCGCTGGGCAACAGCCTGCTGAGCCTCGTGGTGCAAGGGTTGGTGTTCGGCGTTGGGGCCGCGGTTTATGTCCCGCTCAACATTACTGGCCATAGCGGACTGGCTGTCCCGGCGCTGTTGGTGTTGGCGGCGGGCTCGTTCTGGTTGTGGCAGTGGACCTTGGCCAGCGCGGCGGGAATGGTTGCGTCCCAAAAAGAGTCGCTTGTGGCCACGCTATATAAGGCGGCCTGACCTTCAAATGCAAGATGCCTGTTTTCTGTTCCATAGAGAAGCAGGAGGGAAAATCGCAGGGAACTCAGCCAAAATATTGGGATGGACGGGCTAAGATAAGGCTTGGACCAGCCGGTTCCGCACGGAATCCTCGCAAATGCAGCTTTTTCGCCGACATTCCGCATTCGCGCTCTCCGCGCTGTTCGTGTTTGTCGCGGGATGCGGCGTCGGCCAGTTCGGATCAGTGAGCGCGAACGGAATCTTCTCCGTCAGCGCCTCCTCCACTGCCGCCACCTCGAACGGGCAGATTCAGTTCTCGGCGCGGCTGCCGTCTGATGATCCCGCCTCCGTGGTGTGGTCGGTGAGCGGCGACAATGCTTCTTCTCTTGGTCAGGGGCATATCAACGCGAACGGGACGTATACGCCGCCCTCCGCGCTCTCGCAGGACGCGGTGCATGTGCAGGTCACGGCGCGTCTCAGAAATGACCCTACGGAGGTTGCCACCAGAAGCATTACCGTTACGCCCGGATTCGTTCAATCGCTGCTGCCGGAGAACGCTTCTCTGACCCCCGGTGCGACACTTGAAGCTACAGCCGAGATTTCCGAGGTCAATGCGGGCGCGGTCCATTGGAGCCTGTCGACGGATGCTCCGCCGGGCAGCGATGCCGGGACCCTGAGCAACCCATCCTGCCGCCGCAGTCTAGACCAGTACACCACCTGCACGGTTCTCTACACCTCCCCAACCACGCCGATGCGCGCCACTGTTTATTTGAAGGCGGCGGTGAACGGCTCGGCGGCCACGACCCCGCTCAAGATCCTGCTCAACGGCGATGGCGTGAACAGCAGCCCGCTGGCCAATCAGGCCCCGCAGAGCGGAGCCATTGCGCTCGGGTCCTCCGGCGGAAACGACAACGACTTCGACACCTATCAGGATTCATCCGGCCAGTCCTATGTGGCCGACTGCTGCGGCGGCACGCTCGGTGCGCTCGTCCAGGACAGCAGCCACGATCAGTACATTCTGAGCAACAACCATGTGCTCGCCGAGTCCGATCAGGGGCGCCCCGGAGACACCATCGACCAGCCCGGAATGATCGACAACGGCTGCGTTCCGCTCAGCCACGCCGGATCGACCCTGCGGCCTGTCGGCACGTTGAAATATATCGTTCCGCTAGCGACGGGCCAGACCAATGTTGATGCGGCGCTGGCCTCCATCGCGACTGGCGCGGTTGATCCCGACGGCAGCATCCTGCAACTCGCATCCCCGGCGCATCCGGTAAGCTCCACCGAGATGCTGGGCGCGGCCCCGCCTATGGGAGGGGATGGCGAAGCGCTGACCGCGAGCAATCTGAACGGGCTGCGGCTCGCCAAGAGCGGTCGCACCACCGGACTCACCTGCTCCACCGTGGCCGCTGTTGATCTGAGCGTGAAGGTCGATTACTTCAAGGACTGCGCCGAGACCCAGCCCTACTACACCAAGACCTTCACTGGGCAGATCGGCATCGCGGGCGACCGCTTTTCCGACAGCGGCGACTCTGGCGCGCTGGTGGTCGATGCCTCGAATGCCGAGCCTGTTGGGCTGTTCTTTGCTGGCGGCACTGACGGCAAGGGCCATGGCCTGAGCATCGCTAACCCCATCGGCGACGTGCTGCGCGAACTTGGCAATCAGACCGGCAGCACCATGAGCGTGGTCGGCACGTCTACGGCGCATCCGGTCGCCTGCGTTCGTTACGACACAAAGCCGCCAGCCATAAGCGTGCCTGTGTCCGCCGCATCAAAGGCGCGCGCCGACCATGTGTCGCTCACCACCGCCGCATCCTTGGTGAATCCCGAGAAGGGAATCCTGGCCGTAGCGAGTGGCGTCAGTCTCGATAGCCCCGGCGAAGCCGCCGTGATCGTCTACGTGGACAGTTCGAAGGCCGAAGAGAGCGTTCCGCCAATACTGGATGGAGTGCGCACGCAGGTCATCCGCACCGACGCCTCGGCGCTCGCCCGCGATCTCGCGCCCAGAACGCCCACATTGACGGACGGCCTTGCTCTCACCGCCGACAGCCTCGCGAAGGCGAAAGCCGCCGTCGCGCAATACGCGCCTGGACTGCTGCGGGACCCGGCGATATTTGGCGTCGGCGTGGCGCAGAGCCTCGACAATCCAGTGGACGCCGCGCTGCTGGTGCTGGTCGATCCCAATCTCGCTCCGCGCGCCATGCCCGCCACTTTCGGGGGTCTGCGTGTTCGCTATATGAAGCTGAACCGCTTCCACGTTACGCGCTCCAAGTACGCAGGGCCGAACTCCGCTCCAAGCTGCGCGCTCAAGAAGCTCACCGCGGCGTCGAAGCGCGGCGGCGCGCAATCTGAGATCGGCGACTTTCCTCTGCTCAGGAAACCGTAACGGGTTCGCTCGGTTTGAGTTTCCGCTTCAGGTCCTCGGCAATCTGCCGTCCGTGAAAGCGTCCATTCTCGATGAAGATCTCGTTCGTCCGCGCCCCGGCCACAATCACACCCGCCAGGTACACGCCCGGCACATTGCTCTCAAGGCACTCCGCATCGCAGACAGGCAGCCGGTCCTTGCCTTCAAAGCGCACACCCAGCGAGGTCAGGAAATCGAAGTCGGGGTGATACCCCGTCAGAGCGAAGACCACGTCGTTCGGCAGTGTGCGCTTGCCTTTCGGCGTTTCCAGGGTAACGGAGTCCGGCGCGATCTCCGTTACACGGCTGTTGAAGTACGCAGCTACCTGCCCGTGCTTGATGCGGTTCTCGATGTCGGGAAGAATCCAGTACTTCACATGCTTGTGCATGGCCGGGCCGCGGTGTACCAGCGTGACCCGCGCCCCATGCCGCCAAAGCTCAAGCGCGGCAATGGCCGCCGAGTTCTTGCCGCCGATCACCACCACGTCCAGGTCATAGTACGGGTGCGGATCGTCGTAGTAGTGATGCACCTTGGGCAGGTCTTCACCGGGAATGTTCATGTAATTCGGCAGGTCGTAATAGCCGGTCGCCACAACGATCTTCTTCGCGCGAAACGTCTCCTCGCGCCCGAAGCGATCTTTCGTCAGCACCTCGAAATTGCCATCGCTGCCCGTCACCTGTTCAACCAGCCGATACAGCCGCGCGTCCAGCTTGTAGTACTCCGCCACTTTGCGGTAGTACTCTAACGCCTCGATGCGCGCGGGCTTCTGGTTCGGGCTTGGAAAAGGAATGTCGCCAATCTCCAGCAGTTCCGGCGTGGTGAAGAACGTCATGTGGGACGGGTAATGGAAGATGGAGTTGCACAAACAGCCCTTGTCCACCATCACGCTTCGGAAGCCCGCCCGCTGCGCCTCGATTGCACACGCCATTCCCGTTGGCCCCGCGCCGATCACCAGCACATCGAATTCATCCAGGTCCTTTGCCGCGTTCATTGTTTTAGCTTAGACGATTCCGCGCGGCGCCCGAAATTCGCCTCGGCTCCAACTCATATAATGGAACTGATTCCGACATAAATTGAGGAGTAATTGGATGGCCGAAACACGCAAGGAAAAGGATTCGCTTGGATTCGTCGAGGTGCCCGCGCGCGCCTACTATGGAGCGCAGACCGCGCGCGCAGTTGAGAACTACCCCATCTCCGGAATGCGGGCGCATCCCGCGCTTATCCGCGCCATCGGCATGGTGAAGTATGCCGCCGCCGAAGCCAACCGCGAGCTTGGCCTGGTTGATGCCGAACGCGCCAACGCCATCATGGCCGCGGCGCAGGAAGTGATCGACGGAAAGTGGAACGACGAGTTCGTGGTCGATGTCTTCCAGGCCGGGGCTGGCGTGTCCTTCCACATGAACACGAATGAGGTCACGGCCAATCGCGCCAATCAAATTCTGGGCCACGCACTTGGCGAATACGCCCGCGTTCATCCTAACGACCATGTGAACTACGGCCAGTCTACCAACGATGTGTTCCCAACTTCCATGCGGCTGGCTACGCTGCTGAATTTGGAAACGCTCTATCCTGTGCTCGACGCCCTCGCCGGAAGCTTCGCGGCCAAGGGCAAAGAGTTTCACGATGTGATGAAGTCCGGCCGCACGCATATGCAGGATGCGGTGCCGATTCGACTGGGGCAGGAGTTCGCAGCCTACGGGCTTGCCATCTCCAAGGGCCGCAAATTTCTCGCCGCCGCCGCTGACTCGCTTCGCGAGCTTGGCCTCGGTGGATCAGCCGTCGGCACCGGCATCAACACACATCCTGACTACCGCGCCAAGGCTGTTGCGAACCTGGCTCGCATCTCCGGCCAGCGGCTCACGCCCGCCGAGGACATGCGCTGGGCGATGCAGTCCAACGCCTGCATGGCCGACGTGAGCGCAGCGCTGCGCGGCATCGCGCTCGAAGTCATCCGCATCTCGAACGACCTGCGCCTGCTCTCCTCAGGGCCGAACACCGGCTTCGGTGAAATCCATCTGCCCAGCCTTCAGCCGGGATCATCCATCATGCCCGGCAAGATCAATCCCGTGATGCCGGAGCTTGCCGCCATGGTCAGCTTCCAGGTCGTCGGGAATGACGCGGCGGTCGCGCTTGCCGTGCAGGCCGGCCAACTTGAGCTGAACGTCATGATGCCGACGATGGCCTACAACGTTCTACAGAGCATCACGATTCTCGCCAACATGCTGCGCGTCTTCAACGAGCGCTGCTTGCAGGGCATCACGGCCAAGGCCGAGCGCTGCAACTTCTACGCGCAGAGCACCGTTTCGCTGGCCACCGCGCTCAATCCTTATATTGGCTACGCAAAGGCGGCGGAGCTGGTGAAGGAGTCCATCGCCTCGGGCGAATCCATCATCGCGCTGGCCCGCAAGAAGAAGCTGCTCAGCGAGAAAGACATCGCCGAGATCCTCGACCCGGTGCGCATGACCGAACCTCAGCGCCCGCTGGAAGCCGCGAAGGAGCGGGATAAATAGAGCCGGAAAATGCGAAGGAGGAGCGGCGCGCCGATCCTCCTTCACAATGCCCTAGCATCATTGCGGATTGGGCAGCGCTCCCGTGCTGCCGCACTGTCCGCTCCCGGTTCCAGTAGGAATGGCGAGCGGGCCCTGTTGGTCTGAACAGAGGAAAGTGTATTCCGTTGGCGGATAGGCCAACCCCGTGTCATTGCTGCCCAGCAATCCGAAGCTGTCTTCAGTGTTCACCGCCCAATACGTCCACTGCAGGTGATGGACCGGAATGCCGGAATCATTCGCGCTGGTCAGGTTGTAGCTGCTGTTGATGAAGTTCACCAGGTCCGTGAACCACTGCCCTTCCGAGCCGTTGCCGGAGTAGTTCGTCCCGCTGCTGCTCTTGCCCGTACCGAACTCGCCCAGCCACACCGGAGCCGCGCTGTAAGCCGTCGCACCTGTCGAACTCCAGGGATACGCGCCTCCGCCCCAGGCCGGGTTGACGTTTCCAGTATTGATATACGCCCATGCCTTGTTCCAGATATCGGCAAGGCTGGATGACGAGCAGCCGGACACGTAGCACGTGCTGCTGTTGAACCACGGCTGCTGATAAACGGTTGGGCCGTAGTCATGAGGCGAATAGACGAGTTGATTGTTGACGGCCGCACCAAGTCCGGAGGCGCTTCCGCCGGCATTGAAAACAATCGGGGCTCCGGGATTCCCGGCATTGCCGTTCACCCCTTCCAACTCTCCTCCGTCCCAGTCGTAATCATAAGGACCATTCGCCGGAGTCCCGTTCGCCGATGGGTACTGCGAAATGCCCTCAACAAAGATCAACGAATACCCCCAGCCGTGGCTCGCCGCTTCGCCCAAAATTTCATCTCCAGCTCGCTCCGCCGCCAGCCTCCAGTCAACACATGTGGAACTGCTGACGCAGGCCGGGGCGAACGGGTTCGGATTCGGATTGGTCGCGGGGCTGATGCCGTCGCCGGTTCCCCAGGTCGCGCCCTGCAAATACGGAGTGCGGGACCGCGTATGCGGCTCGTTGCGCAGATCAAAGCCGAGCACGATGGGAAAGCCGTCAGAAGCGTTCAGGTTCACGGCTACGGTGTCGGTCTCTCCCGCCGTTTGCGGAATGCCGTGCACCCAATCTTCGACCTGCACCCAGTCATTGAGCCATGTCTGCTCGGTGTAGTTGTTTCTCCCGCTGACGTAGTACCAGAGCCCGTTCGCCTCGTTGCTATTGCCTGCTTCCGAGCGATGATTGTCCAGAATGACGTGAAGCCCGATCGACCCTGCGTAATTGATGATCCGCGCCAGAATGTCGCGCGCGTGCGAGCCCTTGCAGCTTGGGCAAGCGCTTATGGTATTTGAGTTGGGAATGGGGTCATTCTCCCACATCGCGTTTGAAAACGGGATGCGAATCGTGTTGTATCCGTACTGCTTGATCTCATCCACGATGTACGTATAGTCGTGGTACTCGAGTCCATGGGCAACGTTGCTTGTGGTCTCAAAACCATACCAGTTGATGCCGGTGACAATGAACTGGCCGCCGCCGGGATTCACAAGATCCACACCGCTGCTGCTCCAGCCGGGAGTGGCTCCAAAAGATGGAATAGCGCAAAGGGTTAAAGCTGCCAGAAACGCAGGGACCGACACGCGATAGAAGATACGGGACAAATGTCTCACGCTGACTTCTCCTTGGTAGACGTGCGGAGTTGCGCCGAAGCAGTGGAGGGGACGGAACTTAAGATACGCCGCAGCCGGGCAACAACAGCGCCAGCCGCTTGGACGTAACATGCAATTCGAGAGTTGCTTTGCGAGAGAACCGTTCTTCCACCCAAAAGTAACTCGATGAGTACGGACGAGTAACTTAGGTCGAGCTAGTTCCCCTGCCCGCGCCCAGAACTTCCTCCACCCGCCGCAGGTCATCTTCGGTGTCCACGCCGATGGTGTCGTGCGGCGTTTCCGTCACGTAGATGTCGATTCCGTTTTCGAGGAACCGCAACTGCTCCAGCTTCTCGGCGGCTTCGAGCGCGGACGGCGTCAGTTTGGGGAAGCTCTGCAACGCGGCGCGGCGATAGGCGTAGAAGCCCATGTGCTTGCGGTACGTAACGCCTCCTTGCCCGTCGCGGTCATACGGAATGGTGGTCCGCGAGAAATAGAGCGCGCGGCCGTTTGAGGCGGTCACGACTTTGACGGCGTTCGGATTTGCGATCTCGTCGGCGGCGCACGGCGTGGCCAGCGTCGCTACTTCAACCTCGGCGCGAGCGAACGGTTCCAGCAGCGCGGCGATATGCTCAGGACGCAGCATCGGCTCGTCGCCCTGAATGTTCACGTAGATGTCCGCCGGGATCGACTGCGCGACGGCGTACACGCGGTCGGTCCCGCTGGCGCAATCGGCGGGTGTAAGCACAGCCGGAAGACCGCGCCGCGCAGCAAACTCCATCACCTCGTCGGAGTCGGTGGCGATGAGAACCTCGTCCAGCAGCTTGCACGACTGTGCCGCGCGATAGACCCAGGCCAGCATGGGCTCGCCGGCAATCTCACGCAGCACCTTGCGCGGAAGTCGAGTTGAGGTCAGCCGCGCCGGAATGACTCCCAGCACGCGCCGCGCAGGGTGTTGATCTGCCAAATTCTGATGGGTCACGAAGTGAGTGTAACTGAAAATATCTGAACACCTGTTCCTTTTCGCCCGTCTTAGGGGTTGAATAGCAGCATGGCGACGGCACACCCCATCAGCGTGAAGGAGACGGACAGGTTGCAGGCAGACGAGCGCACAGCGAGCGATGAAGAGTTCTCGCTGCTCGTTTACCGGCAACACCGGTTCGTCTTTCGGGTCGCCTTCGCGCTCCTGCGGAACGCGCATGACGCCGAGGACATCGCACAGGAGACCTTCCTCAAGCTCTACCGGAATGGCCGCTGGCACGGCATCCGCGACGAGCGGGCTTTTCTGGCACGCGCGGCCTGGAGGCTGGCGCTGGACCTGCGGCGCGCTCCAGTGTTGGACGCGGCTGACGTGGAGGCGGACGCGATGCCGTCGCGGACGGCTTCGCCCGAGCAGCAGGCCATGAGCGCGGGCAGCGCGGCGGCGATTCATCGGCTCATTGACGCACTGCCGGAGGAGCTTCGCCAGCCGCTGGTGCTGGCCGGAATTGACGAGATGACCTCGCGCGAAATCGCCGCGGTGATGGGCATTCCGGAAGGTACGGTGCGCACACGGTTGATGCGGGCCAGGCAGTTGCTGAAAGAAAAACTGGCCCACGCGAAAGGAGGACACCCATGCCGGACGAACTAGACCAACTTCTGGACGAAGCCATCCAGAGCTATGCGGCAGCAGAGCCTTCGGCTGATCTGGCCGGGCGCATTTTGTATCAGTCAACCTTACACACGGCCGCGCCGCGACGCGGATGGAAACTGGCGCTGGCCTTTGGATTGCCCTTGACAGCGGCTGTTGCGCTGGCGCTCGTGTTGCTGGGGCCGTGGACTTTGCCGAAGCCTCCGGCGACCATTGCCTCCGCGCCTTCGACGCCGAGCATGGTCCAGGCACGGCCCAAGCCGGCGAAAACGCTGACCGCTGCTGTCGAACCGATTCTGGTCCATCGTAGAGTTCGCAAGGCTGTGGGCCGGGGTTCCGAGAACGGGAAATGGTGGGCCCGCCCGCTTCCGCCCCCTTACTCGAAAGAGGAATTGGCGCTGCTGAATTTTGTCCAGCAGCATCCGAAGGAGGCCGCCGAGCTTGCGGAATCGCAGAAAAACGAAGCGGCGCTCACTCCTCCACAACCCCTCAAGATCACTCCGCTCAAAACCGAACCAATCACGATTGCCGCTCTGAATTAAGGAGAACCGAATGAACGCTCGAACGAAACTCGCCTCCGCTCTGCTGGCCTTTGCGCTTGTCTTTAGCCTCACGGCGTGGTCGCAGGAAACGCATCAGACCAAGTCCGAGAGCGGCCGAACTGCCCAAGATTTGCCCGCGCATAACATTGCAGAAGCACTCTCAACAGAAGCAAACAAGCAGAATCCGGAGCGCTATTTCCGGCTAAACTTTCGCGTGCTGGACTTGTCGGCAGAAGGAAAGGTCACAAACAGCCGATCGTACAGCGAAACAATTGCCTCCGGGCCGAAAAGCAACTATCCCTATTCGATCCGGACTGGAGATCGAGTCCCCATCGCGACCAGCAATAATACTTTTCAATATATCGACATAGGAACCAAGATCGACGCGAGCAAAGCCGAGATCATTGACCAAATGCTGCATCTTCGAGTGACGGCAGACATTTCCAGCATGTCCACAGCAACACCTGGCTCGACGGGTCAACCCATTATTCGCCAGACAAGCTGGAACTCGAATGTGACGGTTCCGATCAACAAACCAACCATCATCTTCTCCTCCGATAACAGCGCCGACAAGGGCAAAACAGAGCTTGAACTCACCGCCGTTCCCATCAGCCAGTAAGCACTTTCTCCATAAGAAAAGCCCGGCTCAATGGCCGGGCTTTGGTTTTCTGAACGCTGACCGCTAGAGCTTCTCGTAAAAGTCGCAGGCCGAGCAGGAAATGTACATTCCGCCGGGGATGCCGCGCTCGCGGTCCTTGACCCGCTTGACGATGCGGGTGGGCTTGCTGCACCGGGGACAGTCAGTGCTCTTGTTGGTGTCCATGACCTTTTTACGGTCGCCTGTTTTTGCAACTTTGGCCATAAAGGCTCATCTCCTCAGAAATCTTATTCGCTCGCTTCGCAGCGTGGTGCGGCCAACTTCGCCTTTGCTTCGTCCTGTCGGGCGGACTGCGTCTTAATTTTACACCAGAATAGGTGAGTAAAATTTTTCTCCCTCTTCCTTTGTTTTCTACGGCTTAGATGGTGGTTCCGGCTGTAGTTCCGACAAAATAAAGAACTTAGTGGTAAGTCAGCCTCTGTCAATAACTTAGAGTTCAGGGCACAAGATTTTAGGGGCCGTTTAGAAAGACGCGAAGGGCGAGCGCGTAAGCTGTGCCCTTTGCGACATTTGTTTCTATAGTTCTATTTTATCAAGCCAGGAGGGAATTAAAGGCATGGGTTAAGTTGCTGAAATAGTTAGGGTTGGTCGATATTGCCTCTTGACAGCTTTTGGGGAACCCCTTGAGTGAGACACTTGCCGACCCTGCGCTCGGGATGACATTGCCAGGCACTCCGGTTCGGTTTGTACTCTCAGGAGATCACGTTCCTGCGGAAGCCGCGCATTCCTATAGCCCACAGGATTGCCAGCGAGATGAGCAGGGCAATGATGATGACCAGCGAGGGCATGTGGGGGACTCCGGGAGTGAGTGCGGCCCTGAGGCCCTCGCTCATATAAACGATGGGGTTCACCAACACGGCGATCTGCAGCCAGCGCAGATGGCTGAGGACCTCCCACGGGTAGTAAACGCAGCCGAGGAAGGTGACGGGGACCACGATGATGGAGAAGACGAGCCCGATCTGCTGCGGCTTGACGTTGGCGCCGATGGCCAGGCCCAGCGCTCCGGCGACAAGGCTCGACAAAATCAGCGTGACGAGGAACATGGTCCAGCTTGTGATCTGGAAATAAACGGGCGTGGCCGGGACCCAGATGGCGAGCGGCAGAACCAGCAGCGCGGACAGGATGCACTGGAGCGCGCTGAAGCCGACCTTTTCCGCGGCGACCGCCCAGACGGGCAGCGGGCACATGACGCGGTCATCGATCTCGCGGGTGATTCCGAACTCCTGCGAAAGCGGCAGGGCGACTGAGGCGATGCCGCAGAACATGATGGCCACGGCCATGAGTCCGGGCAGGAGGATGGTGGCGAAGCTGGGGCCGCCTACGTCGTTCGCCTGCCCGATGCGCGGCATGAGGAAGGTGAAGACGAAGAGGAAGAGCAGCGGCTGCATGACGATGCGGGCGATGAACGGGCCGATCTCGCGGCGCAACACGCGCAGGTCGCGCAGCATGAGTCCCGCGACTGCTCCGGTATAGGAGACGCGCTGCTGCTGGAGGCGAATGGCGGTGGTGGCGCTACTCACGGAGGTCCCTCCCGGTTAGCTGGATGAAGACGGTCTCCAGGCTGGGCTCGTTGATGGAAATGTCGCGTACTCCATAATTGTGGGTGGCTTGCACGAGTTCGGGTAGCAGGCCGTCGATGCCTTGCGCGAAGATCCGCAGGCCGCCGGAGATAGACTCTACGCTGCGAATTTGCGGCAGGGCGCGGAGGGTTTCGGCGAGGGGCAGGGTTGATTCGGTAGAGCGCAGCGCCAGCTCGATTTTGGTGTTTGCTCCAAGGGTGGTCTTGAGCCGCTCGGGAGCATCGAGGGCCAACACCTTGCCATGGTCGATGATCGCGACGCGGTCGCAAAGCTCGTCGGCCTCTTCCATGTAATGCGTGGTGAGGACGACGGTTATGCCTTCTTCACGGAGGCTGCGGACCGCGTCCCACATGGCGATGCGGCTTTGCGGATCGAGTCCGGCGCTCGGCTCATCGAGAAAAAGCACAGCGGGGCGGTGCGCGATGGCGCGGGCGATCTGAATGCGCTGCTGCAGGCCTCCGGAAAGCTGAGAGGGGAACGCTTTGGCGCGCTCAAGAAGATGGAACTGATCGAGCAGCCCATTGGCGCGCTGGCGGGCGTCGGTCCCGTTGAAGCCGAAGTATTTGCAGTGGAAGTAGAGATTCTCAAAGATGGTGAGCGAGCGGTCGAGGGTGTTGTACTGCGGCACGACTCCGATGCTGCGCCGGGCCAGGGCTGGATGGGCGACCACGTCGATTCCGGCAATGCGGACCTGTCCGCTGGTGGGAAGGGTGCGGGTGGTGCAGATGCCGATGGTCGTGGTTTTGCCCGCGCCGTTGGGCCCCAGCAGGCCGAACAATTCGCCCGGCTTCACCGACAGGTCGATGCCGTCCACCGCGGTGACACTCTGCTGCTTGTCGCGGAAGATTTTGGTGATGCCGGTGATGTCAACAATCACGAAAGAGAAACCAATCTGAAAGGAGATGGAGAAGTACTGCTTAGATTATACGGAGGCGGGCAGATCACTTCTCAAACGCCATACTTCCCACATCTCAGAAATCGAGACGTGGGGCACCCGCGGTCTCCGCACAAGCAGAAGGGGAGCGCGGTGGCGCGCTCCCTTGCAGCAAAATATTGAAGAATCAGGCAGCGTTCGTTTTTCTGGCGCGCGCCGGAACCAGCGTGGGCGCGGCCGTGCCTGGTGTGGGCATGACGCGCACTTCTCCGGCCCGCGAGGCGTTCAGCCGATGCACTTCGCGCACGGTGAGCGGACGCATGGTTACGGCCGAATAGTAGATTTGCTTGCCGCAGTCGAGGCAGACTTTGTAGGTCTCTTTTTGGAGCGTGAATGGACGAGTGAGATGCTGGTGACTGCAACCAAGGATGATTTCGTAGAGAAAATTAAAGACAGCTTGCAATATCTTCATGAACTGGCCCCTCTTCTTCTCGCAGCCGTTTCCGGTTCGAGAGGTAAACAATCCGGCGCGCAAATTGCGGGAGGACCGCCGTTCACATTTGATGCCCAATTATAGGAAGAGTTACCTGCAAAGGGAAGAAAAATCTTGACGCATGGTGGAGGGCGCGGCCTTCCGGGATGGTAAATATCTGAATCTAAATTGATCGCGGTCAGGATGCGGCGAGCGGCGGCGAGGCGTATCCGAATTCATTTTCGAGGGCCGCGGCGACGGCAAGCACAGTTTCATCGGCGAAGGGGAGTCCGGCGATCTGGACACCGATGGGCAGACCTTCGGGAGAGCGGCCCACGGGAAGAACGGCAGCGGGTGCGGCGAGCAAATTGAACCACTGCGTGTAGCGCATGGAATCGAGATAGCGAACGGTGTGGCCGTCGATGGTCCACTCGCGCTCGCCATGGCGAAATGCCGGAGTGGCGCAGACGGGAGTGAGCAGCAGTGGGCAATCGCGCATTTCCGCAAGGAACTGGCTGCGAAGGATGTCCGTTTCGGCCCAGGCGTTGAGGAGCGATTCCGCAGTGAGCGGCGCTTCGGCGCGGGCCGTATCGAGGAACTGGCGGAACATGGGGCTTAGCTCGGACTCGCGTCCGCGAATAGTGGGCGCGTAGAACATTTCGCCGCACTGAACGAAAAATTTCCACCAGAGAATGCGGGCGGCTTCGAGTGATGCGGGGCGGAAGGGGCGGACGGAGAAGCCTTGTTTTTCGAGTGCGCGCACCGCGTCGCGGACGGCCTGCCGGGTTTCTTCCGTGACGGGAGTGATGCCGTCGTCTTCGAGAAAGCCGATGGGGATTTGCTTCGCTTTTTCGAGCGAAACTTCGTGGAAGTCGGCGGGAGGACTGGAAGGATCGATGGGGTCGCGTCCGGAGAGTACGCGGAAGAGCAGCGTGACATCGGGGATGGTGCGGGCCATGGGGCCAATTGCGCCGAGGCTTGCAAAGGGGCCGACGCAGGGAGGCAGATGGCCGCGCGCGGGAACCCGTCCGGGCGTGGGCTTGAGCGAAGCGATTCCGCAGAAGTGGGCAGGCTCGCGCACGGAGCCTCCGCTGTCGCTGCCGATTCCGGCGGCGGAGAGGCCGGCAGCGATGGCCGAGGCTTCGCCTCCGCTGGAGCCTCCGGGAGTGTAGTCGAGGTTCCAGGAATTGTTGGTGCGGCCGTGGAGGAGGTTGTCGGTCTCGTAGTTCATGAGGAACTCAGGACAGTTGGTGGTGCCGAGCAGCGTTGCTCCAGCGGCGCGAAGGCGGGCGACGGCTTCGGCGTCTTTAGCAGGAATGGAGCCGCGATTCAGCGTCGTTCCGATTTCGCATCGATGGCCCTGGACGGAGATGGAGGACTTGATGGTGATGGGGAGTCCGGCGAGCGGGCCGGATTGGTGCTGGCGCGCCTGCGCTCGCACGCGGTCGGGGTCGAAGTCCACGATGGCGTTGAGGACAGGGTTGAGCCGCTCGATGCGGCGAATGTGTTCCTCGGCGAGTTCCAGCGGCGTGATGGCGCGCTCACGCAGAAGCGCGAGTTGTTCGGTTGCGGAAAGCAGCGCAACGTTCACGGATTCTGTCGCGCCGGTCGGTAATTGAACTGGTAGCGCTGCGTGCGGCTGCCGGATTCGAAGCGCGTGTCCCAATCGAGGCGATAGGCATCGGAGCGTGGGTCGCCGGGATAATGTTCGGAGGCCGGGTAGGGGTAGGCGCTCATTCCGTGGAAGGGCATTTGCGCGACGGTGAAGGGCGAGGCTTCGTAGAAATCCATGTCTTTGACGAAGCCGTTCGCGTAGAAGAAGTAGTCGCGCGTCCAGTGCGGGGGAAGCGGAGGCAGCTTCGCTCCGCTGAACTCCGCGTCGATTTCTTCGCCGCTGCCGAAGATGACGTAGTGGTTGTCGATGCCGCGCAGCAGCGGAGTGACTGAGCCGTAGCGCGTGTATTCGCCCTGTTGCCAGTGGAACGGGCCGGTGGCGCTGATGCGGTTGTAGTTGTAGGTGAGATCGCCGGGAGGCGAGTCGGGAGTGGCGCGCTCAATCTGCTGCGGGTAGCCGCGGAAGGCAAGCCGCGCCGTGGCAAGCGGCATTTCCGTCCGGCGAATGGGAATGCCGCGGGATGGGCCGTTGTCCACGAGGATCTGGTCCCAATAAATTTGGAGGTTTGTGGTGAGGCGGATGCGGCGCGTGCCCGGAGGCAGCTTGCCGGTGAGGTCCACGACGATGGTGCGGGGAAGCCCGGCGGGGAAGCCCATGTCGTTGATGATGCGTTTCCAGCTTCCGTCGGGCATTTGCGCTTCGACGTAAGGCGCAATTGGTTCTAGTCCGGCCTGCCATGCAGCATACATCGAAGTGGCGCTGAAGTATTCAATGTAGCCGCGCAGCAGCAGATGGAGCGGATGAGTCGGCGTCCACTTGCCCACGTCGAGCGTGAGCGAGTGCATGTTGGTATAGCCCGCGTAGCTGAGGTTGGTGAAGTCGGGAGTGTAGTGGTGGTCGATTTTTGCGAGCAGCGGCAGCACGTTGTGGCCATCGTTGTCCCACGCACCGGCGGGCAGATGCGCCGAGGATGAGACCGCGACAGTTTTGCCGGAGGCGAAGGGCCGCTCGCTCAGGAAGCGCTCATCGGGAAAGACCTGCGTTCCTTCGGGATGATCGACGGCGACGAGGCGAAGCTGGTCGACGTAGTTGATCTCCTCCATTGGCTCGCCGAAGCGCAGGCTATAGAGGCCGTTGTGCGGCTTGAGGTCGGAGCCATCGACTTTGATCCATTCGTCAGGATCGTTCTCATTGGTTGCGGTGGGCGAGACCCAGTGGCCGACGACGGCGGCTCCAATTACGTCGGAAATGAATTTGTACTCCTTGCCGTTCCAGGCAAAGAGAGTCGGGCAGGAACTGCCGCGGCGGTCGAGTTCCTTGAGGGCGATGGGCTTGCTGGGATCGAGATTGATTTCGTCCTGCGGAACGCCGGTAGGCCACAGCAGGCGGACCACATCAACGTGACTGACCTGGCCTAGTCCGGCGATGATTTCTGGCGAGCCCTCGCCGAGATAGCCGGAGGCTCCGGCGACTTCAAACTTTTGCCAGAGGCCATTGGCGAAAATTTCAACCTTGGTTCCGATCGCGGTTTTGTTGTCGGCGAGTCCGGTGAGGGTGATGCGGATGGAGTGGTTTTTGCTTCCGCCGACGTTGCGCAGGACGAGCGGAGGGGCGTCGGTCTGAGTGACGATGAGATCCGCCGCGCCGTCGCCGTCCACATCGGCGGCGATGAGCGAGCGCGGATTTTTCAGCGTGAGTTTGTCTGCGCCGACGGCTGTGCTTACGTCCGCGAACCCTTTAGATCCGAGGTTGCGGAGGACGCGAAGCTCCGGGCCTTTGGGGGTTTCGACGATGACGGCGAGATCGATCCACCCGTCGTTGTCGATGTCGATGGGAGTGAGTCCCCAGGCGGACTTTATGCCCACGAGCGGCAGCGACACGCGCTCGAAGCGCTTGCCTTCGACGTTGCGCCACAGGCTCACGCCGGGTGCTCCGGTGTGGGTGACGGCCACGTCCATCCAGCCGTCTTTGTTGAAGTCGAAGATGGAAATGCCGCGCGACGGGCTGAGGCTTGCGTCGGTGTAGAGCGGGACTGATTTGAAAGCGCCTTCGCGGCGGTTTTCGTAAATGGTGGGCGCGCCGGTTGAGCCGGTGACGAGGAAGTCCACCGCGCGATCGTTGTTGATGTCAGAGAGGGTGACGGCTTTGGTGGAGCCTGTTCCGGCGAGACCGCTCTCGGTGGTCCAGTCGGTAAAGGTGGAGTTGCCGTTATTGCGCCAGAGTACATTCGCGCCGTGTCCGGTGGAGGTTCCGGTAACGAAGAGATCCACGTCGCCGTCATGATCGAAGTCGATGAAGGTGAGGCCGGAGGGATGATTGAGAGGCTTGATGCCCACAGCTTTGGTCACGTCGACAAATTTTCCGCCGCCGAGGTTGTGGAAGAGGATGATGCCGTCGCTCATGGCGATGGCGAGATCGGGCTTGCCGTCCGCGTCGTAATCGCCGACGGCGCAGGCGATAGCTTTGCCTGAGGCCTTGAGGCCGGTCTGGTCAGCGGGAAGCTCCTGAAAACTTCCGCCTGAATTTTTATAAGCATGAATGGCCGACGCGCCGTCGCCCATCACAACGAGGTCCCTGCTGGAAGCGCTTTCGATGCCCAGCACGCAGGCTCCGCCACCGGCAGCGCCGCCGGGCAGCGGCTGCGCGACAAACTTGACCGGAATCATGGGACCGACTGCGGCTGGAGGAGCGATCATGTCCTCGACTTTGGCGTAGCGGCCCTGCTCGCCGTAAGCCGCACTGAGCGGAGACGAAATCTTTGTCTGCACGAGATGCTGGAAGAGCGCCAACTGCTGATGTGCGGCGGCGGTTTCCTTCATGCGCTGGAGCGCGCGCGCGAGGCCGAAGTGCGCGGAGGCGTGCAGCGGATTCAGCTTGAGAGCCGCCTCGTACTCCTGTTTGGCGTGCGTGTAATCGGCAAGGCTCAGGTAAAACGATCCGAGAAAGTAGTGCGCGTCGGCGTCGGTGGGGTCGAGTTTCACGACGCGCTCCATGTCGCCGATGGCCAGCTTGGGATTGCCAGCGTCGAGATGCGCGAGGCCGAGCGCATACCACACGTGGGGGTCGCTGGGGGCCATCTTTGCGGCCTTGTTCAGCGCGGCTTCCGCCTCGGGCAGCTTTTGGAGATAGAGCAGCGCGATGCCCTGGTTTAATACCGGGACGGCGGCGGATGGATCGGCCTTCTGCGCCTCCACAAATTTGTCGGAGGCTTTTTCGGTGAGCTGCTGGTTCATGAGCGCGACGCCGATGTTGTTGAGGCGTCCGGCTTCGAGCGCGGCCTTTGAGGTCTGCGCGGCGGCGGGCGCAGAAAATCCAGCAGCGAAAAGCATGGTTGCAAGAGCGAGCGCGAGATGGATTGGAAGGGAAGGGCGGAGGTTTGGCGGCGGATCGAGCAGGCGCTTGGATATCATCGCTGCGCCTGATTATAGAGGAGTTGGAGCGACGTTTTCTGCGGCGCGAGCGGAGTGCCGGGGCGGGGTCACAAGGTTTGACCCTGCGCCCGCGCGCCCCGTATCATAAGGTTCGATCCTCTCCAATTCAGGCGGAGTAGCTCAGATGGTTAGAGCGACGGACTCATAACCCGTAGGTCGGCAGTTCGATCCTGCCCTCCGCCACCAGAAAAGATTTCCAGACAGAAGAAAACGCCGGAGTTCCCGGCGTTGGCGCTTCCTTGTCCCTTTAGCTTTTCCACTTGATGTTGCAGCCTATGCTGGGGCGCTGGTCGGGATTGACGGGCTGTCCGGCGATGACGGCGTCGAGCGCAGCACGAAGGTCGTTGCCGGTGACGGGAACGTCGTTGCCGGGGCGGCTGGCGTCGAATTGTCCGCGATAGACGAGGTGCAGCCCGCTGTCGAAGAGGTAGAAATCGGGTGTGCAGGTGGCGCTGTAGGCGCGGGCCGCTTTCTGGGTTTCGTCGTAGAGGTAAGGGAAGTTGAATCCGGCTTGGCGGGCCTGTTCGGCGAGGCTTTCAGGAGAGTCTTCGGCGTAGTCGGCGGCGTCGTTGCTGCTGATGGCGACAATGCCGACGCCTTTGCCATCATAATCGCGGCCAAGCTGCGCCAGCGCCTTCTCGACGTGTTTGACGAAAGGGCAGTGGCGGCAGATGAACATGACCAGCAGTCCCTTGGGGCCGGCGGCGTTCCGGGCGCTCAGTTGCTTATTCGTGACTACATTTGGAAGGGTGAAATCGGGGGCAGGTGTCCCCAGCGGGAGCATCGAGGATTCAGTGCGTGCCATGGCTTCTCCTACATGGTTCGATGCGGGCCACGGCTGTAAGTTTCAGGGCTGCGTTGGGTAACGAGCGCGAGGCTCAGATGCCCAGCTTTTTCACTTCGTCGTTGTAGTACTTGCGGTAGAGGATGTCCCACTCCTGGCTGCCTTCGGGGATGATCTTGCGCTGGGAGGCGATCTTCAACCGGGCGGCCTGGTCGACGCGGGTCTCTTCCATCAGCAGCTTTTCGAGAATGGCGCGAGCGGTCTGCCGGATGGTGTTTCGGTCCTCGAGGAATTCGCATTCGTCGGTTTCGGCCAGCGTGTCGGCCACGACATGGGCGAGCTTGTTGAGTTTGTCGCGGGAGATTCTCACAGCACCGCCTTGTATTTGCGCGCCAATTCCTGCTTCACCTTTTTGAACATCTCGGCGTAGGCCGCTCCGGTGCGGTGCATCTCTTCCTGATAAGCATCGAGGATGACGCGGACCTCCTCGTTGATGCGGTCTTCGAGGGAGAGCTCCTCAAGCAGGCCGG
>JAICYR010000028.1 GCA_025934135.1 Acidobacteriaceae bacterium | reverse complement strand
TCTGGATGAGATCAACTATGCCATCGGCTACAAGATGCTCGATCCGGCGAAGGTGGCCGAAACGCTGAAGCAGAAGCCGGAGATGGTGCATGTGATTCTGACCGGCAGAAACGCTCACCCCTTGCTCGTTGATATTGCTGATACGGTGACGGAGATGCGCGAGGTCAAGCACGCTTACCAGAAGGGGATTCTGGCGCAGCGCGGGATTGAGTATTAGCAACGCAGGGGAAGATGAATGACGTGGTTTCGGCGGGAAGACAATCAGATTGTGGACAGAGGTGAAAAGACGGTCCGCACGGAAGGCCTTTGGGTCAAATGCGACCACTGCGGTCAGGTCATCTGGCGGGCCGATCTTGAGGCCAGCCTGCTGGTGTGCCCGAAATGCGAATTTCACTTCAAAATGGACGCGCGCGCGCGGGTGGCGATGCTGCTTGAGCCGGGATATGAATTGGTTGATCTGGATCTGAAATCGACCGACCCGCTGGAGTTCACCGACCTGAAATCCTACAAGAGCCGGCTTGCCAAGGCCCAAGCCGCCACGGGACTGAATGACGCGGTCGTCAACGCCCTCGGCCTGCTGGGCAGTCATCGCGTCGTGCTTAGCGTCATGGAGTACAGCTTCATCGGAGGAAGCATGGGGGCCGTGGTGGGCGAGACAATCGCGCGCGCCGTGGACCGCGCCCATGCCGCGCGCGAGCCACTTATTATCGTCGCCGCGTCGGGAGGGGCTCGAATGATGGAAGGCATCGTGAGCCTGATGCAGCTCGCGAAAATCTCTGCGGCGCTGGCCCGCTTGGATGAGGCGAAGGTTCCATTTATCTCGGTACTGACGGACCCGACGACGGGCGGCGTCACAGCCAGCTTTGCCATGCTGGGCGACCTGAATGTCGGCGAGCCTGGTGCGCTGATTGGCTTTGCAGGGCCACGGGTGATCGAGCAGACGATCCGCCAGAAGCTCCCCGAAGGCTTTCAGCGTTCGGAGTTCCTCCTGCAACACGGTTTTCTTGACGCCGTCGTCGGGCGCAAGGAACTAAAGAGCTATCTGTCGAGAGCGCTCGATTTTATGCGGCCCATGTAGGTACCGCTAGAATTGAGTTATGTCCTACTCCGCCGCGGTCGATGGGTTGTTCGCGCTCGCCGGTGAGCTTCATTCCGCTCCCGGAGGGGGAAGACGCAAGTTCGAGCTCGCAGCCATGCGGGTTCTGATGGAGGCGCTGGGCTCGCCTCAGCAGCGTTTTCGTTCAGTCCTGATCGCCGGGACCAACGGCAAAGGCTCGACTGCCTCCACGCTCGCCTCGATTCTGCGCACTGGCGGCTATCGCACCGGCCTTTACACCTCGCCGCATCTGATCCGCGTGAACGAGCGCGTTCGGGTCGACGGCCAGGACATCTCCGACGACGACTTCGCCTCATATTACTTCCGAGTGGATGACTGCGCCCGCAAGCTCGTCGCGGGTGGCCGCCTCCAGTGGCATCCCAGCTTTTTTGAAACCATGACTGCGCTTGCCTTTCTGGAATTCGCCGACCGCGAGGTGGACATCGCGGTTCTGGAAGTGGGTATGGGAGGCCGGCTGGACGCAACGAATATCGTCGAGCCGCTGGTCTCGGTCATAACCGATATTTCGCTCGATCACACGGAGTGGCTGGGTGGAACTATAGGCGAAATCGCGCGGGAAAAGGCTGGAATCCTTCGCGAGAATGGCGTGCTGGTCACACTGCCGCAGCATCCTGAAGCGAACCAGGCGATTGGCGAGGCGGCAGTTGCCTTGCACGTGCGCGGAGTCAATGCGGCCGAGTATGTCCCGGAGCGCGGAAGTGAGGACGGCGCATATGAACTGGCGGTTCTCGACGAGCGTATCTCAGTTTCATCTCCACTGGCCGGCTCGCACCAGAAGCGCAACGTCGCGCTGGCTATTGCCGCCGCTGTCGAATTAAGTAACCATCACGGATACAAATTGTCAGTGGACCGGATCGCCGAGGGTGTGCGCGCAACTCGCTGGCCAGGGCGCCTGGAGAGATTCTCCCCGCCTGGGCAGCCGGATGTGCTGATGGACGTCGCCCACAATCCCGCCGGGGCCTGGGCGCTGCGCGCGGCACTCTCCCATCTTGATCCTCAACCGGGGACGCTGACCGCCGTTTTTGGCTGCCTGAAAGACAAGGCCTTTTCCGAGATGGGTCAGATTCTATTTCCAATGTTTGAAACCGTTGTGCTGACCGAAGTCCCGTCTCCTAGAACGGCTTCTCTGGATGAATTGCGGTGCGCCGCTGAAGCAACCGGCGTGCGGGTCATGACAGCAGCGAATCCACAGGAGGCTTTGGCCCGGGCGATGAATATTACGCCGCCGGATGGGATAGTCGTGGTCGCAGGGTCGGTTTATCTTGCCGGTGGATTGCGCGCACTATTGCTGAAGCCAGTCCCGGAGCCAGTCTCGTGAGCCGCCTGGTCCTCGGTCCCAGGCCCGACCCATTGCCTTGGATCGAGAGAGTGGTGAATCTCTGCTACCGCGCTCCGCTGTTCTTTCTGGCGACCGCATCTTTCGGCAGCCTCTCACTCCTGTGCTCGCTTTGGGACAAATCAGGCAAGGTGCAGCACAGGATTGCCCAACGCTGGGGCCGCGCGGTCACATGGATCAGCGGAGCACAAGTCACGGTGTTGAACGGCCAGTATCTCAACGGACGGGTAGCGGTTTACGTGGCCAATCACCTTTCTTACTCGGACACGCCCGTGCTGTTCGGGATTTTGCCTTTCCAGTTCCGGATCGTGGCCCGCCATGATCTCTTCAATTTGCCGTTTATTGGTTGGCATCTCACGCGCTCTGGACAGGTTCCGGTGAACGTGACGAACCCCAGAGCGTCGATCTCCAGCTTGGGCAGCGCGGTCAAAACTCTGAAATCCGGACTGCCGGTCTTTATTTTTCCTGAAGGGGGCCGCTCCGCAACTGGTCATCCAGAGGAATTTCTGAACGGGCCGGCATTTATGGCCATTCGGGCCGGGGTCCCAATCGTTCCCATGGCGTTGATTGGAACCCACGAATTGCTCCCCATCCACACTTGGGAGTTTCATCCCGTTCCCGTTACGCTGGCGGTGGGCAAACCAATTGAGACCGCCGGATACTCAATCCGGCAGACTGACGAGCTGACGGACCGGATACATGAGACGATCAGCCGCCTTTATTACGAGCATTCGTACCTGAAGCCCGTGTTATCGGTTGGGCTTCAGACGGGAGCGGTTAGAGAGCCGGAGAAACTGGAGAAGTGCGAATGAAGAAGCCTCGGATAGCCATTCCCGAGCCGACCTCGCGGGATGCCGCCTACAATGACCGTTCCTGGCCACAATACGCGCGTGCCGTGGAAGAATCAGGCGGAGTCGCGGTGAGGATTCCTTCGACTGCGACTCAATCGGAAGTTGCCCGGCTGGTCGCGTCCTGTGAAGGTATTCTGCTCCCCGGGAGCGGGGCCGACGTGAACCCCGAAAAATATAATCAGGACCCCCTTCCAGAGTGCGGCGCGGCGGATCCCGCGCGGGAGTCGATAGATGAGCTTCTAATGCAGGACGCCTCAAATCTGCATAAACCTCTATTCGGAATCTGCTACGGCTTTCAATCGTGGAATGTTTGGCGCGGGGGAGCTTTGATCCAGGACTTGAAAACTTCGATCAACCATAAGCCGGGACGCGAGGTCCGAGATGCTCACCACGTGATTGTGGCGGAACGTTCAAGGATCGGGGAAATAACCGGAGAAAGAGACATTACGGTGAACAGCAGCCACCATCAAGGGGTGGGCCGCCCGGGAGATGGCCTTATTGTTGTGGCCCGCAGCCCCGAAGATGACCTGATTGAAGCTGTGGAAGGCTTGGAAGAGCAGTTTGTAATTGCCGTGCAGTGGCATCCGGAGCGGAGCTTTGAGCATGACGCAGCCTCAAAGGCGCTTTTTGCGGCGTTCGTGAAGGCGGCTTCCGAGTGGCGACCGCGCGTTATCCGCGATTCGGTTGCGTCGTGAGTACCCGTGAGCTTGAGCTGGCGATTCGACAGGCGGGGCTAGCCGAGATTCCGTCTGAGGCACTTCGTCAATTCGAAGCCTATTTCACCCTGCTGCTCAAGTGGAACTCCCGAGTCAACTTGACGGCCATTCGAGACCCCGACGCGATCATCCGCCGTCATTTCCTGGAATGCATTCAATGTGCGCAAATGCTGCCGCAGATCACCAACGCCACGCTGCTGGACTACGGTTCCGGGGCGGGACTTCCCGGCGTCCCCATTGCGATCTGCCGCCCAGAAATTTGCGTGACTCTTGCCGAATCCCAACGCAAGAAGTCCGCATTCCTGCGAGAGGTTGTTCGATCAGTAGGGTTGACGGTTGAGGTTTTTGATGGCCGGGTCGAGGAGATGTCCCCCGATCAGCGCTTTTCTCTTGTAGTGCTGCGAGCCGTGGACAGCATGGCCCAAGCGTCTGCGAAGGCACTCGCGCGAGTTGGTCCCAATGGCCGGCTCGTGATCTTCGCAACAAAAGAAACAGAGGTGAGGTTGAAGGCAGCTCTTCCCGACGTTGAATGGCGTGATCGCCTGCCGATTTTGGGGACGGATCAGGGGAAAATCCTGATTGGCCAGAGAGGGCGGGCGAGTGGTTCCACGTGGAACGAATCTGTCGAGCGATGATCGATAACCCGGCATTAGCTCCAGACGGGGACGATTGTTTCACGTGGAACACAGCCGGATTTCCACCGGCCTGCTGAAAGGTCACCTGTCGATCGCAATGCAAGGCCCGAGAGCAACCGCCCTCTTTTCAATGAGTTTAAAAGTCCCCCCTAGACACTCCTTCCCAAGCTTCCACAGCCTGTACCGCGTTCTGCACAGCCGAAACCATTTGCCTTACGGACTCCAGCGCAATAGTCTTGATGGTTCATGGCTACTGTTCTGGCGGTTGTCAATCAAAAAGGCGGCGTGGGCAAAACGACCACGGCGATCAACCTTTCGGCTGCTTTGGCCTTGGAAGGCATGAAAACGCTTTTGATCGATTGCGACCCACAGGCGAATTCCACCGGTGGCTATGGTTTTCCGCGCGATGACGAGCGTAAGTCCACTTACGACGTCCTGACGGGCGAATGCGGTTTGGCTGAAGCGGCTCTGCCCACCGAAATCGAGGCCCTCTTCCTCGTCCCCTCGAGCAAGAACCTAATTGGTGCCAATGTTGAGATGATTCAGGACGAAAAACGGGCCTTCCGGCTCCGTGAAGCCCTCAAACCCGAGTTGGCCAAATACGACTTTGTCCTGCTCGACTGCCCTCCGGCACTCGACCTCCTCACGCTGAATGCTCTCGTCGCAACTGACCGGCTGCTGGTCCCCATGCAGGCCGAATATTTCGCCCTGGAAGGTATTAGTGAGCTGGTTCACACATTGGAGCGGGTTCGGCAGGGCTTTAATCCTCGACTGGAGATTGAGGGTGTACTTCTCACGATGTATGACGACCGCACCAACCTTGCCCAGCAAGTTACGGAGAACCTCCGTGATTTCTTCAAAGACAAACTCTTGAAGACTGTGATTCCGCGCAATGTGAGGCTGGCCGAGGCACCTAGCTATGGGAAGCCAGTGATGCTGTACGACCCGAAATCACGTGGAGCTGAGAGTTACCGCGACCTCGCGCAGGAGTTGCTGGATCGAAACAAGATCGAAAGTCCCCGGGCGAAAGAACGCAAGAGGGCTGCTGCGAATCGGGCCAAAACCGAGATCAAGTTTTGGCCTTATGTTAAATAAACGTCAGAAAACAAGGAATTTACGATGGGTAATAGCGCCATTGAGTCGCCCAAAAGAAGAGCGTTAGGCAAAGGGCTGGAATCGCTGCTACCGCGCATCTCCGCCGTAGCGGAAGAACGCGCAACCACAGAGCCAGCAGGAGCAGGCGGCACTCCGCGCGAAATCCCGCTTGACGCAATTGACCGCAATCCCTTCCAAACGCGAACGCGCTTTGAACCCGCTGCCCTCGCGGAGCTGTCCGCCTCCATCGCGGCTACCGGAGTAGTCCAGCCGATTCTCGTTCGCCCGATGCCGAACGGACGGTTTCAGCTCATTGTGGGGGAGCGGCGCTTCCTTGCGTCCAAAGCGGCCGGGAAGACCACCATCCCAGCGATCTTGCGGCAGGTCTCCGACCAGCAGGCGATGGAAATCACCATCGTCGAAAATCTCCAGCGGACTGACCTGAACCCGATGGAGCAGGCCCGAGCCTATGAGCGTCTGGCACGCGAATTCAAGCTCACGCAGGAGCAGATGGCGCAGCGCACCGGAAAAGATCGGGCCTCAATCGCGAACTTTTTGCGCCTGTTGCGGCTGCCGCCTGAAGTCCAGGCCAAAATCGAAGGGGGCGAGCTGACTTTCGGCCATGCCCGGGCGCTCCTGCCGCTGAATGACCCGGAGACGATATTGAAAGCGGCGCAAAAGGTAGGCTCGCTTTCCATGTCTGTACGTCAAACAGAGAGCTATGTGCAGGGCATCCTGGATCCGGAGGGGAAAAAGGCGGAAAAGAAACTGAAGGAGCCTTTGGATCCAAACGTTCGCGAGGCGCGCGACCTGCTCCAGCGGGCGCTCGGGTTGAAGGTCACGATTCTGGACCGCAAAGGACGGGGCCGGGTCATTATCGAATACACCAATCTTTCGGACTTTGATTCGCTCCTGGAGACGGTTGAATCGATGAGGCGGGCGTAGTCTCTAATGATGACTTGTGTTCCGAGTACAATGACCGAGCTTTCCCAACTTTTGACCGAGACGCGCAATCCAGCCACTGAAAACTTGGATCAGCTCACGACGTCCGATCTGGTTCGCGCTTTTCATGCTGCTGATTATGAGGCGGTTGCCGCCGTCGATTCTGAATTAGGGCGGATCGCGGATGCGGTCGACGCAATTGTGGCGCGGCTGGAGAAGGGCGGGAAGCTTTATTACCTCGGCGCTGGGACTTCCGGCCGCCTGGGGGTGCTGGATGCCTCCGAATGCCCACCCACATACAATACCCCTCCAGAGCTGGTGCAGGGTGTGATCGCTGGTGGCGATACGGCGCTCCGCCGCGCCATCGAGCACATTGAAGACGACGAATCCCAAGGCCGCCGCGATCTTGAAACGTACGGCTTCTCTGGCAGAGATGCCCTTGTTGGCATCACGGCCAGCGGACGAACCCCCTATGTATTGGGCGGCGTCAAGTATGCGCGTGAGCTTGGTGCCCTTACGATTGGATTAAGCTGTGTTCCCGGTTCGCTGCTGGCGCAAGCCGCGGAATTGGCCATTACTCCCGCGACCGGACCGGAGCCGGTCACTGGATCGACCCGCATGAAGGCCGGGACCGCGACCAAGCTCGTGCTGAACATGCTCTCGACTGGAACAATGGTCCGCCTGGGGTACGTCTACGGCAACCTGATGGTCAACGTGCAGCCCACGAATTTGAAGCTGCGCGACCGGGCGGCACGCATTGTAGCGGCCATTACAGGCCTTGATTACAGCGCTGCCGTGACTCTGACGAATGTGGCCGGGTCCGTCGAGACCGCAATCATCATGGCGAAGCTCGGCGTGGACCGCGAACCGGCGGAGCAGCGCCTGCAAGAAGCAGGTGGCCGGTTGCGCACGGCGTTGGGGAATCTGGAAACTGGAGAAGGCCGCGACCGATCCGAACAGAGCGCTTAAGAGTATCAACCACTGTTACATATCCAAGGCGTGAATTGACCCGAGATGAAAGCCACCCAATTTGAATTTCGATTCCGGCTCTGGATCAGCTTTGCGATTTATTTCCTGGGCTTCTGGACCCCTTGGCTGCGGTATGGAAGCTCGGCCCGGCCGGTTTCCACCTCCTGGCTGGAGCTGTCCGGAGAACTGGCGCACTGGATGCCCCTTGAGACCGCCTCGATGCTGGTCACGTCCGTCGCCATCGCATCGGCAGTTTTGGGAACGGTTTTACGTGTATGGGGAACGGCCTATATAGGTGGCCCGGTGGTGCAGTCGAGCAGTCTCCATGCTCGCGGAGTGGTCGCGGGGGGCCCGTATCGTTACCTTCGCAACCCGCTCTATCTTGGTATCCTGCTCTTCGCTCTCGCCGTTTCCATTCTCATGCCGCCGTCCGGAGCAGCCTTTTTTCTCGTGGTCAGTTTTGTCCAATTCTGGCGGCTCATTCTACGCGAGGAGCCATTCCTTGAGGCGCAACAAGGCGAAAGCTACCGCGCCTACAAGAATGCGGTTTTCAGGCTGCTCCCTACTATCGGCGCGAGGATTCCGAAATCCGCCGCCCAACCTCGCTGGCCGCAGGCGGTCATCGCGGAAAGCTTCTACCTCACCATGACGGCTTGTTTTGCCGTGCTGGCGTGGCGCTATGACGCGAACCTGTTGATTCAGGCCCTACTGATCTGTTTTGGATTTTCTCTGGTCGTGCGGGCTTTCGCAGTTGCCAAGGCCTGAAAAAGAAAAGGGGAGACGAGCCTCAATTCCGTCTCCCTCTCCCTGTAGTTGTATGCCGCTTTGTCTTTAATGGTGGCGCGGCTGCCGGCCCAAACTACTTCTTCGGAGGCGCGATCGAGTCCTTGGCGGCCTTGGCGACGCGGAACTTCACGACGGTCTTGGCCTTGATCTTGATCTGTTCGCCTGTCTGGGGGTTGCGGCCAATGCGGGCCTTGCGCTCCGCCTTCACCAGCCGTCCGAGGCCGGGGATGACAAATACGCCGTTTTTCTTGGTTTCCTTAATCGCGGTTTCCGCGAGCAGATCGAGGAAGGCCGCCGACTGCTTGTTGGTCAATTCGAGCTTCTCCGCGAGTTGCCGGACAAGAGCGGTCTTGGTCAGTGCTGTTGCCATTCTTTCTATCCTCCTGTTTCATTTCGCGCGAGTCGGATGATGCCGTCTCGTCGCTGCAAGGTCTTTCCTCTCCGCATTCCACTCGCCGGAAGCCCTGTGTTTATGCGGGTCTGAGAGAACCCACCGCCGTTAACCTTGCGGCTTTTGCGCGGCTTTGTCAACAGCAAAAGCCCTTGTTTCCACAGGTTTTTTCGGTTTTTTCCTGTTTTTCTCGGTTTTTGGACGTTTTTCGCTCGGAAACCGAGTGTCGGGACCGCGCCACCACTGTTCGCAACGACACATTCCGTCTGTGGTCGCTGTGGCAAATCGTACTCCAAGCCTGCTACGATTCGGAACAATCGGGCCCTGTTTGCGCAGGCGGTTCGCGATGTTAAGCCAGAAGGATTATTCAAAACTCGGCAGTCATATTTTCGGAATGGCCGCTATTGCCCTCGGCCTCGTCGGCCTCATCTGGGGCGATTTCGCCAACGTGTGGCAGCCTGTACCGGCTACCGTTCCCCATAGGGCCCTGTTCGCATATCTGTACGCAACTCTTCTTCTGTTGGCCGGGGCCGCTATGCAATTCTGGCCTGCCGCGCGCATCGGGGCCGTCGCTCTCGCCGTCCTCTACAGTCTGCCTGCCGCGCTCTGGGCACGCCGTGTTTTCGGATTTCCAGGCATGATCGGCACCTGGGGCGGACTGGCTGAAGAGCTCGCCCTGATTGCCGCGGCCGTCGCAGCTTTTGTTTTTCTCACCGAACGCCCGTCGGATGCGGCGAAGCTCACGGCGCGCATTGCCTGTATTGTTTTCGGGCTTTGCTTTATCACGATCGGAGCTGAACATTTTCTGGCCTTGAAAGAAACGGCGGCCCTCGTACCTCACTGGATTCCGCCCAGCGGGCGCTTCTGGGGCGTGTTTACCGGAGTTGCTCACGTACTCGCGGGCCTGGCCATTCTCTCCGGAGTGATGGCGCTGCTCGCCGCGCGCCTGCTCACCGCCATGATATTTGTGTTTGGCGTGCTGGTCTGGCTTCCGGCGGTCTATGCTCAGCCGCACGTACACATGATGTGGTCCGCCAATGCCATTAACCTCGCGCTGCTCGCCGCCGCGTGGACCATGGCTGATGCGATTGCCGCCCGTCGGGAGCAGAAGCGGACAGCCGAAGTCCCGATGACCCCACTCGGGGCCTGAGTCGGGCAGTCGCTGCATTGACCCGCCCTTTCAATTCCAATAGACTTAGAGATTGCGGGAGATGCGGAAATTCGCCGTATCGCCACTCCACTTAAAGAGAGTTCAGAACCACCATGGCAAACCATGTATCCGCGCTGAAGCGCGTCCGTCAAACCGAAAGGCGCACCGCTGTGAACCGCGCCAACAAGAGCCGCGTTCGCGGCAGTCTGCGCGCGCTGCGCGAAGCCATTCAGAACGGCGACCTGAAGGCCGCGAACGAGCAGTACCGCGCCACTGCCTCGGCGCTGGACAAGAGCGTGCAAAAGGGTATCCTGCACGCCAATACCGCGTCGCGCTACAAGAGCCGCCTCAATGCGAGGCTGAAGGCGCTTGCTGGTAAGACGGCAGCCTGAGCCGGTTCTGCGTTTTCGACACAGGAGATTTTCACGAAAGGCCGGGGCGTGTTCCCGGCCTTAAGCTATCTATGTAAGGCCATCTGAAAGGTGGTTGATTTGCGTCGTACCCGCTTCTCTCTGGGACCTACCTTCGCCGTGCTTCTGCTGTTTTTTTCTCCAAGCAGTCCCGCGCAGAGCAAACCGGCTACTTCCACGTCCGGCGCTCCGTCCGGCGCCGCGCTAAGTCCGAAGACGACCCGCAACATTGAGATCACGCTGCGCGACCGGCTTCAGATTCCGCCCGAATACGTCATTCACATTGGCGCACGCACGCCCAGCACGACAGCCGGCTTTGACACGCTGCCCGTTAGATTCGATCTGCCCGGCCATCCGGAACATTCGCAGACGCTGGATTTTCTGATTTCCAAAGACAATAAAACGCTCGAACGCATATCTCACTGGGACATTGCCGCCGACCCCGCGAGCATCGTGCCGGTTGGCAATCGCCCTGTGCGCGGAAATCCGAACGCCAAGGTTGCGCTGGTGAATTTCGACGATCTCGAATGTCCGTACTGCGCCAAGCTGCACGCGGAACTTTTTCCCGACACGCTGGATCACTACAAGGGACTGATTAAAATCGTCTACCGCGACATGCCGATTCAAGAGCTTCATCCCTGGGCCATGCACGCGGCTGTGAACGCGAACTGCCTGGCGGACCAGAGCGGGACCTCCTACTGGAGTTACGTGGATTATCTTCACACGCACGGGGGCGACATTACTGGGCCGGACCGTGATGTAAAGAAGTCGGACGCGATGCTGGACAAAGTCGCGATGCAACAGGGCGAAAAGGACAAGCTCGACACGGCGAAGCTTCAGGCCTGCGTGACCAAGCAGGATGAGGCGGCCGTCCGGCAGGAGATGAAGCTTTCCGACAGCCTGAACATTAACCAGACGCCGACGATGTACATCAACGGCGAAATGATCGCCGGTGCCCTGCCCAAGGAGGTCCTATGGCAGGCGATTGACCGCGCCCTTGAGGCCGAAGGCGTTACGCCGCCGCCGAATCCATACAATCAGCCGGCGAATGCGCAACCCGCCGCCAAGGGTTCCGCTCGGTAACGCAGGGTGGGCTGCCTTCCTTACCCTGAAACGCGGTTTGCATTATGCTGATAGCAACCTGTCCGGGGCGTGGAAAACCATCCATCTATTCCCAGTCTCGGGCGGGAGAGGACCGCACGCTGCGCGGCGCTTCCTCAAGGAGAAATTTTTGCAACACACGATGAACGCTGTCCCTGAAAGTTCCCCCCTGACTTTCCTGCGCAAATCCAAGCTCGTTGGCGGCAGCTTTTTGGTCGCTGCGCTCGCCGTCGTGTTCGGCGTATTTGTTACAGGATGCCATCATAGCCACGACCCCAACGTGGTGGCCTCGGTGAACAACAAACCCATCATGAAAGATGATGTGGATATGGTGTACAAGCAGATGCTTGGCGACTCCAGCCAGGAGCCTTCGACGGAGCAGGCTGACATCATGCGTCTGAACGCTGTTCAGAGCCTTATTAAACAGGAGGTGCTGATGCAGCGGGCGGCGAAGCTGCACCTTACGGCGACCGATGAGGAGGTGCAGGCCAAGCTGGAGGAGATCAAGGCGCCATACACCCAGGAAGAGTTTCAGCAGAAGCTCGATCAGCAGCATATGACTCTGGCGAAGTTGAAGGACGAGATTCGCCGCAGCAAGACGGAAGAGAAGCTCTTTAATAAGGAGATCAATTCCAAGATCAACATTACAGACGCCGATATTACGAGCTACTACAACGCGCACAAGGTGACCTACAACGTGCCGGAGCCGCAGTACCACCTGGCGGAGATTGTCGTGACCTCGATCCCGGCCCCCAAACAGCAAGCTGGAAATCTGCAGAACAGCAAGGCCACGAATGACGCCGAGGCCAAGCGCAAGATCGATATGATCCGGAACCGCATCGGTAGCGGGGAGGATTTTGGAATGCTGGCGGCCAATTTTTCCGAGCTTCCGAGCAACGCGCAGAGCGGCGGCGACATGGGCGTGATTTCCGAATCGCAACTGAAGACCCACCCGGACGTATATGCGGCGATTTCCAAACTCAAGCCGGGGCAAGTGACCGGCGTGCTGCCGGTTTATGACACGCCGGGAAGCAAAAGAGCGGTCGGATACGCGATTTACAAGCTGCTGGACAAGGAATCCGCCGGGCAGCACGATCTGAATGATCCGCGCGTGCAGCAGGCCATCCGCAAGCAGTTACGCGATGCCCGCTCGCAGCTCTTGCAGAACGCCTACATTGAAATGCTTCAGGACCAGGCGCGCGTGGTGAACTACTACGCGGAAAACATCTTTAAGAACGGCGTTCAATAGTCACATGGTCCGCTTTGGCATTCTTGGATTCGGGCATCATGCCGTTCGGCGGTTGATGGACGGCTTCAACGCCGTCACAGCCGCGAAGCTCACTGGCCTCTGGCGGCGTGACCTCGCGAAGGCCAAGTCAAATGCCCGCGATTTTTCCATCCCCAATGTGTTCGAGACACCAGCCGAGCTTTGCGCCTCGCCCGAGATCGACGCTGTCTTTGTAGTTTCGCCCGACGCACTGCATCTCGAGCATGCGCTGCTGGCCGCGAAATATGGCAAGCATATTCTCTGCGAGAAGCCGCTGGCGATGAACGCGGATGAAGTCCGGCAGATGCTTGCCGCCGCCGGTCACGCCAACGTCCGGTTGGGAGTGGCGCAGAACATGCGCTACAACCGTAGTCTGAAGCTGGTCCGCGATTGGATCGCGGAGGGGCGCGTCGGCAGGCCGCAACTGGCCCAGGCGCAGTTCGCCTATTCAGCCGGAGGCAGCCCGCGCAAGTGGATTTATGACCCGGAGCTCGCCCTGGGGGGGCCAATCGGCGATGTCGGCGTTCACTGCCTCGACGCGCTGCGCTACGTGCTGGGAGGCGATGAGTCCACCCGCGTGACGGCGGTCGCCACGCTTGCTCATACGGATTCGGCCTCCGGCCCGGTTGAGTCGCACGCAGTTGTGGGTCTGGATTTCGCGTCCGGGGCAATGGGAGCGGTAACGGTGACGACGCGCTCGGCCTATCGGTCAATGCTGGAAGTCACGGGAGAGAACGGCGTCATTCTTTGCGAAAACGCGCTTACGGTAGACCACCCTGTGGAAGTGGTCCATCGTCAAGGCGCGGAAGTTGTAGCGCGGGAGACTGTCTCGAATGCCGACGCCTATAGCCGGATGATCGACGGCTTTTCCGGCTGGGTTGAAGGTTCGGGAGAGTATTTGGCTACGGCGGAAGATGGCCTCCACAACCAGCAGGTGCTGGATGCGGCGTATGGAAGCTGGCGCAATGGCGTGCGCGTGGGCCTCTGAATTCAGGATGATTGAACCGGAAATCTTTGATAGGTTAGTGTTCAGTCCCGGAAAATGAACACCACGGCCCAGACCGCCACGTCCGAATCCTCGAAGCGGATGTCGGTCTTCTGGCCTCGACGGCTACTCGGCCCTCAGCCTGGCCTGAGAGAAGTGAATTTCATCTGTTGGGCAATGTTCCTGGCGTTTTTGGTGGTCCCGATATGTGTGGTCCACTGGGCTCAGGTGAAGCATGGGATCGGCAGCTCCACCCAGCTCAATTCTGATTTTGTTCTTTATTACGGAACCGGCATGCTCGCGAACGACTATCCCGCGGTCAGCGTTTACAATCCTGATTTGCAGCGACAGATTTTTAACAAGATTTCTCCCTCGCCGAAAGCTCCTTATGGGATTAGTTCCTACCCGCCGTATATTCCACTGTTCTTTAGCTTTCTGGCCAGGCTGTCCTTCAACAACGCGTACTTTGTTTGGTTGGCGCTGACTCTCGCTCTCTATTGCTCGGGGATTTGGGCAGCGACATCGGCTGTCTTTCCGGGTGAGCGACTGAAGTTTTTCCTGATCCTCTGCTTTGCGCTCGCGTATCAGCCGTTTGTAGCCGAGACGCTCGCGAACGGGCAGCTATCCGCAATCGCTGTGTGCGCTCTTGGGTTGGCCATTTATCAGGAGAGGCGCGGGCATTCGTTTTATGGCGGCTTGGCTTTGGCTTTGCTGACCTATAAGCCCACGCTGTTGCTCCTGGTTCTGCCCATGCTTCTGTTGACGCGCCGCCTTAGGATGCTTGCGGGTTTTGTTGCCGGCGCGCTGGCGCTATTTTTTATCGGCACGGCCTATGGTGGCCTACGAAGTTGGCCTGCTTTTGTGCGCCTTTTGCAGTACAACAGCCATCTCGCCGGCGTACACGGGCAATCGACGATAAGGCTGCCAATGTTCCTGGACTTCAGTTCTGTGTCCCATATGCTTCCGGGCGGGCGGACGGCCGTGGGGCTGGCCATGTTGATCGCGCTCGCGACTGCGATAGTTGCCATGCTGGCTGTGGCCCTCTGGAGAGCGAGGAAAGGTCCCAAGGCCGCGCAATGGCTCGCCTGGGCGGCGGTCCTTACCTGGACGCTCATGCTCAACGTATATGTGCCCATTTACGATTCCATACTTGTTGTGCTGGCCATAATCCTCACGCTGGGTGCACTGCGCGAGTTGCGTTGGAGCAAAGCTGCCGAGTGGGTGACATTTCTGGCGATCCTGATCTTCGCGGCCTCGTGGATAACGGAACCGGTGGCGAAAGCGCATGGAATCCAACTGCTCACAGTGGCACTCTTCATTCTTGGAGCCGTGCAGCTTTACTTTTTGAACAAGGTGAATCGCCAGAGGTCGGTCCAAGAACCTCCTCTAGTTTGAAGCGGAAGTTACTCCACGATGGCCAGCACATCTCCGGCGGCAACGGTATCGCCGGGCTTTACGCGGATTTCCGCGATCTTGCCCTGCTTGGGCGACTTCAGTTCATTCTGCATCTTCATGGCTTCGATGACGACGATTCCCTCGTGCGCTTCGACCGCATCGCCCGGCTTTACCAGCACCCGGACCACTCGTCCGGGCATGGAGGCCTTGATTGAGCGCGGGCCGTCCTCCCCGGCGGCATGAGCGCGGCGGGTTTTCAACGAGCGCGGGTCATTCACGCTATAGGGAATGCGCTCTCCGGCGACCAATATCGCGGGCCCGCTCGCACCTTCTTCAAGAACGACGCGCCAGGCGCGGCCATCCACAAGCAGAGACAGAACGCCTGGTCTCAAAAGTCGCGACTCAAGCGGAATGACCAAACCATCGACCGACGTGGTTGTCTCGCCCGGTGTGAAGTCCACCACTCGCACTCGCCCTGCGATCTCGATCTCAAGCTTCACGAATGCAGACCCTCCGCGCGGGCCGCGCTCTTCCATGCGCTCGGGGGCTGCGTCGCTGCCACCGCTGCGGCGGGCCTTTGGCTCTCGAAGAAAGCCGCCGCGATTGCAGCTATGTGCTCGCGTTCCTCGGAAGAACCGCCGGTGCATTCCGCATTAGGTTGCAATAGCAGCCGTTCCAGATATCCGGTGTCAATGCGTGCGGCCTGGAAGTCCGGGTCGCTCAGGATGCGCCGGAAGAAGGCGAGGTTTGTCCGGATGCCGCCGATCACGTATTCATCGAGCGCGCGCAGCATCCGCGCAATCGCCGCCTCGCGGGTAGGCGCATAGGCCACCAGCTTGGAGAGCATCGGGTCGTAGTCCATGGGAACGACCCAGCCGTCATAAATGCCGCAGTCCTCGCGGATTCCGGGGCCGCCAGGCTGAACAAGCCTTGTGATCTTCCCTGGCGAAGGAAAGAAGCCGTTGTCCGGGTCCTCAGCGTATATCCGGCATTCAACGGCGTGACCGCGTAACTCGATGTCCTGCTGCCGCAGCGGCAGCGGCTCGCCTTGCGCGATGCGAATCTGGAGATGCACCAGATCGAGTCCCGTCACCAGCTCCGTGACTGGATGCTCAACCTGGAGTCGGGTATTCATCTCAAGGAAATAGAAGTTGCCCGCGTCATCGAGCAAAAATTCAATCGTGCCGGCGTTGGTGTATCCGGCGGACTGCGCCAGCCGCACGGCGGCCTCTCCCATGCGCTGCCGCAACTCCGGGCTGACCACGGCCGAAGGGGCTTCCTCGATCACCTTCTGGTGTCGGCGCTGCACGGAACACTCGCGCTCGCCGAGGTAAAGGCAGTTTCCGTGCTCATCCGCCAGCACCTGAATCTCAATGTGCCGGGGCCGCTCAATCAGCTTTTCCAGGTAAACTTCATTCGACCCGAAAGCCCGCTCCGCTTCGCTCTGCGCCGCCTCGAAGGCCGACTTCAGGTCTTCGTAGCGGGTCACGGCGCGCATTCCTTTCCCGCCGCCGCCCGCTGCGGCCTTCAACATGACAGGGTATCCGATCTGGGCGGCAACTGATCTGGCTTCGTCGAGCGAAGCGAGGGCCTTCGTCGATCCAGGCGTGCGAGGCATTCCCGCCCGGTCCGCCGCTTGCCGTGCCCGTGTTTTTGAACCAAGTTCGCGCATGGCCGAAGCGGGCGGCCCGATGAATTTGATTCCCGCCCGCTCGCAGGCTTCAGCAAAGTCGGCATTTTCCGATAGAAACCCGTAGCCGGGGTGGATGGCATCGGCCCCCGACGTGCGGGCAATGTCCAATAACAGGTCACCTCGCAAATAAGATTCGGAGGCCGGCGCGGGGCCGAGCCGGTAAGCCTCGTCAGCCTCCAGCACATGCAAAGCGGCACGGTCGGCATCGGAGTAGACGGCAATCGGCGTAATGCCCAATTCACGGCATGCGCGCGCCAGCCTCAGCGCGATTTCTCCGCGATTGGCAATCAGAATCTTCTTAATGGTCCGAGGCTGCGCGTGCGAAGGCAAAGGCCATTGTAAGTCAAATCAGGGGCGGTGGTCTGGGCGGCCCGCACGAGTACCCGGCTGGTTTATGAGACAGCTTTTCCGCCTTAATGCTACTATTTAGTTCTCTCCTCAATTACCCGGATTCACCAGAACCACACCTCTCCCGAATGACCATTAATGAAATTGTCTCTACAGGACGATAAGGGATAAAGAGATGTCGGGCCGGAAGACCAAAATCGACTTTTACGAGTTCTTGCAGATCAGCCCTCACGCGGACCAGGAGACAATCCACCGTGTCTACCGGTTCTTAGCTGCCCGGTTCCATCCGGACAATCCGGGTTCTGGAGACGAGGAGCAGTTCTCGACCCTTACGGCGGCCTACGAGGTGCTCTCCGATCCTGCGCAGCGGGCCGAGTACGACTCGGTCCGGGCGAAGCAGGCGCCCGCGACTCCGCCACTCTCAAACTCCATAGACTTTATGGACAATGTGGCCGGCGAACGGAACCGGCGGCTTGCGGTGCTGGCTGTGCTCTATTTTAGGCGGCGCACCAGTCCGGTGTTCCCGGAAGTGTCGCTGGCTGACCTCGAGAAGCGAATGGGCTTTCCTCGCGACTACCTCGACTTCACCACGTGGTATTTGCAGAAGAAGGGCTACGTTACAACAGCGGACAACTCGGATTTCAGCCTGACGGCCTTGGGTGTGGATTTTGTGGAGACCCAGCGGGCGCAGATTCCAATCCTGCAAAAGTTGCTGACCAACGGGTCCGAACCGAACGGTCACAACGGGAACGGCACAAACGGGCATATCGAAGAGCTTGAGGAGCCCCGCTTTATCGTGCTTTCTGATTCGACCCGCATCCGCGACCGCCGCAATAGTAGGGAAGACCGTCGACACGGCCCTCACGAGCGCCGTAACGACGACCACCGCCTGGCCTCGGGCGAAGATGGCCGGAAGCACGAGGGCATGGATCTGCCCATCAACTAAGAATCGTCTCGGGCTGCTCGCGCGTGGCAAGATGATGATGTGGACTATCAACCGAAGATTCTGGTCATTTCTCAGCGGGAAGCCCCGCAGTTCGCAATGCTGGCCGATGTACCGCATGTGCTGACGTACGATACGGCGGCTGCCGTGGCGGCCATGCGCAAGGCCGAGGTAATCCTGCAATGGTCGGGCACCCGCGATATGCTGCGCGAGGCTTTTGCCGGGTGCCCGGCCCTGCGCTGGATCCACTCGCGATACGCGGGCGTGGACAGCTACCTCTTTCCTGAACTGGTGAACAGCAATGTGGTCCTGACAAACGCCCGCGGCGTTTACAGCCCGTCGCTGGGCGAATTTGTTCTGGCCGCGATTTTGTATTTTGCCAAGGACATTCCCCGCCTGCGCCGCGATCAGGAGGCGGGCAGGTGGGCTCCGTTCGAGATGGAGATGATCGAAGGCCAGACAGTCGGCATTGTCGGTTATGGAGACATCGGCCGGGCTGTGGCCTCGCGGGCGCACTCCGTGGGGATGAGGATTTTCGCGACGAAGCGGCACCCTCCTGCGCAGCCTGATCCGCTGGTTGAGCGCTACTTCCACCCCGACGAGCTGCACGCCATGCTCGCCGAATGCGACTATGTTGTGGTTGCCGCGCCGCTCACGCCAGAGACCCGGCACATGATAAGCGAGGCTGAATTTGCTGTGATGAAAACGTCGGCTGTTCTTATCAATGTGGGGCGCGGGCCTGTTGTTGATACCGCTGCCTTGGTGCGTGCTCTGAGCCGGAAGCAAATCAAGGGCGCCGGGCTGGACGTGGTTGATCCTGAGCCGCTTCCGGCGGGCCATGCCCTGTATGGGATGGAGAACGTGCTGCTCTCTCCGCACAGCGCCGATCAGATTGCGGGCTGGAAGGACGACGCGATGCGCTTCTTCCTGGAACAGTATGCGCGATTCACAAAAGACGAACCGTTGCTGAATGTGGTAGACAAGCGGCTTGGGTATTGAAGTTCAGGCGGAGTGATTCGTCAGAGCGATTGATGGAACGTGTGCCGGAAGTTGGTCTGCTCCGAGTTCAAGGGCTTGCAGCCACTCGCGGATATCGCCGCAGAGCGGGTCTGTGGCGATACCTCCGAAAGGTGTCGGGCAGATCTCGAGGCGGCGCAGTGATCTTCGCAGGAGTGAGGCGGCTCCTACTCGATTCCCGGCATTGAGGTGGTGGAAGGCCGCCGCGGTTTGAATCAGCGCCTGGAGAAAGCTCTTCTCAGGTTCCTGCAATTTGAGCCAGACGCTCTCCCAATGCTCGTGGGCGAGGAAGAATTCCGCATTGCGGTAGCACTGAAGGCCCTCGGCGAGCGGGCCGGATGTCCAGTCAAGGGGCATACCTCCAGAATAGGCCGCGAGGTCCGCGACCCCGCCAAAAAAAGAGGGCGGACCCGCCGCCCTCTTTTTCAGTTGGAAAAGCTTCGCGCTATGCCACTTTTCTTCCCGGCTGTTTGGATGGATTCTCTTCGACTTTGAGGTCCTCGCTGCGGACTTCTTCGTTGAAAGTTTCGGTGTCGGGGACCTCCTTCTTGCCCACCCGGACCTCCTCGCGGACGACAGGCTGTTTTTCCACCCGCGCCTTCTCTTCGCTCAGAGGAATCCGTATCTCTTTTTCCCGGAAGGAAGCAGAGTCCGCAGGTCGTTCGCCGGTGACGGGGACGCGCTCAACGACCAGCTCTTCCCGTTTCACCGGAACCTCGATGGTCTGGGTGTCGGTGTGGACCTCTTTACGCAGGCGTGCCTCCCCCCGGCTCACTCGATCCGTGTGAACGCGAAGCACTTCGCCGTAGAGTTGGACGTTCTGCTGTTCCAGGTCCCGGTCGGCAGCCGTCGCTTCTGTCCGTGCCGGATAGTCATAAGTAGACGCCGATCTGCCAATATCGCAGCCGCTGCGCTCAAGGATTTGCCGCGCTTCGTCTTCTCGTCCGTCGGCCGAAACCGTGACGATCGCGCCCTCGTTTGTGCTGTCAAACCGGTGACGAAGGTAGCGCGCCTGCTCGTCATTGATCGAAAGCCCGCTCAAGGCAGTGTCCATATCCTCGCTTCTATAGCTCGAAGACGAGTCTTCCGACTCTCCGCCGCCAAAAAACTCCTTTATGCGCTCCCACGTGCCAGGCTCATGGCGCTCCTTCGCCGTCGTCCTGTTCTGTTCTACCGTTTCGTAGTCCCTGCCTTTGATCGCCAATCCGATCTTGTCCTGCGAAAAGCCCGCATCCTTCAGCGCGCTGATTGCCGATTCCGCCTGTGTTCTCGATGGGAAATATCCCGCAACTGTTTCGTTTCGACTCATGATGTACTCCGGCGGCAATGCGTCCTCTCCAGCCAACCGGATGGTGGACGTTGCCGCTATTGATTCTTTGATTTGGTCTTATTTGCCTTGCAGGTCTTGATGCTCTTGCTGCGGTCTCAGGAACTTGCCGGTGCGGGCGCGACATCTGGATCGACCTCCGCGGCCCACATCCTTCCCCTGCTTATTCAGATGCGCTGGCCTAAGTACCGGGCCAAAAATTGCGGCATTCCGAAGCGCCCGCATTTCCTTATTCATTTTTCGGAATCCGGCTATAATGGATTGTGCCCGCCAGGTACGTCCATCAAAAACAATTCAGGAAGGTGAAGCAGGAATGTCCTCCAAGTACATTTTTGTGACAGGCGGAGTTGTGTCCAGTCTCGGCAAGGGACTGGCCGCGGCTTCGATAGGTTGTTTGCTCGAGAGCCGCGGGTTGCGCATCAACCTGATGAAGTTTGATCCATACCTGAATGTCGATCCCGGAACCATGTCGCCGTTTCAGCACGGCGAAGTCTTTGTGACCGACGATGGCGCGGAGACCGACCTGGACCTGGGCCACTACGAGCGCTTCACGCACGCGCATCTCTCGCGCGACAACAACCTCACCACCGGGCGCATTTACGAGCAGATCATCACGAAGGAGCGCCGCGGCGACTACCTGGGCAAGACCGTGCAGGTGATTCCTCACGTGACCAACGAAATCAAGAACGCCATGCGCAAGGTGGCGGCCACCAACGACGTGACGATTGTCGAGATCGGTGGCACGGTGGGCGATATCGAGTCCCTGCCGTTTCTCGAAGCTATTCGCCAGATGCGGCAGGAGTTGGGCCGCGAGAACACGGTGTTTGTGCATGTCACGCTGGTTCCCTGGATCAGCGCGGCGCAGGAGCTGAAGACCAAGCCCACGCAGCACTCGGTAAAAGAGATGCTGTCGATTGGAATCCAACCGGACATTCTGCTGTGCCGCACCGACCGCTTTTTGTCGCGCGAGTTGAAGAGCAAGATCGCGCTCTTCTGCAACCTGGAAGAGCAGGCTGTGATTACGGCGAAGGATGTGGATTCGATCTACGAAGTCCCGCTGACGTTCGCGCGCGAGGGCGTGGACGCGCTGGCACTGAAGTATCTGCATCTGGAAACGAAGGCGCCGGACCTTGGCCGCTGGGAAGAGATCGTGCGCCGCTCTTACAACCCGGCGGACGAGGTTTCCATCGGGATTATCGGCAAATATGTGGAGTATGAGGACAGCTACAAGTCTCTGAAAGAGGCCTTGGTGCATGGCGCGCTGGCGCGTAACCTGAAGATGCGCGTGACCTGGGTGGAGGCCGAAGGGCTGGAGGGTGCCGATTACGCGAATCAGCTTGCGGCGTTTGACGGAATTCTGGTTCCAGGCGGCTTTGGCAAACGCGGCGTCGAGGGAATGCTGAATGCGATCCGCTATGCGCGCGAGAATCGCGTGCCGTACTTCGGAATTTGCCTGGGTATGCAGACAGCGTGCATCGAATTTGCGCGCAATGTGTGCGGGCTGGCGGACGCCAATTCGAGCGAGTTCGACCCGGCGGCGACGCACCGCGTTATCTACAAACTGCGCGAATTGACGGGTGTGGAAGAAATGGGCGGGACGATGCGGCTGGGCGCGTGGACGTGTGTCCTACAGCCCGATTCGTTGGCGCACGCCGCTTACGGCGCGACGGAGATCAGCGAGCGTCACCGTCATCGCTACGAGTTCAATCGCGAATATGAAGCGCTGCTGACCGGCGCGGGGCTGCGGATTACGGGCACGACTCCTGATGCGACGTATGTGGAGATTGTGGAGATTTCCGGGCACCCGTTTTTCCTGGGCTGCCAGTTTCATCCCGAGTTCAAGTCAAAGCCACTTGAGCCGCATCCGCTTTTCAGCGCATTTGTGAAGGCGAGCTACGCGAATCGCGTAGGCGAAGCGAAGGTGAGCGCGGCGGTACCGGTGGCGCGCTGAACTTTTTCCTGACTTGCTCATTCGACCACGTGGATGGCCACCTACCACCTACGCTCGCATGGGACTTCCCGCGATGCTGTAGCAGGATGAACGAAGCATGCAGAGACGCACGTTCCTCATAAAGAGCGCGGAGTTGATCGCCGCGGGCGCGTTGGTGCCCGCAACGTGGATGCCGGCAGAGGACCGTGACGAGGCAGGTCCTTTCTTCTCGACCGCTGACGTGCGTTGGCAGGCGGCGTACGACAAGGCGTGCTCGATTCTGGCGGGAAATGTGCGGGTGCTGCCCCGCTATAACAAGCCAGTGCTGATTGAAGGCGCGCAGTACGCGGGTGTGTGGCAGGAGTGCGGACCGCAGGAGGGGCTGATGTATCGCCACTTTCGTCCGGATGCGGCGCGCAACAATCACATTGTATTTTTTGCACTGCAGCGACCCGACGGTCAACTGCCTGCCAACAACAAGCGCACCGGAGCGGGCTTCGGTCAGATTCAGATGGTGGTTCCCATTGCGGCGACGGCATGGGACCTGGCGCGGATCTCCGGCGATGAGGAACTGTTGAGCAAGGCCTACGAGGCATGTGGGCGATGGGATGCCTGGCTGATGCGCTATCGCAATACGCGGCGGACCGGGCTGATCGAGGGATTCTGCACCTACGACACCGGCATGGACAATAGCCCGCGATGGGCCGGGATGCCGAGGGCGTGTCCGGGCGGAGACGCGAAGCGGTGCCCGCCGGTTCCAACGCTGCCGAGGCTGTGCCCTGATTTATCTGCCACAGTTTATGGAGGACGCGTGGCGCTGGCGGGAATGGCTGCGGCGCTGGGAAAGTCGAGCGAGGCGGATGCGTGGAGCGCGCGCGCGGAGGAGATTCGGCGGCTGATTGTGCAGCGGCTATATGTGCCGAAAGATGCCGCGTTTTATGATCTGGACGCGCACGACCATTTTGTGAGAAATCTGTCGGTGGTGATAACGCGTGTATGCGGCGCGCATGTGGTGGAACAGCCAATGTTCGACGAAATTTGGCGAAGGCAGATTGGCAATCCGCACGCTTTTTGGGCGCCGTATCCGATTCCGTCCACAGCGCTCGATGATCCAAGCTTTAGACGGCCGATTCCACACAATAGCTGGGGGGGAGCATCGCAGGCGCTGACCGCCCTACGCGCGCCTCGATGGATGGATCACTACGGACGAAGCGCGGAGCTGGGGCGCCTCATGGAGCGGTGGTGCGACGCCGAGCAGCGGGATATGAGCTTCCGTCAGCAGTTAGACCCGATAACAGGCAAGTTTACCGAGGGAGACGCTCCGGGCTATTCGCCCTCGTCGCTGGTGATGGTGGACTTTACCTGGCGGCTGGCGGGGATCAGCGAAGAGCCGGACGAGTTGCAATGGAATGTGCGGCCGAGGATGGGCGCTTCGCGCCATGCGCAATTCCGGTTAAAGCTGCGCAGCGGAGCAGCGGAGATGTCCTACGGAGGCGACGGTGCCACGCTTACGCTTGCGGGACGACGAATCGCGCGGGTGATCGGGACGGCCCGGCTGGTGACGGACCACTCTGGAAATATCACGGGACTGGTGGGCATCAGTCCGGTAGAGCAGAAAGTGCACTTGCAACGTGCGCGCAAACCCACGGAGTGGGTGATGCTGCGACCGAATGAGCGGGTGAAAATCTGATCAGGGTCGGATTTCCGCGCGGGATATCTTCCTACTCATACCGCAGCGCTTCGATGGGATCGAGGTTGGCGGCTTTCCATGCGGGGTAGATTCCGAAGACCAGCCCGATGGCCAGCGAGACCACGAACCCGATGATGGCCCAGGTTGGGGACATGGTGGCGGGAAGCACCGTGATGAGCAGCCGAACCACTAGAGTGATGAGTCCTCCGGCAATGATGCCGAGAATGCCTCCGATGGCGCAAAGAGTCGTAGCCTCGACCGTGAACTGAACGAGGATGTTGCGTTTGGTTGCGCCGATGGCCTTGCGGACACCGATTTCGCGGGTGCGCTCGGTCACCGACACCAGCATGATGTTCATGACGCCGACGCCACCCACCATAAGCCCAACACTGGAGACGGCAACCATGAAGATGGCGAGGCCGCCGGTGAGGGCCTTCCACAGACGGGCGATGGAGTCGGGCGAGAAAACGGCGAAGTCGTCCGGCTGCCAGGTGTGGACCTTGCGGCGGATGCGGAGCATCTCGCGCACCTCGTCCTCAACCAGGTCTTTGTTTTTGGGATTGTCGTATTTCACGCTGATCCACATGCCGTCGTCTTCCGGGTGAAGCTGGAGGAAGGTGTTCAGCGGGAAAAGGGCGCGGTTGTCATCGGGATTGTCGCCGCCGCCAAAGGCCTGCTTGAGCTTGTCCAGCACGCCGATGACCGTGTACATGTTGCCTTCAATCTGGACTTCCTTGCCGATCGCGTTGCCGTTGCCGAAGAGCTTCTTCCAGGTATCGTGCCCGAGGATGACGACGTGGGCGGCGCGCTGATCTTCCTCCCGGGTATACATGCGGCCCTCGATGAAGTCCAATTGGGTGGTCTCCGGCAGGACCACCTGGTCGCCTTCCAGCATGGTCCCCTGGGCCTGTTTGTTGCCGTATTTCACTCCGATGATGCCAACTTGGAAGATCGGATTGGCGTGCCGTGAGCCAGCGTTCACCGTGACCACATGAGGCAGGCTGCGCAGCGCGATGGCGTCCTCGGGCGTGAGTTTTTTGCGTGCCAGCATTTCGGCCGTGGGCCGTACGCCGATCACAGGCATGTGGTACACCCACACCACGTTTGAGCCGAGAGAGTTGACCCAGTTCTGCACGTTGTTGTTCAGGCCGCTGATGATGGACGAAATGGTGATGACGGTGGTGACGCCGATGACGATGCCCAGAATGGTCAGCCCGGAGCGAAGCTTGTTGGCGCGCACGGTCTCGAGCGCCATGCGGACAGATTCGCCCGTGCTGCCGAACCTCCGCATGCGTCCGCGGCCCGCCCTCTTCGCGCTCCGGATTTCCTTTTGAATTTCCGTTGTAGCCATGGCTAGAGCTCCGACCTGAGGGCCACGATGGGATCGAGTGTGGCGGCTTTGTGCGCGGGGTAGACCCCGAAGAAAACGCCGATGGCGCCGGAAACAAAGACCGCGAGCAGCACGGACCAGAGGGCGACGTCGGACGGGAAGCCGATCAAGACGGTGACGAGCTGGGCGGCCCCGGCGCCGGCAAGGATTCCAATGATTCCTCCTACCAGGGACATGGTTCCTGACTCGATGATGAACTGCAGTAGCACGTCCTTGCGGCGCGCGCCGAGCGCCTTGCGTATCCCGATTTCGCGGGTGCGCTCCGTGACCGAGACCAGCATGATGTTCATGATGACGATGCCGCCCACCACCAGCGAAATGGAAGCGATGCCGATCACGACCCACAGAAATGTAGAACTGAACTGCTTCCACAAACCGACAAAGGTCTGGTTGGTGGAAATTTCGAAGCTGTCTGCCTTGCCGACAGCATCGTGACGGCGGGCGCGCAGGATGACGCGGGCCTCGTCCGAGGCGCGCTCAAGCTGCGGGCCCACGGCCCCGGCTTTCACGTAGATGACGATGCTGTTATTGGTCCCGTAAGTGTGCTGGTAGGCGGTAATGGGCACCGCGACCCAGTTGTCCTGGCTGCGGCCCAGCGTGGTGCCCTGGCGTTCGCCCACTCCAATAATGGTGTAGGGTTCGCCATCCACGCGAATCTCCTTGCCGAGCGGGTTCACGTGGGGCATCAGATCGTGGACAACGTCGTAGCCGACAATCGCCACTCGGGAACTGTACTGTTGGTCGGCGGGAACAAAGCTGCGTCCCTGCGCAAGGTTGATGTTGGAGATGGCGGGCATGTTCCATGTCCAGCCGCGGATGTCGGTGTTGTCGCTGGAGTGGCGTCCAGAGACGACCTTGCCGGTAGTGCTGAGCAGCGCGCCAACGGCGGCGCAGGCTTTGCACTTCTGCTCGATGGCCTCGTAGTCGGGGAGGTGGAGATCTTTGCGCTTCTGGAATTTCTGCCACTGCTCATAGCTGAGGATGACGGGCGAGTTCTTGCTCAGCGTGAAGACGTCGGCCCCATAACCGTAAACCTTGGTCGCCACGTACTTGTTCACGCCATTGGTCAGGGTAATGACGGCGATGACCGAGGAGACGCCGATGACGATTCCAATAAGCGTGAGAATGGAGCGGAGCTTGTTGGCCCAGAGGGAGTGGAGCGCGACTTTGACGGCTTCTTTGAATTCCATGGGTTTGCCCCGGAGCCTGAATCAAGTTTACTCAACCGGGGCAGGGCGTGAATGGGGATACGCAGCGGGAAATGCGGCGGTTCCCTGGGTGGAACCCAGGTGCCCGTGGTCTCAGGCTGTCCTTTCGGCAACAACAAGATTGGAGGCCGTTGAAGTCTCATATCCGAGACCTCTCAGTCCTTGAAGAAGATCGTCCAGGCTGTAGAGGCTGTGCTCCGGTTCGAAGATAATGCAGGATGTGCGTTCGGCGATTTCCCGACTCAGGGTTGACAACAATGCATGTTCGCAGCCTTCGCAATCGATTTTGAGGAGCAGTCCACCATCTTGAACCTCGGAGTTTTTCAGGACGTCTGCAAGGGCGAAGACTGGAACAGAAATCGAAGGGCCGGACGTCTCCTTATACATGCTGTGACCAGCAATATTACGAGGAGAAATGTAGAGATTCATACAGCCGCATTTTTCGCTGATTCCTCCCTCGAGGACCTCGATGCCGGAAAGGTTATTCAATTCAATATGTTCGCGTAGCGAGCGCAGGTTGTCCGGGTGTGGCTCGATGGCCAGGATGCGCGCGTCCGGCCAGAGCTGTTTCATCCGGATGGTAAAAAGGCCGATATTGGCCCCCACGTCCAGAATCGCGGGAAAGGGTCCGTGACGTTGAAGACGAGGCGGTTCATAGCAATTTTCGACAAAGATCTCGTCGAACAGAAAGAGCGTCCAGAACTCACGAACCCGAATGATTTTCCCGTCTTTCAGCTTCAGGTCTAAAGGTCTTTTCGATGAGGATGGCGAAAGTTTTCTGAAGAGAATTGAGTAGAAGCTCTGGGGATTTTGCAGAATCTCGGAGAGGCGGTGGTAATAACCAGGATTGAAGATGCGTCTTATGGTGAAGCGCGCTCGGAAGGGAATCATCTGACTTGTACTTTAAACGCATTCATACAGTTTCAGGCGTGTTCGAGACAGGCCTCACGATATGAATACGGCGGGCCTACCGATAGCTTCGCTGGTAGGTGCGGGTCATGCGGTCGTGCCAGCCGAGGTGGTCCTCGTCCAGAAGCGCCCAGAGGAAACCCAGGCCCAGGGGCAAGGCGGCAAG
>JAICYR010000170.1 GCA_025934135.1 Acidobacteriaceae bacterium | reverse complement strand
GATCTGCTCGCCAACGTAACAGTCGTCGGTCTTTTCGCCTGCCCACGTATTGGCGATTTCCACCGACTCGCACTCGGTCACGGCGATGCAGATTTACGTCGAAGGCAAGCTGGTGTACCAGGTGAACGCGGCGTCGCTGAACACCTATATCACGCTTACGCCGGGAAATCATTATGTGGTGGTAAAGGGCTGGGACAGCACCGGCGCCAATTTCTCCAAGGCGGTTCACGTGGCCATGGAGCCGCCGTGCGTGCTGAATTCCAGCAACCGGACAGTCACGATTTGCACACCCGGCGTTTCGGCAACGGTGAGCTCGCCGGTACATCTGGTGGCGGCGGCGAACGACTCCACTCCGACGCAACTCATGCAAGTGCTGGTGGATGGTAAAAAACTCAACCAGGTAAGCACGAACATCTTGAACGTTTATTTAACCAACCTGGCCGCGGGGCAGCATACGGTCCAGATATCCGCCCAGGACACCTCGTCCGTGTGGTTCAGCCAGAGCATGAGCATCAACGTGACCAATAACGCGGGGTTGTCGAATTTGCGCCACATCATTTACCTCGTGCAGGAAAACAGGTCATTCGACAGCTACCTGGGGCGGCTGGGGCAGTACCGGGTGAACCAGGGCTACAGCAACAATGTGGATGGCATACCACTGAACGCGACGCTCTATACCAGCAATGGCGGTGCGGTCCAGCCGTTCCATTATCAGACGGAATGCACCGAAGGGCTTACGCCATCCTGGAATGAAAGCCACGTGGACGTGAACGGCGGGTTGATGAATAACTTTCTGTTAACTGGGCTGCCATCGAACATTGACCCTTACAACACGCGGGCTTTGGGCTATTACGATTGGACCGATCTGCCCTACGTTTACTCGCTGGCATTCAACTTCGGCAGCAGTGACCGGTTCTTCTCACCCCTGGAATCGAACACCATCCCCAACCGGATGTACTTATTTGCGGGCACGTCATTCGGCCATGTGTATACCGACCCTCCGCCCAGCGGAGGATGGACGAAGCCCACCATTTTCGATCACATGGACCAGGCGGGCGTGAGCTGGCGTTACTATTATCAGGACAGCAGCACGTATCTGACGCAATGGTCCACGTATTCGCGGGATAAAAGCAAGGTGGTGCCGATTTCGCAGTACTACACCGACCTGCAGAATGAAAGCACGCTGCCCTCGGTTATTTTTATCGAGCGCGCTTCCGCGATTGGGCTGGACGAGCACCCTGGGCAGAACATCCAGAAGGGCGCGGCTGATGCAGCCAACATCATCAATGCGCTGCTGAAGAGTCCATCGTGGGGATCGTCGGCTTTTATTCTGAGCTTCGACGAGGGCGGCGGGCTCTACGACCATGTGGTGCCGGCGATGGAAATCAAGCCGGATAATATTGCTCCGAAACTCCATTCCGGCGACCAGCCGGGCGATTTTGCCCACTCCGGGTTCAGGATTCCCTTGGTGGTGATTTCGCCGTGGGCGAAGCCTCATTACGTATCGCACACGTGGCGGGACTTGACTTCTATCCTGCGCCTGATTGAGGTGCGTTTTAACGTGCCCTCGCTGACCGCGCGCGACGCTGCCGCCGACGACATGATGGAATTCTTTGACTTCTCCTCGCCGGCCTGGCAGACCCCGCCTTCGCTTCCGACACAGCCTCAGCCTCCGAATGGAGGAACGTGTGACTGGAATCTGGAGAAGGCGCCGGGGTACTGAAGCGAGAGCCTGGCGCAGCGGACACGCAAAAAGCGTAGTGTAAAATGGGCCTGGGCCGAGATAGCTCAGTTGGTAGAGCAGCTGATTCGTAAACGCTCTTCTCCCCAGACTTTTCAAGCACTTTCGAGACACGAGCAGACTTGAGACGTCCCATGAGAATCATTGACTTACGGATTCATGGGATGCACGTATCCTAGGCAACAACCACTTTCGCATTGGTTACCGTGCGACACGGAAGTGGTATTTGTTCAGGGCACAACGGGTCACTAGAATTTAGACAGTATCAAGAGCGGTCAGCGCACGCTGCTGGCCCACCAGATGAGGGGTGCTAGGGCATCTCCACATTGGTTCGGCACCAGCCAGATGCGGCGGTAAAACCGCAAAGGAGACTCCGTGAAATCACCAGCAAAGAAGTCAGTCCCTGCTTCTCAGAAACCTACACCCGACGTGGCGCAGGCTGATTGCTGCGGCGATTCACTTCGTCAGGCAGGTGACCCGATGAACCCGTGGGAGGAACTCAAGAAGCTGCCGCCTCTCAGTGAAGCGGCGAAGGACGCTCTCTGTGAGTTGATGAGTCGTCCGATTATCGACTTCTTCATTCCAATCGAGGAGATTGAACAATGGTCAGGGACAAACTAATTTCTCCATCCGACCTCCGGGCTGACGCTCAGCAACTTCTTGAAGAGGGGAAGATGCCGTCTCTGGATCAACTCCTTGCAGCGGTTGCTAGTGTTCGTCAGAAGTACGGGCCGAAGTTGAAAGCGGCTCGGAAGCTAGGCACCGATGACGAGATAGAAGCTCGAGGCGAATCATTAGCTGAGGAGGAACAAATGGAAGACCCAATCATTTCTGTCCTGAACATTACGGGGCTACCGAGAATCGAGACGACTATCTCGACCTCGCTTATGCTGGCGAGACGCCTGTCGATAGTGACGGGGACTTGCCTGCTGAACTCGAAGCCGAGTTGCCCGCGAAGTTTCAGCGAGCTGCACTCGACGAGAACGTCATCAGCGACGAGAAACAATAGGAGAAAGGGCGAAGCCGCAGCAAATCTGGGTTGGCGTTTCATATCATGGCAGCAGTGCAGGCAGAAGGGATGACGATTCAATGAGCCAAGGTAACAAGACGTGTGCAATCCTCGCATTGATGAAGCATTACGACGTACCACAGAGCTTCTGGTGAACGCTGACCACGCCCGATCAGGGGGTCTGTTGGTCGTTACCTTTCGCCTGCACCGCTGTGGTTGCAGTCGTCGGCAGGTCTCGATCGCACCGCCGCCGGGAGGCCCACAGGCCACGCTGGCCGAGTACTGCAGGGAGCCGCCCTAGAGGGTGAACCCAGGGGTGACGGGCTGGACGGAATCCGGCTAATCACAGCAACCGCGAAATGAGCATACAGCAGCGATATCTCGTTCAGACAGTGCGGCCGAGGGTCACGATTGTAAGATGGCACACAGTCGGCGTACAAGCCCGCCATAATCCGGCAAGTCAAAGGCCTGCCTGCTGTCCGGCAGTAAGTTGCGATTTGAGGGAGCAGAACGGGAACGCTGCGCGCCGCTTGCGCGGTAGCTCCGTTGTCGGTCTCCTTGAAGCCTCTCTGCTCCGGGCGGTGCCTGCCAAGACGGAATGAGGTATTCCACCGTTCACGGCAATGTCCTGCGAATCTCTGAACAGCAGCCTCAGCGATCACCCAAAACCGGCCAATGGTTATCACCTGAAAACCGGCCAACGAGAATAGCGTCCGGGACATTGACGCCCGCGGGGGCTTGTAGCCTCCGGGGGCATGGCCAATGTCTTGAGCGAAGAGAAGAAACAGCAAGTCTTAGCCCTGGGACGGCTGGGCTGGTCGCTGCGGCGAATTCAGCAAGCCACTCGCATCCGTCGTGAAACCGCCAGTCAGTACCTGAAAGCGGCGGGGATTGCCGTGCGTCCGCCCGGCGGTTGGGGGCGGCGGGCGGCAAAACCGGCCAACGAAGTGATCACCGACTTTGGCGCGGGAAAACCGGCCATTCCGGTGATTCGCGACCCCAACTGCAACCCCAAAACCAACCGCGAAAACCCTTCCACGAAGGGAAAAGCAAAAGCAACTTCAAAACCGGCCAACGAGGTGATTACCGACTCTGAGGTGATCACCGACCTCAACCCATCCCAACCAGACGAAGTGGGCGCTCTTCTTCCGGAACCCGCACCACATCCACAGCGCAGTCCCAGCGCCAGCGCTTGCACCGCGTATCGGGAAGCCATCGAGTTGGGCCTCAGCCGAGGCCGCAATGCCAGGGCCATCTGGCAAGACTTGGTCGATGAGTTCAGCTTCGCCAGCAGCTACCAGAGTGTGCAGCGCTTCGTGCGCAAACTACGCGGCACGCAAACGCCGGAAGCCCGCGTAGTGATCGTCACCGCTCCCGGCCAGGAAGCGCAAGTCGATTACGGCACCGGCCCGATGGTGCGCGATCCCGAGACCCGCAAGTATCGGCGCACGCGGCTGTTCGTCCTGACGCTAGGCTGCAGCCGCAAGGCGGTTCGTCTGCTCGTCTTCCGCTCCAGCGCCCGCACCTGGGCCGAGCTGCACGAGCGCGCGTTCCGTCGACTGGGCGGCGCTACTCGTATCGTCGTTCTCGACAATCTGCGCGAAGGCGTGCTCGTCCCCGACATCTACGATCCCGCCTTGAATCCTCTCTACCGCGATGTGCTCGCCCACTACGGCGCCGTCGCTATGCCGTGCCGCATCCAGGATCCAGATCGCAAGGGCAAAGTCGAATCGGGCATCGGCCACACGCAGAAAACGCCCCTGAAAGGACTGCGCTTCGAGAGCCTGCAAGAAGCGCAAGCCTATCTGGATCGGTGGGAAGAGCGCTGGGCCGATACCCGCATCCACGGCACCACCAAACGGCAAGTGGCGGCGATGTTCGCTGAGGAAAAACCGTTTCTGCTTCCGCTGCCCGTCGAACCCTTCCGCTACTACCAGTACGGCGAACGCGTTGTGCATCTAGATGGCTGCGTCGAAGTCGAAGCCGCCTACTACGGCGCGCCGCCGGGCTGGATCGGGCGTGTGGTGCGCGTGCAGTGGGACGAACTGTTCGTCCGATTGCTCGATCCCAAGACCGGCCAACTGCTGCGCGAGCACGTGCGCCAGAAACGCGGCTGGTACCGCATCAAATCCGAGGATCACCCCAAGCGCACACCACTGCGCACTTCGCAACTGCTGTGGCGTGCGGGCCGCGCCGGCGCCCACATCGGCGCCCTCTGCGACGCCATCCACCGCCAACAGGGAGAAGTCGGCATCCGCCGCATCCTCGGCGTTCTCTCCTTAGCGAAGAAGTACGGCGCCGCTGCCGCCGACGAAGCCTGCGCCGCCGCGCTGGAGATGGGAGTTCAGGAATACCGCTTCGTTCGTCGCTATCTGGAACGCTGTCCCCAAGCCCCGCTCAGTTTGCAGCAAGTCGATCCCCTGATCCGCGAACTCGTGCAGTACCGCGACCTCATCAACCACCGAACCAAGGAGCTGGAAGAATGAATCTCATCGAACTCGATCGTGCGCTCAAACAACTTCGCCTGGGCGGCATGGCCGCCGTGCTGGAGACCCGCCTGCGCCAGGCACAAAGCGAACCGCTCGCCCCCATCGACCTCATCTCCTGTCTGGTCTCCGACGAACTCGCCCGTCGCGGCGAGCGCTTGCTGGAGCGGCGGAAAAAACAAGCCCAGTTCCGCGATCCGCAGAAATCTCTCGACAACTTCGACTTCAACTTCAACAAGAAAATGAATCGCAGTCTGATCTTCGACCTCGCCACCGGCGCTTTCATCGGCCGCCACGAAGACGCCTTGTTTCTAGGTCCACCCGGCACCGGCAAAAGTCACTTGGCGCAAGCCATCGGGCAGGCCGCGATCCAACAGGGCTATCGCGTGCTTTACCGCGAAACCCACACGCTGCTCGATGACCTGGCCGATGCCACGCTCGATGGCACTCGCAAAGAGCACATGGAGTTCCTGGTGACCGTGCCCCTGCTCATCATCGATGACCTGGGAATGCGCAAGCTGGCGCTCACCGCCGCCGAGGAACTGCTGGAGATCATCATGCGCCGCTATGAACGCGCCAGCACCATGCTGACCTCCAACCGTCCGGTGGAAGACTGGGGCAAACTGCTGGGCGACGCGGCCGCCGTCAGCGCCATGCTCGACCGCCTGCTGCACCACGGACATGTGCTCAAATGCGGTCCGCGGAGCTGGCGCACTAAAACCGACTTGCCTCCACAAGAGGCGGCAGGGTAGAACAAACTGGTCCCGGAACGGCTACTTCCGTTGGCCGGTTTTGCAGTGATAATCGTTGGCCGCTTTTGCAGTGATCACCGAGGGTCATGCGGCAAGCTAACCACTGGCGTAACCATTCCACAGTGGTCTGCGATCCTTATGCTGCGCAATTTGAAGAGTCCCGAAACCTATTTTCAGGCCGCTTTCCGCGTGCAGTCTCCCTGGTCGATCAGGAATCCGAATGGCGATGACCCGAATGAGGAGGAGATTCTCAAACCTGTGTGCTTTGTGTTCGATTTTGCCCTCACGCGTGCTCTCCGCCAGGTCTCGGACTATGGCATCGGACTCTCACCCAACGAATCGAATCCGGAAAACGCTGTGAAAGACCTCGTCTCGTACCTGCCCGTGCTGGCCTATGACGGCGCGAACATGATTCAGATAGATGCTGGCGGTATTCTGCAAACCGCGATGACAGGCACCTCGGCTACGCTGCTGGCACGCAAATGGGAAAGCGCTCTGCTGGTCAACGTGGATAACGACACTTTGCGTCGAGTCCTTGAGAACCCCGAAGCGATGGCCGCCGTGGAACGAATTGAGGGCTGGCGCGCGTTGGGCGACCACATCATCGAGACCATCATCAATAAGAGCGAAAAGGTCAAGGAACTCAAGAACAAGGCCAAAGAGAAGGAATTGACGGAGAAGCAGAAGAAGCAGCTCAGTGAAGAGGAAAAGGAATACAAGTCAAAGCGCAAGCTCGTACAAGAGAAGCTGATCAAGTTCGCCACTCGCATCCCCGCATTCATGTACCTAACCGATTTTCGTGAGAACACGCTGCAGGACGTGATCACTAAACTGGAGCCGGATTTGTTTTTGGCTGTGACGGGTCTGAGGGTAAAGGATTTCGACCTTCTCGTACGTCTCAAGGTTTTCAATACCGAGCAAATGAACCAGGCGGTATTCGCATTTCGTCGCTACGAGGATGCCTCTCTGCGGTATACCGGCATCGAAAGCCACGAAGGGCTCACACATTATGGCCTCTATGACACCGTCGTTGGAAGGGAGCAAGAAGGTGGTAGCAGCACGGAGATGACCGGCAAAAGATCGTGTGCCGGCGGCGTTCCATTTT
>JAICYR010000183.1 GCA_025934135.1 Acidobacteriaceae bacterium | reverse complement strand
GTGGCGGGAATCCACTCACACGCTCGAGATCGGGGCTCGGACGGGCAGCTTCCCGGGGATGCTGAAGGAACACACCTTCAACATCGTCGAGGTATCAAGCGGCCATGGCGCGGGCGTCGAGCTGACCGACCGGTACGATGCGGTGGTCCACTACAACGGCAAGGCGACCCGGACGGTGCTGCGGTAAGGGCAGAGGGGCCCCCTGGGTGTGTCTTCGGGCGATTTGTTGATGCTGTTGAGGTTAGCGGAGGGGATTACCTTTCTGGTTAACATCCGTCGTTGCAGGCATTGGGGTTAGCGGAGGGGAGTCATCTTGTGGTTAATAGAGGAAGGCCCGGCCGGGTGCCGGGCCGTTTCTTCGATCCTTAAATTAAGGATATCAGGTCGGGCATAACTGATGTCACATCGGAATCTTAGGCGGAAGTGGCTGTGCGGAAAGGGGATGTGGGGTTTTCCACGGTGTAAGGGGCTTGACAGGTTTTTAGCTAATAGCTGTTTTTGGCTCCTAGGTTTAGCTGAGGCTTTTGCGCTTTGGGAGTTGTGAGGGCGCGGAAGGAGTTGGGTGATGCGAGCGGAGGTGAAGTGCGTCCTAAGGGCGAGCCTTCGGCAGAGCGGTGGCCGCTTTGCGGCGGCTGGTTTATGGCACGGCTGAAGCCGTCGCGGCCAGGGCCGTGGCCCCTAAGCAATACGGTCGGTCAGTCGGTCGTGGTCGTCCCGCGAGGACGGAGGTGGCACATCCCCACCCATGCGCAAGCGCATGAATGGGGCACCCGGAATGGTGAGTGGGCCACCCGCCATGGGGCACCCGGCACTGGCCGCACCATGGGTCACCGGCCCGCCCGCATTTTGGAAGGGCGCAAGTGGCTCCGAAGATCACTTTGTATGTCAGCTAAAGCGCTGGTTTGTACGCCAGAACTCGGGCCAGCCTTTGCGAGGCGGACCGCAGACGAAGATGTCAGGGCTGTCATCGCTCTCTTCGTTGTGGATGCCGAGCGAGTTGCCGTTGTGCCCCGCCAACCGGCACGACGTGAATTCGGCATCCAGCCACTTTTGCGGCCACCCGAGGACGATCACCGTAGTGGGCTGTTGCTCCGGATAGGTCCGCAGATAAAACGTATTGGTCAGGCTGATGGGAGGTGGCAGATGGTAAGCGTGGCCAAGATTCTCAATCGCTCCTGCTTCGCCATAATTGCCGACAAGAATACCGACGTTCGACGACTGATCTGCTGGAAGCGAATCACGAATGCCGGCAACGGTTTTGACGAGTTCGTCCCAGCCGAATTCCTCGCGCAGGTCTGAGCTCTTGCTCAGGGCAAAATCGCGCAGCGGACCACTGGACGCAAGAGGCACCCAGCCGGCAAAGAAGTATCCACCGCAGAAAACCAGGCCGGCAAAGAAGGCAGCTTCTACTCCGTACCGCACATAGGAGGAACGCTCCGTAAGCCAGCGTGCGGCAACCACCGCCCCCATCGCAATCAACGCTGGATACGCCTCTGCGACGTAGTAGAAGCGTCCCTTGTTGATCCAGAAGAGGGCGACCGGCACAGCGTACATCCAGGCGAGCATGCGATAGCGGCTGGAACGGAAGAAGGCGATGAGGCCGGCAATGCAGAGCGGCACGGCGAATGAGTTTACATCGAAAAGAAACTGCAACGTCCAGTACCCATTGGCGCGGCCTTCGCCCACGTCACGCGCATGGATGCGTTGCAGCATGTGGTACGAGACAAAGTCGTGGCGGATGAGCCAAACGACATTGGGTAGGAACAGCAAAAGCGCAATCGCAACCCCGCCCCACAGCCACTTGCTGCTGAGATACCGGCGCGCGTTGGTCAGAATGAGCCCGGCAAGCAGACCGGCGATGTAGAAGACGATCGAGTACTTGGTGAGCAGCCCAAGGCCAATGGCGGTGCCGATGGCGATCCACCAGCGCGGGTTCTCGGACTTCAGCAAGCGGATCGTGAACCAGCAAACGAGTGTCCACCATAAATAAGCGAAGGCCGTGTACTGGAACACGGTGGACATAATGATCGGGACCCCGGAGAGTCCGACCGCAAGAGCCGCGGTGACCTGGGCAAGCCGGCTCCCGCCGAGGTCGCGCGCCATGAGGCCACTGACCAGGACAGCGATTGCCAGAGCTAGCACCGGAAAGAGACGCAGCCCGACTAGCGAAAGGCCGAACAGGCTGAACCCGATGCGCTCGATGAACGGCGTGAACGGCGGATAGGCAACGAAACCCCAGGCGAGATGACGTGCATCGGAGAGGAATTGCAGTTCGTCCCGATCGAAGCCGTAGCGGCCGTTGGTGAGGATGTGGATCAGCGCGAAGAAGGCGGCGATAGGGATGAGGAGGGCCGTGGAGCGGCGGGTAGTGGAGGCGAACGGGCGGTCGGCGAGCGGGATCGAGCGGTCGGCGGCAAAAGGAAGCACAGTGGGTCCTCTCCTCAGGAGACCTTACGGTGACGCGCGGAAATTAGTTCCCGGACAAAGTAACGGGAATAAAAGCAGCAGAACGATCATGAGGCGGCTGAGCATGGAATCTCCCTTGCTCATAACCACCGGATGAGCGGTGATGCGGCGCCACGCGGCTGAAAGGTGCGAGCGGCTGAGGTGGGGTGTAGTGTCTCGGGGTCCTTCGACTGCGCGGCTCGCCTGGCGAGCCACTTCGCTCAGGATGACGAGGTTTGGGTTGCGCTTGTAGCTTCTGGAGCTATCCATGTGCGGAAATACGTACGGTTCAGGCGCCCGGTTTTGCCAGCTACGGAATTTACGGATGGGCCGCCCGCCGGTCCGCGAAAATGCGAGGTTGGTTCGGCAGTGGGTGAGGCGTCCTAAGGGCAAGCCTTCGGCAGAGCGGTAGCCGCTTCGCGGCGGCGGGTTTATGGCAAGGCTGAAGCCGTGCCATAAAGCAGTACGGTCGATCGTTGGGGGTCGAGGAGCAACCTCGTGGTGGTACATCCCCACTCATGCGCAAGCGCATGAATGGGGCACCCAGAATGATGAGAGAGCAACCCGCCTGATGAACGGGTTTGCATCACAATGCTGGTTTCAAAACGAAACAATGCCGTATACACAGGCCCACAATCCTAAATAGACAACGAACTCCCCCAGAATTCCACCTATTTGCCCCCACCGTGTACCGGCCCGGGTTGAGGGTTGGGATTCACCAATACTCAGTGTTCCATCGAGGCTATAGCTTGGGTTCTTCAGGCTGGGTATTCGGTTTGTGATCCCGACAATTACCGCGCCGAGAAACGCGATATGGACAAACATTTCGGCGAATAGAGCTATTCGCAACCAGGCAGACTTGTCGGGCGATGCAGGGGGTGTGAACATAGGAAATTCAGGCTTCAACACAACGTGGTTGCCAATAGCAGAACAGCCAATCCGACCCAAAACAAGTTTGGTTTAGAACTCCAAAACCGATCACCTGAAGCATCCATATTCACTCTATTTTTGATCCAAATTTCAGTGACGGCAATTCGTGCCTGCTGTGATGGCGAGTTTGGGGTGGTGTGCTTTTGGCTTCTGGAGCTATCCAGTTGCAGATATTGCATATTTTGTCCGGAGTCCATTTCCCTCCTTCTAAGCTTCTGATCCTCGACAAGAATCGTTGCGCTGGTTCGACCCCGAGGAAGCGCTTGGTCCAGAGGTGAACCGAAAACGTCGACTTTCTCGTTGGGCAGGGTTCAACCAAGTCGCGATGTCCATGAAGTTCCCGTTATTGTAGAGATGTATCGACGCTCTGCTGTGTCAAAGCTGTCTTGCAAGCGGCTACGTTAGTCGGGTTCTCAGCTACCGAGAGGAGTACAAGCTTGAAACGCCTGTTTCTGACCTTGGTCCTTGTTGCCAGAATGGCCTCTGCTCAAGCCTCGATCCCTTCGTTGAGCGCTGAACAATGGAGACACGACCTTCGAGACTTCGTGAACGTGATCACAACGAAGCACGCCGATCCCTACCATTTCACGAGCAAGGCCCAATTTGATGAAGCGGTATCTGAGTTCCAAAAGCGAATCCCGTCGATGTCCGATGTTCAGATCGTCGTTGGTTTTCAGCATCTGGCAGCCCTATTCGGTGATGGGCATACGTTCGTCGACACATCGGGTTTGTACAAGAAATTTCCGCTGGAGGTCTACTGGTTTGGAGGCGACCTGAGAGTGATCCGAGCGGCACCTGAATACCAGCAGGCGCTCGGCGCGAAGGTGGTCGCGATCGGATCGGTTCCGATACAAACGGTCCAGAAGAGGATCCAAGGGCTGATTCCGCAGGGAGAAAATCAGTGGCACGTTCTGGATCAGAGCCAATTGCTGCTTATGGAATCCGAGCCCTTAGCCGCTTTAGGTGTTTTGCCCCAAGCTGGCGCTGCAAATTTTACTTTCGAGGATCGGGCGGGGCACCGCTTTAAACTGCGGGTTGAACCGATTGCGCCTGGAAAAGGGAATCCAGCAGAGATTGCCAAAGAACCAGTGCCATTGCCATATCAGCATCCGCGCGATCCGCTCTGGTTCACGTACCTGGCCGATTCAAAGACTGTTTATGCGGATTGGCGCTCTTATAAGGACATCGAGACCCAATCGGAGCGGCTGCTTGGATTCATTAAGGAGCATTCGGTCAACCGCCTGATTGTCGATATGCGCTGGAACGAAGGGGGAAACTTCGCCAAGGGACGTCAGTACCTCATTTACAAGCTCACATTTAATCCAGAACTGAACCGGGCGGGACACCTGTTCGTGATAACCGGCCGTGGCACATTTTCAGCTGGCATGACCAACGTCACCGATTTCCGGAGGGAGACGCAAGCGATCCTAGTCGGCGAACCCACAGGTGCGAGACCCAATGGGGTGATGGAAAACTACATGTTCACGCTTCCTGAATCCAAACTGCGGGTTTCCTGCGCCATGCTGAAGTACAGGTTTGAGCCTGGATCGCATGCGGATGCTGTCCTTCCCGATCAGAAGATTGAGCCCAATTGGCAGCTCTTCCTTGAAGGCCGGGATGCGGCTGTGCAGTGGATTCTGGCGCAGTAACTGCGCGGAAGCTCTGGCCTCGCTCCAGGCAGCGGCCAACGCAATCACCACAGGTAGGTGTCGACGACGTTGGCGGGGCTGGGGATCTGGTTTTTGACGGTGGTGTGGAGGACGAGTTGGATGTTCTTCTGCTGCCAGTTTGTGGGCAGGGTCCTGGCGAGATCGGATATGGCGCGGGGATTGGCGAGGAAGGCGGCGGCGGCGGAGGTTCCTCCGGGGCCGATTCCGGCGATGGCGATGAATCCGTGGCCGTGGTTTGAGTCCTGCAGGCGGGACAGAATGGCGTAGTCCTCGGTGTCGCTGTGGTTGCGGAGCCAGCGGCGGTGCGGGTTGGAGTGATCCACGATGGCATCGCGCCCCTCGAAGCCGAAGCGGAGATTTTGCGTCATGCTCATGGTCCAAAAGTTGTTATGGGCACCGATGAGGATGGCGGGGCTTTGGCGCAGGGCCCCGTAGGCGATGTCGCTGCCATAGCGGAGATCGAACTGCTTGTTCAGCCGCGCGAGGACGGAGGTGACGGAAACGGCGGCGGTGACGTCTCCATTGGTGTGATAGACGTTGTTGGCGGGATGGAGGTCCTCGGCGGCGATGCTGCTGCCGGGCGCCATGGGGACAACGCCGTCAAAGCCGAGGCGGCGGTCGGAATCCTCAGGATGCTGCCGGAAATAGTCGTCCACATAGTCCCAGGACAGCTCATAGACGGTGTTGTTGCCGATGTGGATGAGCACGGGCTGCGGATCGCGCAGGACGGGATCCCAGAAGCCGGTGAAGGCGCGGGTTTCCGCCGACGGTAAGTAGGCGATGGCTGCCGCGGAGGCAATGGCGAGGACTGCGAGGGAAATCCACCATGTCGGGTTTTGGAACCTGGCGGCCCAGGATGCGCGGTCGCCGGGGGGAACCGCCTGCAGGTGCATGGCGGAATCCAGCTGCGCCTGCATGTGGCGAAGTTCCTGCAGGTGCCCTGCCTGCAAGGACTCGACGGTTTCGCCGCCGCGCTCAAATACGGCGCGGAAGGAGCCACTGGGGATGCTGATGACCACGGGGGTTTCCGGATTCGCCTGGTAATAGACGGCGAGCCGCTTGCGGAGCTCGGCTACGCGCAAGCGGACGGTGGGATCGTCATTGGTGTCGTAGTTAGGCCTTCGGTCGAAGACGGTGGTTCCGATGACGCGTTCCTTGAGGGTCTCGGAACGGCCGGCCAGGGTTTCCGAGACGATGAACTGGAGCAGCTTCTGGAGCTGCTTGGTGGAGCG
>JAICYR010000267.1 GCA_025934135.1 Acidobacteriaceae bacterium | reverse complement strand
CCAGCGTGTGCAGCTCGTCGATGAACACGATGGAGTTCTGGTTCTCCATCAACTCCTTCATGATCGTCTTCAGCCGCTCTTCGAATTGGCCGCGATACTTCGTGCCCGCCACGATCAGCGACAGGTCCAGCGCCAGCACCCGTTTATCCGCCAGGAAGCTCGGCACCTCGCCCTCGGCAATCTTCTGTGCCAGCCCTTCCACAATCGCGGTTTTACCCACGCCCGGCTCTCCGATCAGCACCGGATTGTTCTTCGTCCTCCGGCACAGGATCTGGATCACGCGGTCCACCTCGTTGTCGCGCCCCACCAGCGGATCCAGCTGCTGGTCCATGGCCGACTGCGTCAGGTCGCGCGAGAACTCCGCCAGCATCGACTGCTCGCCGCGCTGCTTACCGCTCTGCTGTTGCGGCGCCTTCTCCTGCGTCGTCTTCTGCAGCTCTTCCCGAATCATCGGTAGCCGCAGTCCCCGCTCGGTAAGGATCTCCGCCGCAAAGCACTTCTCTTCGCGCAGCAGTCCCAACAGCAGGTGCTCCGTCCCAATGTGCTTGTGGGAAAGCCGTTCCGCCTCTTCCGCCGCGTACGCCAGCACGCGCTTGCATTCATTCGAGAGCGGCAGATCCACAGAGGTCGAAACCTTCTCTCGAATCGTGGTGTGGCCCTCAATCTGTTTCCGAATAGATTCCACCGATGCGTGCGACCGCAAAAAGCGGTTCGTCAACGCCTTGTCCTCCCGCAGCAGTCCGAGCAGCAGGTGCTCGGTCTCAATGTACGGCGATCCGAACTGACTGGCCTCGTAGCGGGCAAAGAAAATCACCCGCCGCGCCTTCTCCGTATAGCGTTCGAACATGTTCCCCCTTCAGCCGGCACTTACACCCGCTCCCCGCAGGCGCAGCACCTTTGTCCAGCCGCCCCCGCGTTTCCGCTCAGCCCGCCGGGGCCCTTCAGAGCGTCCCCGGATGCATCCGGAGTACAGAACGCCCATTGCACTACTTACAGTGTAGACGCTTCGTCAAGCCCAACGACTCGCTGTCGAATCGTCTACATCAGACCGGCGCTGCGGAGGCCTCCTTAGCAATGGCCCGACATTTCCATCATCATCCCCTCACCACAGGTACTGCTGAATCCCCCGAAGGTTTTGACCAACCTACCACCGTTTCACAGCACATCCCTGTGCAAAACAAGCACCAAACTTGGTGCAGCTCCTTCATCCCTGCGAAGATGCTGTTCCAGCAAATTCTTCCAGCCGGCCCTCGCGCAACCGGAGGACCCGTCCGCACCGCGCGGCGAATTCCAGGTTGTGCGTCACCAGCACACTAGTTAATGGATGCTTGGAGTGGAGGTTTTGAATCAACGAGAAGACTGCATCGCCTGTTTTACCGTCCAGATCTCCCGTCGGCTCGTCGGCCAGCAGTAACTTCGGGCTCGTTACCAGTGCTCGCGCCAGGCTGACGCGCTGCTGCTCGCCGCCGCTCAACTCGCCCGCACGATGCTCCAACCTGCCCGCCAATCCAACCTCGGCCAGCCAGCCCCGCGCCTTTTCGAGGGCCGGCGCACGACGTTCACCGCGCGCCAGCAGCGGCATCGCCACATTTTCAACCGCGGAGAACTCCGGCAGCAGGTAATGGAACTGCCACACGTACCCAACGTTCCGGTTGCGAAAATCCGCGGACTGCCGCTCGGACATGCCGCGCAGCCGCACCCCGTCCACCCACACCTCGCCTTCGGTCGGTGTATCCAGCGCCGCCAGCAGATGCAGCAGCGAGCTCTTGCCTGAGCCGCTCTCACCCACAATCGCGACCATCTCACCGGTACGCACTTCGAAACTCAACCCGCGAAACAGCACCACCTCGGTCCCGGGAGCAGCATTGCGCCCGGCCACCGCGGGGTACACCTTCGCCAGCCCCTCGACCAGCAGCATCGCGGACGGCGAAGTCCCAGTATTGTTATTTGTCATTTCCAAGGGAATCCGGTCTCACTTTCCACCGACGGTGCCCCGATAATCCATGCTCTCACGCGCCAGGATCTCGCTTAGAGACGGGGCTCTTCCGTGGGCAGCACCGCCATTACGAATCGTCATCAAGCGAAACGTACCTCTCTGCCATAGGTCTGCGCCCATTTCGCATTCTGGCGCCACTCTGTCCATCCCATGATTCGCGAAGAAGTTCCCACACCAGCCTTTGTCAAGCCCCAAATCCCTCAACCCGCTGAAAACACATGGAATTAAGATGTTACCGAGTTTCGTGCAATTCGATATAATAGAAATAGAGGAAGAAAGAACCCGGCGCTAGCGCCGGGTTCTGCATTTAATCCGCGACGTGACAGCCAAATCTATTAACCATAAGGTGACTCCCCCATCCTAAACTCAGTGTCATCAACGAATCCGGGGGTGACTAGAGGAGGGGGTGGCAGTCCTACTCGTAGCGCAGCGCCTCGGCCGGCAGCACCTTCGCCGCGCTCGAACTTGGATACAACGTCGCCAGCAGGCTCACACCCAGAGACACAGCACTCACAATCAGAGCGTCCACCAGTCGTGGAGCGAAAGGTAGGTAGTCGATGGAGTAAACCTCGGCATTCAGCGGGATAAAGCGGTAGTGGCCTCCCAGCCAGCTCAGCCCAAACCCGGCCACCAGCCCGATCGCGGTACCGATCACCGAGATCAGCAACCCCTGCATCAGGAAGATTCGCCGCACCTGATCCACCCGCACCCCGAAGCTCATCAGCACCGCGATGTCCTTGGTCTTCTCCATCACCATCATTGTCAGCGCGATCAGGATGTTCAGCGCCGCGACGCACACGATCAGCGCCAGGATGATGAACGTCACCACCTGCTCCAGCTTGAGCGCCCGGAACACCTGCCGGTTCTCCTCCATCCAATTGGTCGTCTGGAAGCCCTTTCCGGCAGCTTGTTCGATCTCGTGGCCAACCTCGGGAGCACGGTACATGTCGTCAACTTTGAAGCTGATGGCCGAAATCAGATCCGGCTCGGAGAACAGCCGCTGAGCATCCGAAAGCCTGACGAAGGCATAGCTTGAATCATATTGATAAAAGCCTGACTTGAAGATTCCGGCCACGCGGAAACCCTGAT
>JAICYR010000124.1 GCA_025934135.1 Acidobacteriaceae bacterium | reverse complement strand
GATTGAAGATGCGTCTTATGGTGAAGCGCGCTCGGAAGGGAATCATCTGACTTGTACTTTAAATGCATCCATACAGTTTTAAGGCGTGTTCGAGAGAGGCCTCACGATATGAATACGGCGGGCCCTACCGATAGCTTCGCTGGTAGGTGCGGGTCATGCGGTCGTGCCAGCCGAGGTGGTCCTCATCCAGAAGCGCCCAGAGGAAACCCAGGCCCAGGGGCAAGGCGGCAAGGCACGCGGCTGCAATGCGATGACGGAGCCCCTTGCGATCGGGATTTTCATCATCGAAGGTAGAGAGCGCGATTTTGGCGCAGCGCATTCCCGGAGTGCTCTCCGCAAAGGTGAAGAAGAGCCACTGGTAGAGCAGCGTGAAGCCGGCAAACACGACTGCGGAGGCAAGCAGGGCGGGTTTCCCGGTGGGCGGATGAATGGTGCAGGCCATGAAAACCATCAGACAACTGAAGAAGCCAATCGCGATCAGGCATATGTCGATGAACGCGGCGAGGAACCGGTCGCCCAGCGGAGCGACATGGAGCGGCAGTATATCGCCGAGTGATGAGTCGCCGCCGTAGACTTGCGAAGTCCGGCCGGCGCGGGTTGAAAAGGGCTGGTCCGCGTTTCCGCGAGCGGTCGAACCGTTTTCTACGGTGGCGGCGGACATGCCCATGCCACGTGGCGCGGCGTCAAGCCGAATAGAGCTCCACACGGGAAGCCGTGTTTCGTCAGCCCGGTCTACCGCCATAACAGGCTGATGACAAATGGCTTCTGGCTCGCATTCAAAAATGCGAAGCTGCTCTTTTTCGGGGTCTGAACCGGGCTCGCGCAGCGGACCTTCGGCGAGGCGGGGACGGGCCTTGCGCGCGGCAATAAGCTCGCGGGGAAACTCCAGAACGCGGGCGGGAAGCGCCTGTGCGGGGGCCACAAGCGCGTCCTCGAAAGGGTCAAAAATGTGCGGATGCGGATCAACGGAGTGCAGCTGGGGGAGGCTGGGGGAGGACTGCCGGGGGCGCGCCGGCAACGAGGCCGGATCGACGCGATAGTGAATGGGTTCGGGAGCCGGCGGAGGAGTCAGCTCAAACGTTTCGGCTTCCTGCTGCGGGTTGGATGCAGATTCGGCTTCCGCAGAGGCCCGCAGCGCTTCGTTTACTGCGTCGGCGGCGTGCCGCGCTTCGCGGGCCGCCTCCGCTGCCGCGTCAGCAGCGCGCGCGGCTTCGGCGGCAAGCATTTCCCGATAGCTCGGAGCGGCAGCATAGCGCTCTGCGACCCGGGCGGCGACCTTGGCCGCTTTCGGGGCGGGGGTGGAGCCTTCCATGCCGGGAAGCGGCGATTGTTGCCCGAACGCGCCCCGGCGGCTGCGGTGCGCGTTCAGCCGGGCGTTGACCTCCTGCTTCCAATCGGTCTGAACTTCAGGAGCTTCGGCAGTCTGAGAAGTATTCAATGGTTCCATTCCCTTCAGGAAGACGCATGGGCGCTTCCCGATCGTTTCAACGAATCGGTTTACAAGCTGGAGATTGAAGAGGAGGCGGAGACGACGTTCACGCGCATGCGCCGCGTCCCATCCGGTTGCGGTACAGCGAGTCGGGTCGTGTTTTCAGGGCCAGAGCGGCGCGCTTTCGAGAGACGAGAGCTTTGTTATTCTTAGGATGCCCGTCTCGATGAAAGCCCGCACTATTTTATGTATCACGCTGCTTGCGCTGTGTCATCCGCAGCTTTGGCCCCAGGCAGTAACGACGCAGTTTCCTCCCGCCGTTAACGAAGGCGCGGGGGAGCAGGTCGTGCCATCGATTCCGGTGGCTCATGTAGTCGCGCCGCCAACGGCGGGCGTTCCGGTAAAGATTGAGGCGGATACACAGAGCTATCGAAAAACCAAGACGGCGGTGATCTACACGCTGGCTGGCCGCGTCGTGGTCCATTACAAGGACTACGTGATCCGGGCGGACCGCGCGACCTACAACAAAACCACGTCGGAGATTGTGGCCGAGGGGCATCTGCATCTGGACGGCGGCCCGGACGACGCGCACCTGCTGGCCTCGCGCGGCAACATGAACCTGGAGGCGCACACGGGCCACATCTACGACGTGGCGGGAACGATCGAAGGGCCGCCGCTCAAGCGCGACGCCAGACTCCTCACGTCAACGAATCCATTCGCTGTGAGTGCGCGGGAGTTGGTCCAGATGGGGCCGAAGCAATACACGGTCATCGATGGATCGGTGACCTCGTGCCAACTGCCGAATCCGGACTGGCAGCTTACGGCGAAGCAATTCCTTCTGTCGAACGACACGGCGACAGCCAAGAACAGCCTGTTTGAGCTACGCGGACTGCCGCTGCTGCACCGGGTCCCTGTCTTCTACCTGCCTTACGTGACGCACTCGATCAACGGCAAACGCGAATCGGGTTTCCTGCTTCCGATTTTTGGAAACGACACGACCAAGGGCCTGATCGTTGGCGAGGAAGCCTACATTGTGCTGGGACGGAGCGCTGATCTGCTGCTGGGCACCGAATATTTCTCAAACCGCGGCTTCGCGCCGCTGGGGCAGTTCCGGTATCGAGGCCGGGGGCTGGACTTCGCAACGGTGAAGTTCCACAGCTTGCTTGACCGGCTGCCGGACACGCAGAACCAGGGCGGCGTGGACTTTTTGGTAGACGGACGGCACGACTTCTCCGATGAGACCCGCATCGTGGGGGACATCGAGTACCTGAGCTCCTATGCCTATCGGCAGGCCTTTGAGGAAAGCTACGCCGTGGCCATCAACTCAGAGGTCAAGTCGCAGCTATTTTGGGCGCAGGCGCACCGGGGACTGACGGGCGGCATTGTCTTTAACCGCTACCAGAGCTTTGTGAGCAACGCGACTTCGTCGACTGGCGAGGAGGAGATTCGGGTGCTGCACCTGCCGGAGGCTCGGTTTGACGCAGTAGATCAATACCTGCCGGGAACTTCGGTGATGTGGGGCATGACGGCCACGGTTTCCGCGCTCTCGCGGTCTGAGCCGGGGTTTGATACGTCCGACCTGGTTCCGCGAGTCGACATTCATCCGCGCCTGGCACTTCCGGTCCATGTGGGCGGCTGGACGCTGCGTCCGACAGTGGCGGTGCGGGACACATTTTACGGCAAGAGCCAGAACCCGGCCCCGCTGGGCGACCTGCCTTCTGAGCGCGACGCTTCGCTGAACCGCAAGGACGTGGAAGTGGGCGCGGAACTGCGTCCTCCGGCTTTGGAGCGGGATTTCTCCGCCCCATGGCTGGAGCGGCTGCTGGGCGGCGGCGAGGTCCGGCACGTGATTGAGCCGGCGGTGCGCTACCGGTTTGTGAAAGGCATTGGGAACTTCAATTCCGTGTTGCGGTTCGATGACGCCGACGTGGCCAGCGACACCAACGAGGTGGAATATTCGCTGACCCAGAAGCTGTTTCTGCGGCATACGAAGCAGCATCCCTGCAAGGGCGACGAGGCGCTGGGGCCGGAGACGATGTGTGGCGGTGGCACCGTGGACTGGCTGACCTGGCAGGTGGCCCAGAAGTATTTCTTCGATCCTGAGTTTGGCGGAGCCGTGACTCCGGGCACGCGCAACGTGCTGGATACGACGCTGGACTTTACCGGAGTGGCCTTTCTGACCAATCCCCGAAACTACTCTCCGGTGACTTCGCGGCTGAGGTGGCGAAGCTCAAGCAACACCGACATTGAGTGGGACGTGGACTACGACACCAAGGCCGGGCGGATCGACGCGAGCAATCTTTTCGCCGGGTATCACAAGGGCGACTACACGCTGAGCGTGGGCAACGCGCATCTGCACACCGTTACTACCCCGGTGGAGAACCTTCCGCAGGCCCCCACGGCTATCAAACCGGCGGCGGTGAAGCCCGCGCTTACCGACTTCAACCAGGTGCGCTTCTCCGCCATTTACGGCTCGCCGGCCAAGGTGGGCATCAGCGCCGGAATCAGCTCCGGCTACGACTTTACGCTGGACCATTGGCAGTATTACGGCGCGCAGGCCAGTTACAACTGGAACTGCTGCGGGTTGAGCTTTGAGCTACGGCACTACTCGCTGGGCAGCGCACGCGACGACACGGAGAAACTCTACAGCTTTACGCTTGCCGGGGTCGGAGCGGCGGGCAGTTTGAAGCGTGCCGAACGGGTGATTACCGGACTGTCTCCGTTCTAGGTCAGACTGGCAGCGGCGTTGCGGCGGAGAGCGCGGAGGATTCAGCCAACGCGGCCTGCGTTTGATCGTCCGGGCGGTCCAGCGGCTTGCGGGCGCGGAAGCGGAAGGCGTAGCGCGTGATGTCCACCTGAACAGCTTCGAATCCAGCGGCTTCGAGGCGGCCTGGCAGCGGGTGCGGGTCCACCATGGAGACTTTCTCGAAGAGGTGCGCCACGGTGAGCAGCGGGCTGGAAGGGCTGTCGGCCCCGGCGAAGACACCTCCGGGGCGCAGCACGCGAAAGGCCTCGGCGAAGAGCTGATCCTGGCGCGCGGCCGGGGTGACGTGGTGGAGCATCATGAAGCAAACGGCGGCATTGAAGGCGGAATCGGGAATCTGGAGATCGGCGGCGTCTCCGCAAAGCACCGTCACGTTGGGCGACCCCGCGTGGGTGCGGAGGGCCCGGGCGAGGCGCTGGTCGGATTCGACACAAGTTAGCGATTCGCAGCGGGGCAGGAGCAGGTCGGTCGAAGCGCCATAGCCGGGGCCAAGTTCCAGCAGATTGGGACCGAGATCAAGGTCTTCCAGCGCCCAAGGCATGACGTGGAGGCGCATGGTCTGCCTCCAAATGCCTGAATTGCAAAACCGCCTGTGAAAAAGGTTCATGGCCGCTCCGACGTAATGCCGCGCCGTCGCGCCATTTCCTGCCCAACGGCCTCCTTCCCGGAGTCAGAGAGCAGGGCGCGGGCCGCGGAGAAGACTTCCGTCTCTTCGAGGCGGATGTGGCGTTCGTAAAAGGCGAGCAGGTTGTTGAGGATCTCCCTCAATTGGTCGAGGCCGGGTTGCGGGCAGACGCCGGAGTCGAGCCAGCGGCGGCAGATGGAATCCACTTCGAGGTGTTGCTGGTCGGCCCAGCGATGGTCGCTTTCGAGGCTGTCGATTTTGACGAAGACCTCTCCGATTTCCGGGCTGTCGATGCGGCGGAGGTGCGGGAAAAGCGACTCCTCCTCGTCGGCGGTGTGGCGCGGACCCGACTCGCGAAAGTAGCGGAGGGCCTTTTCGAGGATGGTGCGCTGATCGGGATTCAGGGGTTCGGTTGTGGCTTCCGAGGAGACCCGGATGAGGGTCTTGAGGAAAAAGAGGATGCGCTTGTGGCAGTCCTCCAGCATTCCGATGGGCTCGTGAAAATCGTGTTCCGGTTTTTGGCCAATCTGCAACAGCATGAACTTGCTTCTCCTTTTACGCCGCGAAGCTCGCGGTCCGGCCTCGCGGCGTAAAGGAGACCGAACTATCCGGCGACTTCGACGCCCTCGCCGAGGCGCGAATAGTCGTAGGCTTCGTAATCCACGACCGGGGTTTGGATGAAGTTCTCTTCAAGCGGCGGCGACTGGATGCTCCATTCGAGGCCGGGGACGTTCCACGGGTTCCCGCTGGCGACCTTTCCATACTTGAGAGACCAGACGAGGTAAATCATGGGTAGCAGATATCCGATAGCCAACACCGAAGCGCCCGCCGTGGAGAGCACGTTGAGCACCTGGAACTCGGCCGGATAGGACCAGTAGCGGCGGGGCATCCCCAGGTAGCCGACGATGAACTGTGGGAAAAATGTGAGATTGAATCCGAGAAACAGAATCCCCGCGGCCATCTTGCCGAGAGACTCGGGATACATTCGTCCTGTCATTTTGGGCCACCAGAAATGCAGCCCGGCCATGATGGCGCTGACCATGCCTCCCACCATGACGTAGTGGAAGTGGGCCACGATGAAGTAGGTCTCGGTAAGATGGATGTCCATGCCGAGGGTGGCCAGGAAGATGCCGGTGAGTCCGCCCATGGTGAAGAGGCCGATGAAACCGAGGGCGTAGAGCATGGGGGTGTCAAACGAAATCGATCCCTTGTACATGGTGGCCGACCAGTTGAAGACCTTGATGGCCGAGGGCACGGCGACCAACATGCTCATGAGCGAGAAGACCAGGGCCGAGTAGTTGGAGATGCCCATGATGAACATGTGGTGCGCCCAGACAAAGAAGCTGAAGACGGCAATGCCGACCGAGGAGAAGGCGACGGCGGTGTATCCGAAGACGCGCTTGCGCGAGAAGGCGGAGATGACCTCGGAAACGATGCCCATGCCGGGAAGAATCATGACGTAGACAGCGGGGTGCGAATAGAACCAGAACAGGTGCTGAAAGAGCAGTGGGTCTCCGCCCATGCTCGGGTCGAAAACTCCGAGGTGAGTGACGCGCTCGACCACGATCAGTGCCAGCGAAATGGCGATCACGGGCGTGGCCAGAATGAAGATGATGGCGGTGGCGTAATAAGACCAGATGAAGAGCGGGAGGCGGAACCAAGTCATGCCCGGGGCGCGCAATCGGTGGATGGTGACGACAAAATTGACGCCGGTGAGAATGGATGAGAATCCGGCTATGAAGATTCCCATGGCTGCGGCTATCACGTGAGTATTGACGTAATGGGTACTCAACGGTGTGGTGAAGGTCCAGCCTGTATCAACGCCGCCCCAGATCATCATGTACAGCTCGAAGCATCCGCCCGTGACGAACAAATACCAACTGAGCAAATTGAGCCGCGGGAAGGCGACGTCCTTGGCCCCGATCATGATGGGAATGAGGAAGTTCCCGAAAACCGCCGGGGCGATCGGCACCAGGAAGAAGAACACCATGATGATGCCGTGGATCGAGAACAGCTTATTGTAGGTGTCGGCGGCCACGAGGTCGCCGGCGGGGGTGAGCAGCTCAAGCCGAATGAGGGCCGCCGCCGTCCCGCCGATCATGAAGAAGAAGACGGTGGTCAGAAGATAGAGGATGGCAATGCGCTTGTGGTCCAGCGTAAGCAACCACGACTTCAGGCCATAGCGGCAGTTCAGATAAGTGGTACGCGGCGGTGTTGCCAGGGGAGCCGATGCAGTCGCCATGGGCTTCACGTCCTCAATTCAATAGTTGATCTTTTTTTTCAGGCCCCCCGGATTCCCAGTAGAGCTTCGGGCTGAATTGTAGGCGAGATTTCCGCGCCTTTCAATGGCGCAATGCGAGTGACTCGAATTTTGAAAATCTCCGGGCCGCGAACAATGTATTTCCATTCGGCTTGGCCGGGACGAAGCGAGTCCATCTGGCGGTTGAGCGGAATGGGGTCGTGGTCGTTCACGATGATGAGGGCTTCACCCACAGTGAGTCCGTCAAATGTAGAGAAAATAAGAGGATGGCGCTGCGGGCCGGGAATCTGGCGGACGTCGATGAGCTGCTCGTCTGTGGCTTTTTCCTGAGCGGGCGCGGCCCCGGCGGCGATGACGAAGAGGGACGAATCCTCGTGGGCTTCCAGATGATGGGGCTGGTTGCCTTCAATCTGGACAGCCTCGCCGGTGCGCAGGTCGACGGGCGTCTTGCCGTCATAAAACGTGATGTGCCCGGTGACGGCGTAGACCGTGACAATGTCCTTATTGGCGTGCTCGGGCACGGCCTGCCCCTTGCGCAGGTTCAGCAGAACCATGCGGTATCCGGTGCGGTTGACCAGCACCTTGGGCAGGAATCTTGCATCGTCATATTCAATGAGGTCGCGAACGTTGAATTTGGGCATGAAAGGGGGTCTCCAGACTTCGGTAAAGTGTTGAGTTCAACCCCGAGGCTAGGCGGTGGGCGGGTGAAGTGCCGTGACCTAGGTCACAGGAACCGTTTTCGATTCGGGAAAGTCTATGAAATGGGGAGGGCTGGCATGATTCAACTGAAGCGGGTGTACGAGGCGGCGTTGCGGGATGATGGAACGCGATTTCTTATAGAACGGCTGTGGCCCAGGGGCATCAAAAAGGAGTCGCTGAAGATGGACGCATGGATCAAGGAAGCGGGCCCCAGCACGGAGCTAAGGCAGTGGTTCAGCCATGATCCGGCAAAGTGGGCTGAATTTCAGCGGCGGTACGCGAAGGAACTGGATGGCCGGGCGGATGTGTTGGAGCCGATTCGCAAGGCGGCGAAACACGGCACCGTAACGCTGCTCTACAGCTCGCACGACGAGGAACACAACAACGCCGTGGCGCTGAAGGGATATTTGGGGAAGCACAAAAGCTAGTAGCGGCCGTCGGCGATTTAAGTCACAGCGGGGCCTGCCGGGCCGGTGCAACAATAGATAGTGGAGACAAAAATGACGGCGACTCTATCCCAGAGCGCTCCGGTGGACGATCCGCGCATTGCCAACGAGCGGCGCAGCCAGCACCTGGTGACGGCTTTTGTAATAAGCGGGCTCTTTGTTATGCTCCTGCCGGGGACGTTCCTCGGCGTGTGGAACCTGCTGAGCATTTCGGCGGACCACGGGCCGGGTTCGATTTCGCAGGCGTGGCTGCAGGCGCATGGGCAGGCGCAGATATTCGGCTGGATCGGGTCGTTCATTCTGGGTATCGGCTTCTATTCGCTGACCAAGATGCGCAGCACCATGAAGTTTCCGGCAAAGGCCGGATGGACCGTTTGGGGTCTGTGGACCGCGGGCGCGCTGCTGCACTGGCTGGGCGGGGTCACGGGCGACGAGTGGCGGCTGGTGATGCCGTTTTCGGGCGTGCTGCAACTGGCCGGCTTCGCGCTGTTCTACCGCTCGGTGCGGAAATATCGTCCGGTGCCGACCGAGCCGAAGCCGGGCCAGCCCCGCGCGGATACCTGGATGAAGATCGTGGCGGCGGGAACGATCGCGTTTCTGGTGACGCTGGCCGTGAACTGCGGGTTCATGTTCTCGGACGCGCTTGCGGGCAGCTCTCCCGCGCTGCCTCATGTGATCGACGAAAGGTTTATAGTGCTGGCGGTGTGGGGCGTGCTGGTCCCCACGATATGGGGATTCAACGCGCGCTGGCTGCCGATCTTCATCGGGCTGCGGCAGCCCAGCCGCAAGGGGCTGTTCCTGGCTTATGGCATCAGTGTGGCGGCGATTGTCGCGACGTTCCTGGACTTGGTTCCGGTGGCCACGGTGCTGTTTGAGATTGCGGCGCTGCTGGCCATTGACGCGCTGCACGTGTGGCAGCCGGCGGTGAATCCAGCGAAGCTCATCAATGTGCATCGCAGCTTTCCGTTTTTTATTCGGATGACTTATGTGTGGCTGATTGTGTCGTGCGTGCTGGCGCTGATGGCCGTGCCGATGGACCACTCGGGCGGGTTCTGGGGAGCGAGCCGCCACGCGCTCACGGTGGGCTTTGTGGCGGGAATGGTCTTCGCGATTGGACAGCGCGTGCTGCCCGCCTTCTGCGGCATGAAGGTGCTGTGGAGCACACGGCTCATGTTCTGGTCGCTGGCGCTGCTCTACGCGGGCTGCTTCCTGCGGGTGCTGGCCGAGCCGCTCGCGTACGAGGGAATCTGGCATCCGGCGTGGAAGATTCTGCCGGTGTCAGCGATCGTGGAGTTGACTGCGGTGACGCTGTTCGCGCTGAATCTGGGCGTGACACTGGCGCTGCCTGCGGCGCATCTACGGAACGCAGCGACGTAGCTCTCCCACCGTTGCCGCCCAAAAAACAGGGCGTCAAGGATGGGGCACCCGCAGATCATGTGATACCCGCTTCTCCTCAATCCATTCCCTGAACGCCAAAAAGATGGCTTCTAACTTTCCAGGATCGCCATAGCCAATAAACTTTCCACCTTCTATGGAGTACCTGAGCCAATCAGTTGCGGATCTCTCCACAACCATCCGGTGCGAGTCTAGGTCGGCATAGGGAGTCCCAATCAGATCGACCTGAACTTGCCATCCCGGGTTATCCAACGTGTCGATCTTAATGCCGTGGACATGTTCCCAAGTCCCATCGCAGGTTCGTTCGTACCATTTCTGAAGCCACTCTATAGCAGTCATGAATTCTCTGGGATTGCTCCTCTTGCCATCAACCCTGGGTTGTGACGACTGCCGGTTCCCTCAGCCACCCATACAGCGGGAACTGGTTGGCGAGTTCCAGCACTTCGCCGCGAATCTGGCGCAGGACCTGCGCGTCGTTGCGGTGCTCCAGCGCCTTCACGATCCACTTGCCGATGATCCGCATTTCCGCTTCCTTCATGCCGCGGGTGGTGAGGGCGGGCGTTCCGATGCGGATTCCGCTGGGCTTGAGCGGCGGGTTCACGTCGTAAGGAATGGCGTTTTTGTTGACCGTTATTCCGGCTTCGCCGAGCGCGGCTTCGGCCTCGCTGCCCAGGATGCCCTTGGCAAAGACATCGACCAGCATGAGGTGCGTGTCGGTCCCGCCGGAGATGATGCGGAGTCCTTCGCCGGCGAGCGTTTCGGCGAGCGTCTGGGCGTTCGCGACGATCTGCGCGCCGTAGGCTTTGAATTCAGGCTGAAGCGCTTCCTTAAATGCCACGGCCTTGGCCGCGACGATGTGCATGAGCGGGCCGCCCTGCTGGCCGGGAAAGACGGCCTTGTCCACGGCGGCGGCGAGCGGCTGCTCGCACAGAATCATTCCGGCGCGGGGGCCGCGCAGCGTTTTGTGGGTCGTGGTGGTGACGATTTGCGCGTAGGGCACGGGCGAGGGATGGACCCCGGCGGCGACAAGGCCGGCAAAGTGGGCCATGTCGATCATAAGGATCGCGCCGACCTTATCGGCGATCTGCCTCATGCGCGGGAAGTCGAAGATGCGGGGGTAGGCGCTGCCTCCGCCGACAATGACCTTGGGCTTTTCGGCAACGGCGATGGACTCAAGCTCGTCGTAATCGATGGTTTCGGTGTCTTTACGGACCGTGTAG
>JAICYR010000129.1 GCA_025934135.1 Acidobacteriaceae bacterium | reverse complement strand
TGAACGCGGCCGGGAATGGCGGCATTCATACAGAGCCGTTTCGCGTGCAGGCGACAGAGGCGCTGGAAGGGGAGCAGCACTTCGCCCTCGACTTCGCCGATGTGCGCGGCCAGCAGACGGCCAAGCGCGCGCTGGAAGTCGCGGCAGCAGGAGGGCACAATATCCTGATGATCGGCCCTCCGGGGTCAGGCAAGACCATGCTGGCCAAGCGGCTGCCTTCAATTCTGGCTCCGCTCAGCTTCGCCGAGGCGCTGGAGACCACCAAGATCCACTCAGTCGCGGGCGTGCTCGACTCAGAAGCCGGATTGGTCACGCAGCGGCCTTTCCGCTCGCCGCACCACACCATCTCCGATGCGGGCTTGATCGGTGGAGGGGCCATTCCGCGCCCCGGCGAGGTTTCGCTGGCGCACAATGGCGTTCTATTCCTGGACGAGCTTCCGGAGTTTCCCCGCAACGTGCTCGAGGTGATGCGGCAGCCGCTCGAGGACCGCAGCGTGACCATCGCGCGCGCCTCCATGTCGCTGAGCTTCCCGTCGGCGTTCATGCTGGCGGCGGCGATGAACCCGTGCCCCTGCGGGTACTTCAACGACAAGTCGCGCGAGTGCCACTGCACGCCGCCGCTCATTCAGCGGTACGTCGCGAAGGTTTCCGGCCCTCTGCTTGACCGCATCGACATCCATATTGAGGTCCCGGCTGTGCAGTATCGCGAGCTGCGCGGCGGGGCGGCAAGCGAAAGCTCTACAGTGATCCGGGGAAGGGTATTGAAGGCCCGCGAGCGCCAGCGGGAGCGCTTCTCAACTGCGAAGGAAAAGATCTACTCCAACGCGCAGATGGGCACGCGGCAGATTCGGACCTTCTGCGAACTCGGCCCCGACGCTGAGAAGCTGTTGGAGCGCGCCATGCAGCAGCAGGGACTCACCGCCCGCGCCCACGACCGCATTCTGAAGGTCGCCCGCACTATCGCCGATCTCGACGGCGCGGAGTCGCTCACCGTTGGCCACATCGCCGAGGCGATCCAATACCGTACTCTCGACCGAAGCTATTGGTCCTGAGCGCGCTTTTGTTCATCCGGTCGCTTCGACGCGGTGCAACAGTTCGATCTTGCGCTCCGGTGCCAGGAAACTCGCTTCGATGGAGTTCGCGGCCAGCTCGCGCAGGTGCTCATTCGTGAATCCGAAGTCGTTGGCGGCCAGCTTGTATTCACATTCAAGGTCGCTCGAGAACATGGCCGGATCGTCGGAGTTGAGAGTGATCATCAGCCCAGCGTCAAAGTAGCTGCGCACCGGATGCGTTGTGAGAGGCAGGCAGCATCCGGTGCGGACATTGGACGTGATGCAGATCTCGATTGGGATTTGCCGTTCAGTCAGAACTTCCATCAACTCCGGGTCCTCGATTGCGGTGAGGCCGTGTCCGATGCGCTCGGCCCCAATGTTGATGGCGGCCCAGATGCTCTCTGGCCCGGTGGATTCGCCCGCATGTGCAGTGAGCCGCAGTCCCGCGTCCCGCGCCTCGGCGTAGTGGTCGCGGAAGACATCAGCGCCGGTCTGCCGCTCGTCCCCCCCGATGCCGATTCCGATGATCGAGGGATATTCCGCGCGCATCCCCGCGGCCTGGCGGAAGACGCGGGAGGCGGCCTCCGGCCCAAAGTGGCGCACGGCGTCGAAGATCCAGTAGAGGCTGATGCCGAACTCGTGTTTGGCGCGTTCGCGGGCGCGCTCCAATGCGGCGAAGATCGGTTCAAGGTCCGCGCGGCCCCAGTAGTGGATGACGCCAACGGCGATATAGACCTCCGCGTGGACGACGCCTTGCGCGGCCAGCCGCTGCAACATGCGCCAGGCGATCAGTTCATAATCGTCGGGCGTCCGCAGTCGCTCGGTTACGGCCTTAAAGGCCATCAGGAAACCGGTGAAGTCGTTATACCGGTAGAGCGCGCGGGCCTCGTCGATTGAGAGCGGGGCGGAGTCGTGCCGCTGGCTTAGCTCGATCAGCGTTTCCGGCGCAACTGTGCCCTCCAGATGCAGGTGCAACTCGGCTTTAGGAAGTCGGCGAATGAATTCGATTTGGGTTTTTGAGTCCGGCACTCTTCAGGCTAACAGAGGGCTGTCATGTCTCGTCTCTGCCGCGTCAAACGTCCGTCTGCGAATCAGCCCCGCCGGTTCGCATGGCCATGCCCAGCCGCCACATCACGATGCAGAATGCGGCCAGCACGGCGCCGAGCACGAGGTGCGGGTAAAGCCCATCCGCGCGCACCATCTCGGTTACGAGCAGCACGCTAGCCAGCAGCAGGAGCGTGAGCGACATGGCGCGGTGGAAGCGCTGCATGCCGTACTCCAGTCCTTTCGTGGTCCTTCGCTCAATTTCGCGACCGTGGTTCGAGTCCGTGCATGCCGCTTTGCTTCGGCAACTGTTGCAGGCCGAAGCGGGCGCGCGGTAAATCACAACGCCCCTGGCCGAGTCAGAAAACACTGGAAACAGGTGCTGGTCGCGCGGGCATTGCCATACATCCCGTTCGGGGTGATAGGTGAACCCCACCGTGCTGGTGTTCAGCGAGCGCTGGTGCGCATGCCGCGCCGCCATCTCCAGCAGAAGCGCAATGATCGCCAGTGCGACCGCATAGCCCAGCATCAGCACGTATTCAACAGAAACATCCGGCATGGCTCAACGCGCTTCGGCCTGCTCAACTATTTCGGTGAACAGGTTTGCCCCCGGCTCGTTCGTTGAGCCGCTTTTTCCTTTCAGCAAAATGCCTTTCGCGCAGATGTAAAGCACTGGCATCGCTCCGCCGAGGATGAACACCACATCTCCTGGCATTCGCATCCATTCCAGAATGGAGTTGGTGCGACTGCTGATGTAGTTCAGTGTTCGCGCGTCATAGTAGCTGACGTTGATGGAGTGGTAGAGCTGCAGAATGCCGAGTGGAAACAACGTGGCGAAGACCATCCAGGCCAAGCCCAGATTGAGCGACCAGAAGCTTATCTGCGCTGCCTTATCAGACCAGTGCTTTTCCGGAATGATATAGCGCAAGCAGAACAGCGCAAGCCCGATCGACAGCATTCCGTAGACGCCCATCATGGAAGCGTGAGCGTGGTTGGCTGTGAGCGCTGTTCCAATCTCGTAATACGATACGATGGGCAGGTTAATGAGGAAACCGAATACCCCCGCTCCCAAAAAATTCCAGAACCCCACCGCCGCCAGGAACATGACGGCCCAGTAATGCGGGAACGGCGACTTTGACCTGGATTCCTGAATGGCGCCAAGCTGTAGGAAGCTCCACGCCTCCAGCGTCAGGAATGTCAGCGGAATCACTTCAGCGGCGGAAAAGAATGCGCCCAGCGCCATATGCAGCGCCGGCTCGCCGGAGAAGTAGACGTGGTGCATTGTCCCAACGATTCCACCCGCCGAGTAGAGGATAACGTCCAGATAGATCACCCGGATGGCGGTCCGCTCAGGAACGACTCCGAGCAGTACGAAAATATATGCGACAAGGATGGTTGTGAAAAGCTCGAGGAAGTCCTCCACCCAGAGGTGGACGACCCAGAAGCGCCAGAAATCCGTAGTTGTGAAGTGCCCGCCGGGGGTCGCCAGCAGGCCCACTCCGTAAAAAGCTGGAATTGATAATGCTGAGAAGAAAAACAGCCAAGGCATATTCCCGGCGTGCTCCGTCCGCAACCGCCCGCGCAATCCCCGGAACAGGATCACGACCCAGAAGCAGAGCCCAATGGTGAGAAGGACCTGCCACAGTCGCCCAAGATCGAGATATTCAAAGCCCTGATCTCCGAGCCAGGAGTTTTGGATCCATCCCTGAATGCCGCCAAACTCTCCTATCAGACTGCCTAGCACCACGATCACCAGCGCACCAAGCAGGCCGTAAGTTAGCGTCTTTTGCCCGCGCGGCTCCCGCCCGGTGATCATGGGTACGAGGAAGATTCCCGCCGCAAGGTAGGAAGTCGCTACCCAGAAGATCGCCAACTGGATATGCCAGGTGCGGACGATGTTGTAGGGCAGCAACCGTCCAAGATCGATCCCGAAAAAACTCTGCAAGTCCGCCCGATAATGCTCAGACGCGCCTCCGCACAAGGTTTGAATGAGGAAGAGCGCCGCCATCACGAAGAAAAACCACACGCACGCCTTTTGGGCGGGAGTCAGCAAGACCTCGTCCGGCGCGCGGAACCGCAGCTTCTGCTGCTCGCGCCCGTGCCAGCCCAGAAGGTTATAACGGCCGAACGCGGCCAGCAGAAGGCCAGTGCCGCCGAGCAGCGCCGCCAGCGAAAGCATGCTCCACACGATGGAGTCTGCCGTCGCGTGGTTGTTCACCAGCGGCTCCGGAGGCCAGTTGTTCGTGTAGGAATAGGTGTGACCGGGCCGCTCCGTGGAAGCTGCCCAGGCTGTCCAACTAAAAAACGCGGTCAGCTGACGAATCTTGTTCGGGTCGCGAATCTCATTGGGATGCAGCCCGAACTTGGTCGTGGGAGTCTCGAAAAATCCGGTATAGTAGGCCACGTTCTGCTGGAAAGCGTGGACCTGCGCATCGGTGAAAACGAGTGTGCCAGTGGAAGTGTCGTAGCGGTTTGTCTTGAAATCCTGAATGGTCTGGATTCGCGCCTTGTCCGATTTCGATCCGCCATAGTAGTCAATGCTCGAAAGAGCCGCGCGATGCAGGTACTCGGCAGTGAAATCAGGACCCAGGTACGCGCCGTGTCCGAGGATTGAGCCGTACTCCATCAGTCCGCTGCTCAGAAAGATCTTCTGGCCAGCCGTAATGTCGGCGTGGGTGAATAGCACCGCTCCTTGCGAATCCTTTACGACCGATGGAATCGGCGGCTCGTCACTGTAGGTGTAGTACGCCAGGATTCCCATGATGAGAAACCCGATGATGAGGACAATGCCTGCGGCTTGCACCCACCCGTTGGCGATCATCAACGGCCGTTTTTCATTCACTTCCATGGATACTCCCGCAAGGTTCATCAACCGGTGACGCAGCGCCCGGAATCGATCGAACAGAGAGGACAACAAAACAGCAGATGGAAATTCTATTTTTTGGAGATGCTTCGCAGACGCGTGTTGCGCACGAACACAGAAATGATAGCAAACCGGTGAATGTGCATGACTGCGAGAGCTAAGTTGAGCTAGGTGCTGATCTTCACCAACTCATCATCGGTCCCCGGCGAGACGCGATTGGTTTGCGGCGCACGCCAATGGTCAATGTGCGAAATCTGATGGACGCAGCTTATCGTGCAGTTTGGAGCGCAGGTCTTCTCAGTCAGAAACTCGCGGTCGAGGTCCGCCTGTGTGTAGTCAGCCAGCGGCGTACCAGGATAGCCGCGCTGCTGGGAGCAGTAATGCACCAGGCCGTTTTCGCAAATGTAGAGATAGCGCGAACCGGCGCGGCATCGCCATTCGTTGGGCTGGCCATTGGCAATGGCTTCCTGGAACTGGTTGAAGCGGGAGTAATTCTTTTTCTTCCAGCTTCGCATCTCTTCCCATACGCGGCGTTCTTCCGCGCCGAGCGGCTTAAGCTGGCCGTCGCCGTCGTGGATGATTCCGATGGTCGAGGTAAATCCAAGCTCGATGGCGCGGCGTCCGATTGTCAGCGCGTCCTGCGGGTCCTTGATGCCTCCGCCAACGACGGAGTTGATGTTGACGTGGAAGTCGGCGTGTTCAGCCAGCCACTGGAGTTTGCGGTCCAGGACCTTCAGGCTCTTCTTGGAGATTTCGTCCGGCTCCACGTTGTCGATGGAGATTTGCAGGTGGTCCAGCCCCGCCTCGTTCAGCCGCTGAATGCGCTCGGGAACGAGGTAGTAGCCGTTGGTAATCATGCCGGCGAGTGCGCCGTTATGGCGGATGCGCCGGATGATGTCATCGAGGTCGGGATGCGTGGTCGGTTCGCCGCCGGAGATGGTGATGATGCTGGTGCCGAGACGTCCCAGGTGGTCGATGCGGCGCAGCATCTCGTCGATCGGCACGGGCTGCGAGACCTTGTCGTACTCATTGCAGTATGCGCAGGAGAGATTGCAGAAGCGCATGGGCACAATCTGCGCCATGACGGGGTGGTGCGTCGAGGCCAGCGCATGGCCAATAATCGCAAGCTCGCGGGCCTTGCGGGCGGCCGCCTTAAGCCTCCGCGCGGGCGTTTGCTTTCTTAATCCTGGTTGTGCGGTGGGAGCAGACATCTTATTCAATTGAAACACATGCGGGAGAGGCAAACCAGCCGAACACACGATCGAATTCAGTATCCCGTGCCGGAACTGGATTTCACCGTTTTCGCTGGTGGAAGCTTCAGGTAGAAGTGTCCCGCGCGGGCCGAGGCCAAGTCGGTCTTGTTTTTCTGTTCCTTCTTCGCGCTAGTCTTCGCGTTCGGCAGGAGCGCCTTGCCTCCATAGACGCCGGGATCATTGGGATCAGACCACACCGCGCCCACATCGAGCGGCTGCGTCTGCGGAGCGTGCAGGTTGTGATCGAGGCGGCGCTGCTTATCGACGAATGCCTGAATTACCCGCGCGGCCACGTGCGCCGAATCGGTGCCCCAGCCGCCGTGCTGCCACAATACGACCACAACAATGTCCGGATTGCGGCGGGGAGCGATGCCCACGAACCACGAGTTGGCTCGCTGACCTTTGTCCTCGGCAACTTTGTTTGCGCCAAAGCTATGGCTCACCACCTGCGCTGTGCCGGTCTTTCCGGCAAAGTCGATGTCCGCCAGCCGCGACGAATAGGCCGTGCCGATGGGCGACTGCGTGACGTTGGCCATATCATCGGTAATGATCTCCCAGTTCGCCGGGTCAACCTTAACGGCCTTGTCGCCGGAGCCAGGATATGTCTCCAGAACGGCCTGCCGGTAGCTCGCCGGCAACTCATCTGGAAAAACCACATGAGGGCGCTTGAAGACGCCGCCAGAAGCAATGCCTCCAATGGCGCGGGCAAGTTGGATCGGCGTGACCGCGACCGCGCCCTGCCCAATGCCCACCGACACCGTTTCTCCCGCGTACCACTTGCGATGGAAGTTTCTCAGCGCCCATTCGGTCGAAGGCATCACGCCGCTGATCTCGTCCGGCAGGTCGATGCCCGTTTTCTCCCCGATACCGACCTCATGGGCATACTTCGCAATGGTGTCGATGCCCAGCTTCACCGCCAGCGTGTAGTAGTAGGTGTCGCACGAATAGGGAAGGGCATTGTGGATGTCCACTTCGCCGTGGTGCCGGTCGCAGGCAAAGAAATGCCCGTAGAAGGATGCACCACCCTGGCAGTCCACTTTCAGGTTCTGGGCGACGCCTTCCTGCAATCCGGCGAGCGTCATGATGATTTTGAAGGTCGAGCCGGGCGGGGACATCGCCTGAATAGTCTTGTTGAGCAGCGGATGGTTCGGGTCGGTAATGAGCTTGTTCCACTCATCGCGCCCGATGCGCACGGCGAACTGGTTCGGGTCGAAGGTGGGGCGGCTGACCATGGCCAGCACCTCGCCGGTATGCGGATCGAGCGCAACCACTGCTCCATCGCGGTCGCCTATCGCGTTTTCCGCCGCGCGTTGGATGTCCATGTCAATTGTGAGCCGCAAGGGCTTGCCCGGAATTGACCGCTCGGTCCCCAGCACCCCAACCTGACGGCCGCGGCTGTCCACCAGCACGTCGCGCGATCCGTCCTGTCCGCGGAGGATCGCATCATACGATGCTTCTACGCCAGATTGGCCCACCACATCGCCCGGTTCGTAAAATGCGTAGCGCGGATTATTCAGCATCTCCTCACTCACTTCGCCGACGTAGCCGATCAGGTGCGCGGCGAAGCCATCTTTGGGGTAGAGCCGGCGCTGCTCGTCGATGGTCTCAAGTTCCGGCATCTCGTCCGCATGAGCGGCAATAAACTCCTGCTCGTCGGGCGTAATGTCTTTTTTGAGTGGGATGGGCTGATACTTCGGCGCGCCGCGGTATCTCTTCAAGATGGTGTCGATCTGATCGACGGTCATGTGCAGGCCGCGCGCGATGAGTGGAATGTCGGGTTCGAGCTTATGGCTTTGGTCGCGGACAAGGAAGCAGGAGACGGAAGGGTAGTTGTCCACAAGCAACCGGCCTTCGCGGTCGAAAATCTGTCCGCGCGCGGCGAGAATGGGAACTTTGCGGATGCGGTTGGCTTGGGCGAGCGCATGGTAACTTACGCCGCCGACCACCTGGAGCCTCCAAAGTCCGAAGACCAGCACCAGCATCACGGCGACGATGGCGTACTGGAACGCACTTATCTTGACGGCCGATATGTGCTCGGGCTTGCGGTCGAATTTGGAGAGAAAATCACTCATCCGTTATGCGATCTGTGGTGGGCGAGGTCCTGAATTGATGTTACTCCGCTATTCACGCGACTTTATCTTGTCAAACAAGGCGAAAAGTACCACCGCGAGCAGCGCGTTCGCGGCCCCGCGCCCCAACTCGTGCAGCCATCCCCAGGGCATAGGCTGGGCCAGCAGATGCCGAACCAGAATCCAATCCACCGCGTCGTGAAGCAGCACAAAGACGAACGTCAGCGCCAGCCGGGTGATGACATTTTCCGTATCGACGCTGACGCCGAGTGATGCCGCCAGATATCCAATAAACGCTTTCGCGATGCCGAATACGCCCAGCGGCTGGTGGGTGAGCGCATCCTGCGCCAGGCCCATGAGTGCGCCGCCGAAGGTCGCGGCGACAGGCATTCGCAGGGTCGCCGCGAAGTAGATGACGACCAGCAGCGGCAGATCAAAAAGCGTAAATCCCGAGAAATGCAGCGGGACATAAGACTGCAAGCCAAGCGCCAGCACCGGCGCAAGAATATAGACAAGCAGCGGAAAGGATCGCGTCTCCGCTTCGCGCCGCGTGGAAGCCATCATCGGCATTAGCGAGGGCCTCCCCGGGTTGGATTCGCTGGCGGCGCAGCGGTGCTGGTGCCTGCATCGGACTCTGCGGCCGCAGCCGATTTGCCTGTTTGGCTGGCGGCGCGGGGACTATCGGAATTGATCTGCTTAGGCTGGCGAACTTTGGCTGCTCCCGAAAGCGGTGTAGCAGGTGGGGACGTAACCGTGCTCCCGCTTGCAGCCCTGTGGACCGGCTCCAAATGCCCAGCCCCGGATTGCGCGGTTTTGGAGGTTGTCGCCGCCGCTTCAGTTTTGCTGACGGCTGCTGGAGTCTGCTTCGCAACAGGAGACTTTGGTGCCGGGGCGGTTCTGACCTCAATCCCGTAGTTCACTGGTGCCCAACGGTGGCCCGGAGTCATCTGCGCCGCGTCCGGCTCCGCTCCGGGGCTGAAGCGGTCGGGGTGGTTCGGCACAGGCGGAGGCGGAGGTTTCAGCGGCTTTCCATCAGCATCCACCAGCTTTTCAGGATTCGTATCGGCGGGCGCGTTGGGCTCAATCCGGCTGGGCAGCCGTTCTGCCAGAATATCCGATGCGCGTTTTTGCTCCGCTTCTCCCTCGGCCTCGCTTTCGGCGAGGTCTTTCGCCTGCTGCGCCGAGGCGCTGTCGCTCATCTTTGTGATGACCAGCACTTCTTCCAGCTGGGATAGCTTGGCGGCCGGGCGAATCAGCACATCCACCAAGGGATCATGATCGGGATCGGGAATGACTCTTTCGACTGTACCCACAGCGAGGCCACGCGGAAAGATCTGGTCTCCGCCGCTGGTCACAACCGGCTCGCCGGCCTTGATGCGGCTATCGGGCGAAATATCGGCAATTTCAAGCTGGCCGTAGGCCCGGCCCTTCAGAACGCCACGAACCCGGGTGTCCTGTAGAACCACTCCCAGCCCGCTGGTGGGATCAGTGGCGAGCAGCACCTGGCTGGTGTGCGGAAACACATCCTTCAGCTTGCCCACGATACCGTCCGCCGTAATGACCGGCATGTCCTGCCGAAGCCCGTCCTTCCAGCCTTTGTCGATGTAAAGCACTTTGGACTGATCGCTCCCGCCGGTCCCGATGACCTGTGCCGGAAGCGTGGTGTTGATGTAGCGCTCTTTGAAGCCCAGCATTTTTTGCAGCCGCTGGCCCTGTGCCGCGTCTTGGGCGATGCTTGCCTGCTCCAGCCGTAACCGCCGGATTTGCTCCTTAAGCGCGGCGTTGTCCCGCCGGACGTGAATCAGGTCGACGTAGCCGTTCCAGACGGAGCGAAACCACAATCCGGTATCGTGCAGCATGCGCTCTGGCGGGGTCACGACGCTCACAATCGTGAACCGCATCAAGCTTACGGTGGAGCGGTCGTCCGCCTTGGGGCGCTTTACCTGGATGGCCAGCGCCAGCAATTGCGCCACAAGCACCACGATAAGCACCAGCACGTTCTTGTAGCGGCTGAAAAAGGATTCCATGGGGCTGGAATTTCGGACCGTGCCGAGATACTCCTCTAAAGCGCCCTCCCGATCAGGGCGTTTTGAACTGCCAAGGGCATTCCTTGCGGAACGTTGCCTTAGTCGATCTTGATCTTGCGCAGCAGCCGGAAGTCGCTGAGCATTTTGCCTGT
>JAICYR010000269.1 GCA_025934135.1 Acidobacteriaceae bacterium | reverse complement strand
AGGGAGCTGGACAACGGCTCGTGGGTTATCTTCGAACTGCCGGGATATTCTAGCGCGGCCACGGGCACGGCACAAACCAGCATGGATGCACTGCGCAGCGCCAGCAGCACCTCGTACTACCGCGGCGAAGGCACACTTTGGGTAAAGCTTGTCTCTAACGGTGGCGGCGCTCTGCCCGGCGCTGCTGGTCGTGGCGGCGTACCGCCAAGCAGTATCCAAGTCAGCAGGTAAGCTGATCAGTGCTGTAAAGGAAGAGCCCCCGGCGTAGGCCAGGGGCTTTCTATCCCAATCGTTTTCGGGGAAAAGGTCTGTGCCACGCAGCGTACCAGCTCATTGGCAGTGACACAGTGACGCCTGGCTCATCAATGGGACGTTCAGACCCGCCAAGATTGCTCCTGAAATCACGTGCTATTCGTACAGAGCTCCCAGACAAGTGACAACTTCCTCCTCACCTCCGCGCGCCATCGCGCTTAAGCTATTCTGAAGCGCAAGGGAGATTGCCAGCATGGCAAAACTTGTCTACGGATTGAGCCAGTCTCTCGATGGCTACGTGGACCACATGAAGCTTGGGCCGCCTCCGCCCGCGGCCTCCCGTCACTTCCTCGAGCTGATGGGTGGCCTGACAGGCCTCATCTACGGTCGCCGGACGTACGAGATCATGCGTTATTGGGACGAAGATCTTCCGGATTGGGACGCGGAGGATCGCTAGTTCGCGGCGGCGTACCGGAGCAAGCCGAAGTGGGTCGTGTCGCGTTCCCTCCAGTCCGTTGGCCCCAATGCCACGCTGGTCGCGGACGGCGTCGAGAAGGTGATACGCAGGCTGAAAGCCGAGTTGGTCGGCGAGATCCATGTTGCCGGACCAGTCCTGACGCAAAGCCTGACCGAGGACGGTCTGATCGATGAGTATCGACTGTACCTCCGCCCCGTCGTTCTTGGTGGCGGCCAGCCATTTTTCGCCGGCTCCCGGCCGCCGCTCCACTTGGTGGCCAGCGATTTAATCGCAAATGATGTGATCCGGTTGACGTACCGTCCGGCGGGCTAGGCCGGCAGTTGGCCCCGACATGGAACCTCGCATGTTAGAGGAGCGCATGGAGCCTCTAACAGAGGATTCGCAAACCATCGCAGGAGATTGGCCGGGAAGGTTCCGCGAGAAGAAGCGCCGTTTGGTCGTCCGTATTGTTGCAGCAGACAAGGCGGATGGAAAGCGACCTTCCATCCGATCGACCAGACCTCGCTTCGTCTGGATGACGCGCCATCCGGAAATTGGTCGGCGGGCGTCCATAGACCCGGTTCTGAAAGAGTCGCCGAGAATCCGCCGGCTGGTCCCGGTAAACACTACGGCGTTACTCGGGAGCAATAGCCTGATCCTTCCGCTATGAATCTGTTCTTCTAAGTAACAGCCCGCAAAACGGAGCGCGCGGGCTGCTTACTCGATTGAATTGAGGGTGCCCGCGCGCCCTTTACGGGCACGCTCCGGCTATTCGGTGGAGAAGTAGCGTTCGGGTGTCGGCGTGGTCACGTGGCGAGCGGTCCTGCGTGCGGCCACTCAGTGAGTGGCGGGCAGCCCCACGAGGATGAGAACCGCGTAGTCCTGCTTGTTGCAGCCGTTCACGACGGGCATGGCCGCCCCTGGAGTCACCGGAAAACCCGTGGTCGGAACCTTCGCGGGCGAGCACGTGTTGTTAGCCGTCGCCGGCGTGTAGCGTGCGGAGCGGCATCCGAGATGGGTGACATCGTAGAGGGTCGCGCGGTTGGCGAGTTCCCACCGCTGATTGCCGTCCTTGTCCTTGGGCTGAATTGTCAGCACGGTCGTCACCTTGCGGTCGCCCGTGACAAGGTATTTCCCAGCAGGCAGCGGAAAGGTCGGCTTCTCCATGATCAAGCCGTGTTCCTCCAGCCACCAATCCTTAGCGTCGAATTTCCACTGTGCCGGCGCCACGCCGCCCGCCGCCTTCAATTGAGGGTAGAGGTCCAGCTTGCAACCGCGCGGGCCCGGGTCCTGGCTCCAGAGGCCCCAGGATTGCGCGCCGTTGCCGGAGGTGGCCCCGGGGTCTCCCAGCGCCGCGATGTACTGCGGCTCGATGAGGATCCTGAACTTCGAGAGGTCTACGTCTGACGCGTGAATCGGCTGCTGCAGGCCGGCCGCCAACAATAAGAGAGATCCCATGAACAGGAGCCGGCGGCTCACGGACGGCACGAGGTGGCGGACATTCATGCGATTCCTCCGTTTGGACGACCTGATGACATCCTACACCAACGCGCGCCCCGGAGCTAGCCTCCTTGTGGCACCTCAAGCGCACTTGTGCCCGTCGATAAACCTATTCTCGCCGCATGGTCGGCAACCGTACGGAGGTCAGACACACAACGGAGCCCAATGGAAAGCGCTTTTTGTGGCCGAGATTCCGGGCGCCAACAGCGACGCGCCGCCCTCACCGTTGACCGTGGTCGTCAACTGGCTCGACGGCGTGAAGGGTAGAAAGTGCTCGCGACCGCTGAAAACTTCCGCCTGCCCGAGTTCAGATATTCGGGTTTTGTGTAGGCCAAACCCGCGAGATTCCGCTTCTGAACGGATTACGCGCCACTCGGAAAAAGGATGGACTTGGTTGTCACGTGCCGGAGGTCGGCTTCTGGGGACCGTTATGGGGCAATATCTGTAGCGATCTGGTGTCCCAACCTAAGGCGTCGTATGATGTGAAGCACATCAGTATCAGTTCTCAATGCGAGACAAGAAAGAAGAGAGTTGGGTGAGCCGAAGATGCAGATGAGATACAACAATAGCATTCCCATAACGTCGGCGGCCTTGTTGGCGCTGTTTGCGGGCGCGACCATGCTGCTTGGACAGTGGCCGCAACACCGCACCGATGGGCCAAGAACCGAGAGCGGTGAACTCGATTTGAAGGCGCGTGCGCCGAAAGCGCCGGACGGACATCCCGATCTATCGGGTCTGTGGCAGCCGATGCGCCCGAATTTCGGCAACTTAAAAGGGAAGGGCAAGGGCAACGTCGCGCCAGCGCGTGCGCCTGGCGAGCCGCCTGCAGCGCAGTT
>JAICYR010000291.1 GCA_025934135.1 Acidobacteriaceae bacterium | reverse complement strand
CCCATGGAGGCTTCGCGAAACATGACGAGGTCCATCGGGTTGGTGCAGAAGTGCGGAGGCAGCGGGACGGTTTTGCCTTCCCATTGAACGACTCGAGTGCGGACTTCGGTGATCTTCATGATGGACTCACAGTGGGTAGCAGGTAAGCGCCGCGGAGCGGCTGGATACTTCCGCCCAGGAGCAGAATTGCGGCGAAACCGATCAGGTGAAAGGTTCCGACGATAAGAAACAGCGTAGCGTATCCGAAACCGTGGGTGAGGAGAAAGCCTGCGATAACGCCGAAGATGGCCCCGCCGATGGCTCCGCCAAAGCCGATCATTCCGGCGACAGATCCGACGGCGGAGAGCGGGAAGATGTCGGCGGGCAACGTCATTATGAGGCCGGACCACGACTGCTGGCAGAAGAAGGCGATGCTGAACAGCGCGAGCGCCCATGCGACCGGCACATGCGGCACCAGAATTACCACTGGCATGCAAGCTGCGCTGAGGCCGAGGGCCAGCTTTCGGGCGAAGTCGAGCGAATGTCCGTGTGCGAGGAGTGAGCTCGAAAACCATCCGCCGAGAAAGCTGCCGACGCCGGACGCGGCATAGGGAATCCACGCATACAGGCTGACGTGCTTGATGTCGAATCCGCGGGCGTCGTAGAGGTACTTCGGGAGCCAGAGCAGGTAGAAGTACCAGGCGGAGTCGCTCATGAACTTTGCGAAGACCAAGACCTGGACTTTCCTCATGCCGATCAGTTCGCGCAATGAGAGCCGATGTGCTGCGGTGGGACCATCGAGTGTCGGCACGGAGGCATTGCTAGTGCCGCGGTAGGACACAAACCACCATGCCGCCCACAGCAGACCCAGCGCGCCGGAGACGAAGAATGCCATTCGCCATCCGCTGTGCAGAAGGATGATGCCGATCAGGATGGGAGCGAAGACGGAGCCCACTGCGGTTCCTGCGTTGATGATTCCCATGGCGGTGGATCGCCGGTCGGCAGGCACCCATTCCGCGACGACGCGGGTTGCGGCCGGGAATGCGCCGCCTTCACCGATGCCGAGCAGGCATCGCCCCACGAGCAGAAATGCGAAGCCGGTTGCGAAGCCCTGGAGCGCGCACGCCGCGGACCACCACAGCATAATCAGCAGGAAGCCTCGGCGCGTGCCGATCAGATCCAGCACGCGGCCGCCCCCAATATAGAGAAATGCATACGGGAGCAAAAATGCGGACTGCAGCCACGAGAACTGCTGATCGTTCAGCGGAATGTTCTTCTGGATGGAGACGATGGCAACGGAGAGCGTCTGGCGATCGAAGTAGCTGATGGCGATTGCCGCCGTCACCAGCGTGACGTAATACCAACGCACCTCAACCGCGGAGCCGGGGCTGAATTGTGGGACATCTCTCAACAGCGTCGCGACTCCATCGCCAAGTAAGACATATCAACCCATACAGTGTAAGAGGTTGCTGCGCTATCGTCGATGCGATGCGGCGGGAGCGGGCGGGACGCTTTCCGGTCTAGGACGCTGACCGCTTCAGCAGGTAATCCAGTCCGCCGACTCGATACCAGCGGTAGCCGTAGGGTTCAAGAAGGATGCGGTGAGTTCCAGTTTTCGCGGGTGGGCTGTGATCTTCTGAAAGAAGATTGACCAGCCAAAGGCCGCCTACGCGGCCAAGTCGCAATTGCAACTCGCACGGCGCGGCGCCCAGATTGTGCAGGACGACGACGGAGTTGTTGCGCCATTGGTAGCGCATTGCGAGGACTTGATGGGTCTTGACATTGAGGAAGCTGAAGTCGCCCCAACCGATCTCCGGGACTTCCTTTCGCATGCGTAACATGCGCTCCATCCAGTTCAGCAGCGAATTGGGATCGCGGCGCTGCGACGCGACGTTCACATGCTCGAAGCCGTAAGCACCCTGGCTGATGACCGGCAGGACCGGCCGATTGCTCTTTGTGAATCCGCCGTGCGGCTCGGTGGACCATTGCATCGGCGTTCTGGCGCACTCGCGCTCAGGCAGCTTAAGATCGTCGCCCATGCCGATCTCATCGCCGTATCGAATCACAGGTGTGCCTGGAAGCGTGAGCATCAGGCTGTAGGCGAGCTCAAGCCTGCGGCGGTCTCCCTCGAGCATTGGGGCCAGGCGTCGCCGGATGCCGCGGTTGTAAAGCTGCATATTCTTCTCAGCGCCGAACGCGTTGAAGACCGTCTGGCGCTGCGCACTGGTAAGTCTTCCCAGATCCAGCTCATCGTGATTGCGCAGAAAGTGGCCCCATTGCGCAGTCGCAGGGCGCGAACGAGTATCCGTCATGGCCTTCATCAAGCT
>JAICYR010000162.1 GCA_025934135.1 Acidobacteriaceae bacterium | reverse complement strand
CAGCAGGGAGCCGTGATCACCTTCCATCGCGGCATGGTGCGCCGAATCAGCGGCGACGGCGGTCAGACGCTTGGAGCCTATGAGCTGGAGCCCCAGCTAATTACCGGCCTCTTCGGCCAGAACCGCACCAAGCGGCGGCTTGTCACCTACGACGAGCTGGGACCGAATATGGTAAACGCGGTGGTGGCGATTGAAGACCGCCGCTATTTCGAGCATGGCGGCGTCGATTACATACGCATGCTGGGCGCGCTGCGCGACGACCTTCTCTCAGACAGCCGGGAGGAAGGCGCCTCGACCATCACCATGCAGTTGGCAAGGAACTTCTTTCTATCCCCACAAAAGCGCATTAAGCGCAAGGTGATCGAGATCGCCATCACCTTCCAGCTTGAGCATCGCTTTAGCAAGCAGAAGATCTTCGAGATGTACGCCAATGAGGTTCCCCTGGGACAAGTAGGCAGCTTTGCCATCCATGGTTTCGGCCAGGCGGCAGAAACCTACTTCGGCAAGGGAGTCGACCAGCTTGATCTGGCGCAGTGCGCGTTGCTGGCAGGCTTGATCCAGAGCCCCAGTTGGCTTAATCCTTACCGTCATCCCGCGCGAGCCATCCACCGGCGCAACATGGTGCTCAACGCCATGCTGGAGACGCACAAGATTACCTCCGCACAAGCAGCACGAGCCAAAGCTGAGCCATTGAATTTGACGCCCGCCAACATCGACGCGGGACAGGCGCCCTATTTCGTCGATCTGGTGCGCGATCGTCTGGTGCAAAAGCTTGGCGATGCGGATTTCAACAATGAGGGGCTCCGCATCTACACCTCGCTTGATCCCGACTTGCAGCAAGCGGCGAGGGACGCAGTAAGCGAGGGCATCAAGGAGGTGGACAAGCAGGTGGAGGCGATGCACGCGCGCCGCGTGAAGCGGGGCGATAAATCACCGCTCGTCTATCCGCAAGTCGCGCTGGTTGCGCTGAATCCTCACACCGGCCAGGTGCTGGCTTTGGTAGGCGGCAGAAGCTATGGAGCCAGCCAATTGGACCACGCCATTGCCCATCGGCCCACAGGATCTACCTTTAAGCCGTTCGTCTATGCTGCGGCCTTCAACAGCAGCCTCTCCGGAACCGTGCTGTCGCGGCCCGCAATTGATGTGCCGGCAGCGCCGCCCGGACAGTCAGCCCATGAAGTGGCCACGTCCGAAGCGGTGCCCCCGGCTCCGCCCGATCCCAGCCAGCCGTCGGCCGTATTTACAGCTCTCATGCCGCTCGACAACGAGCTGACAACCTTTGAAGACGGCTACTCACCCGGGAACTTCGACACTGCCAAGTACAACCATATGGTAACGGCACGGCTGGCGCTGGAGTTGTCACTCAACAATGCGACCGTGGAGCTGGCGCAGATGGTCGGCTATAACAATGTCGCCGCTTTGGGCCGGGAAGCCGGAATCGTCTCCGCCCGCGCTACGCCCTCAGTGGCCATAGGAGCTTACGATGCCACTCCGCTTCAGATGGCAGAGGCCTACACTGTCTTCGCCAACGGCGGAGTCAAGGTCAATCCATGGATGCTGGCCTCAATCCGCTCGGCCAATGGCGACGTCCTGACTGACTACGCGCCCGACTCAAAGCCGGTTCTCGACCCGCGCGTGGCCTATCTCACGCTCTCTTTGATGGAGAATGTGATCAATTCCGGCACCGGCATCAAAGTGCGCGCGCTGGGCTTTACCGCCCCCGCCGCCGGCAAAACGGGCACCGAACATGATGCATGGTTCGCCGGGTTCACCAGTAATCTGCTTTGCGTAGTCTGGGTGGGCAACGACAACTATTCCGACTTGAAGATTCAGGGAGCCGACGCTGCCGTCCCAATCTGGACCTACTTCATGAAACGCGCGGTCAAGCTGCCGCAATACTCTGACACTGAGGACTTCGTGCCGCCCAGTGGAGTCAGCCTGGTAAACGTCGACAAGGTGACCGGCCTGCTCTCCGATGCCGCTTGTCCGGATTATTACACCGTCGCCTTTCTGGATGGCACGGCGCCCGTGAATACCTGCGACCACGCGAGCGGAGATCAACGCAACCTCTTCCAGAAGCTTTTTGGCATCGGCAATCCACCGACGGTCGTCCAGCCTCCGCAATATAGGCCGGCGACACCAAACAGCGCCGCTGCGAATGCGCCCCCGGTGAAACCAAATTCCAATCCGGCGGCACAACAGGACAAGGAAAAGAAGAAGGGCTTTTTCGGAAAAATCTTTGGCGTCTTTAAAGGCGACGACGATAACCAACAGAACAGCTCGCCACCTAACAACTAAATGATCGAGAGGAAAGCTGCGGGGCTGTTCTCAATTGCACGCCGTCCGCGGTGAAGCGCATTCGCGCTCCCAATTGCGTGCTGCCAAGCACCAAGAGCGATCCGGCCCGACTAATTGCGGTGCTGCAATATGCCGCCTGAAGGAGTGGAGTGCCGGGCCCGCGGTTCCTCAGCTTGCCGGCAATGCTGGGTAATCAACGTACCCTTCAGCCCCGTGCGAGTAGAAGGTTTCCGGCTGCGGCGCGTTTAGCTCCGCGCCACGCCTGAAGCGGCGTGCCAGATCGGGATTGGCGAGGGACAACTTCCCAAACGCTACCGCGTCAGCTTCGCCGCTCTGGATCACCTGCTCAGCCGTCTCCAGAGTATAGCCCTCGTTCATCACCACAACTCCGCCAAAGGCCTGCTTGATCTTGATGCCAAGATGCTGCGGCCCTAAGGGATCGCGAACGAGAAGAAACGCGATCTTCCGCCTCCCTAATTGTTCGAAAACATAGGTGAAGGTCGTTGAAGGATCGGAATCGCGAATGTCATTCGACGGCGAATGAGGAGCCAGATGGACACCGACCCGACCTGGGCCGAAGACCGAAATTGCCGCATCCGTGCATTCCAGCAGCAAGCGAGCGCGATTTTCCACGGGGCCGCCATACTCATCTGTGCGCAGGTTCGTTCCATCCTGCAGGAACTGGTCCAGCAGATACCCATTCGCACCGTGCAATTCAACGCCGTCGAAGCCCGCGGCCTGCGCATTCCTGGCCCCGTGGCGAAACTGCTCCACGATTGCCTTCACCTCTTCGATCGTCAACGCGCGCGGAGTAACATATTCGATTTGCGGCCGTACCAGGCTCACGTGGCCTTTCGGCTTCAAGGCGCTGGGAGCCAAAGGCAATTCGCCGTGCAGAAAGACCGGATGAGAGATGCGTCCCACATGCCAAATTTGCATAAAGATGCGGCCACCCGCCTCGTGCACCGCCTTCGTTATGCCCTTCCAGCCGGCAACTTGCTCCCGATTCCAGATGCCCGGAACCTGCCGGTAGCCGACCCCCATCGGATCGACGGGCGTGCCCTCGGTCACGATTAGCCCGGCATTCGCGCGCTGGCGATAATACTCTGCCATAAGTGGAGTGGGGAGGTTTTCGACCGTTCCGCGGAGCCGCGTCATCGGCGACATGAAAACGCGGTTCGGTAGTTCGAGATCGCCTACATCAATGGGATCAAAAAGAGAAGGCACCAGAAACGCTCCGAAATTGAGTTCAGAAATGCTCTTGTTGGATGATCGGCAGCGGCGAAAGTTGCGTGAGGAGTGCCGGACAATGCCGCAAAAGCTGATTCAATCCCGCCCCGTGGGGCCATTGCATCCAATTCTTTCAAGTACTTATCTGCTTGATACGGAAGCGCCTGAAGCACTCACGGGAAGGCCGTCAAAAATCTTCGTGGACCGCCTTGCTTTGAAGTTAATCACAAAAACCTGCCTTACGCGATTGCCGGCCGCCGGTCTGCGCTGCTCTCATCCCTTGGCGCGCAGCAGCCATCGCTCTGCTTCCTCGGCTGCTTGCCGCACGCTCTCGGGCCGGCCAAGGTCGCGCCAATATGCCGAATCGTCCTCAAAGGCAAGGATCGTCTCCAAGCGCGCCGCCAATCGCAAATAGGCCGAGATGATCGAAAAGGGGGCTTGCTCCGTCATGCAATCGAAGATGCGGGGCGAGAGCGCGTGAACGCCTGAAAATGCTAGAGCGTGAAAGGGTCCGGCGGCCGAAGAAGCGATCTCATCGGCCGCCTCGGCTCCCGTCCTGCGGCCGCAAAGCTGACCCTGCGAGTCGAAGAGCAGGCAGCGGGCGCTGGCGCGCCGTTGCACCGCCAGAGTGGCCAGCGCTTGATTCGACCGGTGGAATGCCAGCAAGGCCCTCAGGTCGATGGTGCTGATGACGTCCACGTTGTGCACCAGGAATGGTTGATCAAGCCGGTCTGGATCTTCTAGGAAAAACCATGCTGCCTGCTTGAGGCCGCCGCCGGTATCGAGCACCGTCTCTTCAAGGGAAACCTCGACGCGCATCCCAAAATCGTTCCGTGCGATGTAGTCGCTGATCATCCCGGCAAAGTGGTGCGCATTGACGATAGTCTCGGTAACGCCCGCCGCCCGCAAGCGATCAAGCACGATCGCCAGCAGAGGCCGGCCGGCAACCTCGACCAACGCCTTGGGCCGATCGTTCGTGAGCGGCCTCAGGCGGGTGCCCAGCCCCGCGGCCAACACCATGGCCTTCATCGGGCCAGCCTCTCCAGCTCGCGGTGCTCCAAGACCACCTCCAGCCCCGGCATGCCGCGCAGATGCGCAGCCATGCGTTCGGCCAGATATACCGAGCGGTGCTGGCCGCCGGTGCATCCAAAGCAGACCATCAGATCATGGAATCCGCGACTCTGATAGGTCCTCACGCTCGAATCGACGAGCGGCTCTGCGTGAGCCAGAAATTCGCCCACCTCTGCGGAGCGCTCGAGGTAGTCGATTACGGGAGCATCTCTGCCCGTCAGTGCACGGAAGCGCTCCTCGCGGCCCGGGTTGGGAAGGCTGCGCGCGTCAAAGACGAATCCGCCTCCATTCCCCGTTTGATCGACGGGCCAGCCGTGATGGAAAGAAAAACTCACGATGCGAACCGCCAGCGGCTGAGTAGCGGAAGCGGCCAAGGTATGCAGCTTGGGGGAAGCGAGCATGGCGTGAAAAGCTTCCATCAAAGCCGGCAACGCTACCGGAAGTTGAACGTGGTGCAGCAGCCAGCGCAGATTCTTGAGCGCGTATGGAACGCTTTGCAAAAAGTGCGCCTTGCGCTCATAGAAGCCCCGAAACCCATACGCCCCAAGCGCCTGCATGATCCGGATGTAAACGTAACCGTAGTAGTAATGCATGAAGACTTCGCGATCCAGATCGAGCAGGCCGGAGAGCGCGTCAAGATAGCGATCGAGGAGCTGCTGCCGCAACTCCGGCGGCAGGTCTGCCTTGCCGTCGTAGAGAAGCGAGGCGATGTCGTATTGCAGCGCCCCCCGCCGGCCGCCCTGATAATCGACGAAATATGGCTCGCCACCCCGCAACATGATGTTGCGCGATTGGAAGTCGCGATAGAGAAAAAAGTCGTGCCGGGCGCCCAGCAGGAACTTCGTCAAACGCCCGAAGTCGTCCTCCAGTGCTTGTTCGTTGAACGCGACGCCGGCGAGACGGAGAAAGTAGTACTTGAAATAATTCAGATCCCACGCGATCGACTGGCGGTCAAAGCTCGCCCGCGGATAAGAGAGTTTGTAGTTCAGATCGCGGCCGCCATCCACTTGGAAGCGAGGGAGAATGCTCACCACCTTGTAGTAGGCTTCGATGACCGGCGAAGCAATCTCCCCGCCGGCGCGATTGTTCGATAGGAAGTCAAAGAGCGTGGTGTCGCCCAGGTCTTCTTCAAGGTATGCGCCGTGGTCTAAATCCTCGCCATATATCTCCGGTACCGGCAGGCCGTGACGGCGAAAGTGCCGGGAGAATTCCAGAAATGCGATATTCTCCTCGCGCACGCCGTGGAGAACGCCGATGGCGCTGCTTCGATCATTGGCAAGACGAAAAATGGCGCGTCCCGATCCGCCCAGTTGCCCCTGCAGCGACTCTATCCGATCGGCAGGAGCGTCAAAGTATTGCCTAAAAAGCTGCTTGAGAATGTCCATGAATTCCGTGTCTTCGTTAGGTTTTGAGAAGCTCACAAATCCGTCATCCCGGCTGAGGCAAAGCGAAATGGAGGAACTTACCTTTCAGAAATTCTCTAGGTGGATGCCGGCTGGGGTTCTAGAAACATTTTCACATTTATCGTGAACAGTGGACGAAGGGCAGCGGACGAGTTTGACGAGCAGCCGTCACCTTCAGGGAAGTCACCGCGCGGGTTCACCATAATGGCCTAAGCCTAGATGGATATACACTAGCGCGCCATCCATCCGCCGTCGATCACCAGAACCTCTCCGGTCAGATAGTCGCTTGCCGGGGAGGCCAGAAAAACCGCGGCGCCCGCGAGATCCTCAGGGTCGCCCCAGCGCCCCGCCGGAATGCGTTCCAGAATTTGACGGTTGCGTGTCTCGTCATTCCGCAGCGGTTCTGTATTCTCGGTGCGGAAATAGCCTGGCGCGATGGCGTTGACCTGTACATTGCGGCCCGCCCACTCGTTGGAGAGAGCCTTCGTCAGTTGTGCGACCCCGCCCTTGGATGCTGAATAAGCCGCTACGCGAATGCCGCCCTGAAATGCAAGCAGCGAGGCGATGTTGATGATCTTGCCTAGCCTGCGCTCGAGCATCTTGCCTCCGGCGAGTTGGGAGAGACGAAAGACGCTGTTCAAGTTCACCTGCAAAACCGTCATCCACTCGCTGAAGTCATAGTCCTCGGCCGGCTCCCTGTAGATGGTGCCTGCATTGTTCACCAGGATGTCGGGAGCGCCCATCGCGGCGCAGACGGAAGAGAAAAGACGCTCTGCGCCGTCTCGCTCACTCAAATCGGCCGTAAAACTCTGCGATTTCCTGCCTAGCGCGCGGATCGTCTCGCTGATCTTTTCGGCTGGGTGGCGGTTTCCGTGGCAGGCCACTTCGGCTCCAGCCTCGGCCAAGCCAATCGCGATGGCGGCTCCCAGGCCGCCGGCCGCACCTGTCACGAGCGCGGTCTTCCCATCGAGGCGAAAGCGATCGAGGATCCCCATGGTTCCTCCACAACTGCCCGCCATTCTAGAGCATTGAAGAAGGTGTAGTTCGCAGCCTTTGCCATTCGATAGGGAAGCACCAAGCCAGCCCACCGTTCCAACGAGCGGGAGATGACGCCGGAGCGTTCAGGATCTTCGTGCGGTGCAGCGACGGTAAACAGACCGGGATGTCCCAATGAAGGTACCGATGCGTGACCAGAACAGGTACCAAAGCACATCCTGAATCTTCTCCGCCCGCCGATAAAACCCTTGTGCCCACCCCCGCAAGCGGGGTGTGCAGGCCCTTGGCGGCAACGCCGGGAGCGCCTACGAAGAATGCAGATGGGGAGGGTGAATCAAGGATGAGCCTGCAATACACCAGAAAGGTAAACTCTGTACGATTCATCTGCCTTTTGCTTGCAGTTGCTTTCGGTGTCTCCGCGGCTGGCGCGCAGATCGTTCCTACACGACCCAGACGCCCGGAACTCGCGGTATTTGGCGAGGTTTCTATCAATAAACCTCACTGGAACCCTGATCCCGCTCACTATGGTGTCCTCTACGGAGGCATCGCAGGAGCCTACCTGCAAGCGCGGCCGTGGCTTGGGGTCGAAACACGAGCGTTATGGCTGGAGTCGGCTGACCAGCCGGACCATGAAGAACACCAGCGGGCTCTCTTTCTCGGTCCCCGCATTGAGTTTGTGCACCGCCGGATCAGCATAGACGGCATTGTGTTGGGCGGGGTGTCGCATTCCGACTACCCCACCGTGCCAATCTCCAGCTATTCGGATGGTCAGGATGTGCTCAAAGCTTCTACGACTCCCGCTATGGAGGCGGGCGGCGGATTCAACGTCCGGCTCAGCCCTAGAATTTCCTGGAAGCTTGGCGAGGTCCTTTACGGGCGTTCTTTCTCCGCAAATCAGCCTCAAGGAGCAACCTTCAGCAGTGGCATCGCCGTGAGGCTATTCCGCTAGCCT
>JAICYR010000247.1 GCA_025934135.1 Acidobacteriaceae bacterium | reverse complement strand
TTCTGCGGCAGCCCGCGATGGACGGCTGACAGCAAAAGCATTGTGGCCTACTGCATGCCCGCGGAAGACACATGGACCCATCGCACCAAGCTGCTGACGCCGTATGTGGCAGATGCAGCGAGCCAGATCGACAAGATCGACGTGGCCACCGGATCTATGGTTCCCATCACCAGCGGCCCAGGCGTGAAGCTGGCGCCGTCGGTGCTTGCCTCCGGCTCGATTGCTTACCTGCGGGGCGAGGGTGACCGGCTGGAGATTGTTTCTGGGGATGGAAAGGTGGCCCGTCCGGTACGGATCTTGCGACCAGTCCCGCTGCCTGGTCTCCGGATGGCAGTCGCGTGGTGTACAGCCGTACGGCTTTCAGCCCGAGCCCCGCGCCGGTGAAGCAATGGAGCCGGAGTCCAGAGTTTGAGCTCTCCGCGACTACGGAGTTGCCGGCCTACGATCGAACCGGAATGCGGCTGGCAGTTTCAACCGTGGATCCCCGCACCGGCAGCACTCTGATGGTGATCGATGGGAACGAGCCGGCGCGCACCATCCTCGAGCGAAAGGATTTGGTTTTAGCGCCGCAATGGTCGCCAGACAGCAGGCAGATCGTCGTGGGTGTGGGCGGCTTTACTGCGTTTCTCGACTTTGCCGCGGGAACCAAGAAGCCCATCGATCGGGTCAATGGCGGAGCGCAGGTGGCGATCCTCAATGCGGACGGCACCGGCTTTCATCTGGTGACCTCCGGGCCTAACAACAACGGCTTTGCGGCGTTTTCGCCGGACGGGACTCACATTGTGTACCGCACCGCGGGACCCGAGGGCGAGGGTCTGCGCATTTTGGATCTCGCAGACGGGGCAGTGACCAAGCTGACCGACAAGTACGACAACTTTCCTCTGTGGTCCCCGCGCGGAGATTTGATCGCGTTTGTGCGCAATATTGCCGGCGACTTTGAAGTGATGACCATTCGTCCCGATGGGAAGGATGTAACCCAGTTGACGCACACGCATGGCAATGAGGCGCACCTGGCCTGGTCTCCGGACGGCGCGCGACTGTTGTTTACGAGCTCTCGTATGGGATTCAAGGACGAGACACTCTACACCGGCAGCCCGCAGCCGTATGGCGAAATCTTTGTGATGAACGCTGACGGCAGCCACGTGGAGCAACTGACCGATGACCAGTGGGAAGAAGGCGGTCCGGCCTGGCAGCCTCACCCTCCGCCGCCGGCGCAAGCTGCTCGGAAATGATCGCAGAGTGTGAGCAGCGCAGCTTGAAGGATTTATGCTGGCTCGCGTGGTGGAAGGAGGGTGGGAGCGATGCAGGTTCCGTATGCGAAGAAGTGGGCGAAGGAGACGCAGGAGCTGCGGAAGATTGCGGTGGGGTGCGGGCTGGAGGAGGAGTTCAAGTGGGGCAAGCCGTGCTTCACGCTCGCGGGGAAGAATGTGGCGATTGTGATTCCGCTGAAGGAGTCGTGCGCGTTCTCGTTTTTCAAAGGCGCGCTGCTGAAGGATACGAAGGGCATGCTGGAGCGAGCGGGAGAGCACACGCAGGCCGGGCGGTGGATCAAGTTCACGTCGGTGGCGGAGATTGCAGACGCCGAGCGCGCGCTGGAGCGCTATTTGCGCGAGGCGATGGAGCTGGAGAAAGCAGGCAAGAAGGTTCCGCTGAAGAAGCCCGAGGAACATGCGGTGCCGGAGGAGTTGCAGGCGCTGCTGGGGAGCGATCGCGAGCTGAAGGCGGCGTTTGCCGCGCTGACGCCGGGGCGGCGGAGATCGTACCTGCTGCATATTACGGGCGCGAAGCAGGCGGCGACCCGAGCGGCGAGGGCGGAGCGATGTGTGCCGATGATTCTGAGCGGGCGCGGATACAACGAGATGCCGCGCTGAGGCGCAGCGGGCCAGCCGGTGGCAGGCCATCGCGGGTCAGCTAACGAAATTGTTCAACCGACAGCACCTTGATCTCTCCCGCGAAACCATCCGCTATACAGGCTGAGATTGCATCTGAGAATTCATCGATAAGAGCCTTACCGTCATTGTCGTAATCATTCACTGCTTCGAGTGTGAGTGAGCTGCCATCCCAGTTGCAGCGGACGTCCTGATGCCATTGCCGACGGGAAAATTCTTCATTAATCGCAGCAGCACCGTCTTCTCCCAGGCTAGGGGGAACTCCGGTGCAGATGAGAATGATGCGATATTTCGACGCCTCATTCATACCGGCATGCGCTTACGGTTGTTTGCCCGCCTCAGATAGGTGACGAACTCCGCCGCTACTTCTTCATCTTCATCGCGGAGGGATCCCAGGTGGTGACCTGGGCGACGAGCATTCCGTTGCGGGTCTCGAAGGCTTCGGAGCCCTTGTAGGGTTCGGCCAGGAAGGGGGCGTCCGCGCGCCAGATGACGTTGACGGTGTTGCCGACGACGATGGTCTGCAGCGGAGTTAGCTTGACGCCGCAGAATCCGCCGGCGGAGTGAGGCTTGAGGGCGTCGCGGAACATGTCGCCGATGGCCTTGCGGCCTTTGACGATGCCGCCATCCTTGGAGAGGAAGGCCATGTCATCGTCGTACTGGGCCATGAGGCGGTTCCAGTCGCAGGAGTTGAATGCGGCGAAGTGCTCCGCCATGAGCTTCTGCAGGGTGGGCTGCGGCTTTTTGGCCGGCAGAGGCTGATTGGCAGTGGGGGGCGCCGCAAACGCGGGCAGCAAACCAGTCAGTAGTACCGCAGTGCACGCCATGCCAACCGAACGGCCAATCATCCTCATTGAATCCTCCGCAAATTGTTTGCAGCGGCGCGGTTTAAGCAGCCGCGCATGCGTGAGTATGCTAGCAAGCGGTAGCGGAAGTGAGCAAACCGGTCTTACGACATGAGGTCGGATACTATTGCTGAACGATGGTCCGGTTGATCTCCGCATTGGCGCTGGCTTTTCTGGTTACCTTGCCTCGAGGGCATGATCACGCCACATTGCATGCGGAAGGCATCGGCCAGATTACGGTGAGAAGTAGCTTTCCGGTTGGTGGCTTCCCCACAGCCCGTTTCCAAGACAAGTTCGGGCGCGTTCTTTACTCCATGCCCGTCGGAAGCTCAAGGCCCGACATTTTCCGCATTGACGAGGCGCCCCCTCACAAGTTCAAAAATCTTGGGCCCTCCACTCTGGTTTTCTTTCTGATTAACTCAAAATCTCTGCCGGATTCTGTGCTCGCGATTGCCATGTATACGGGAGGTTCTGACTGTGAGTACGTTCCGGCTCTTGTGGGGCCGGTCGGCAGCAAGCTGAGCTCGTGGTTGCAGCAGCAGCCAGTTGTAAATGGCCAGGGGGGATTCTACGTAGGAGATCTGGGGCAGCACCGTGGTTTCGGTTTGGCTGCGTGGAACTTCATCTGGGAGGACGGGGCACATTGGGGCAGTCACCGGTACAACGTGCGACTGTACCGGATCGACGGCAAATCCGGAGCGTCTGCCGAAATCTTTAGTGCCGATACCAAACGAAAATACGACACAGGCGCGGCGGCGTTGAAAGAGCTTGGCTTGCAATTTGACAACATTCTCTCCAACTCACCTGAGCTCAAGTGTTAACGGTAGGTTTGCGGGTTCGGATTGGAAGGCGAGTTTTATCCGGCTTCGATTTCCAGGACAGCGACGGAGTAGGGCTCCATGGGGACGGCGAAGTCTTTGGCGTAGTCCATGGATTTGCGGACGGGCGTGAACAGGTCCGGGT
>JAICYR010000254.1 GCA_025934135.1 Acidobacteriaceae bacterium | reverse complement strand
TTGCGCTACGAGCGCTTAACGGGAATCCACAGTTTACCATTGGCATCCGGCACTCTTACAAAATTGTAAGACGACCCGATACCTCTGGCCTACCTTAAACGTAATACACTTGAGAAGCTTTGGGAGGAACTATGTCAAAAAGGAACTTTCTGGGAATGCTGGCGATGCTGGCTGTCGCGAGCCTTGGTTTGACTGCGCAGCAGGAGCAGCGGAAGAGTCCCCATGAGAGCACGTCCATCACACTCAACGGAAACAAAATTACAATTACCTACGGCCGTCCGTCCCTTCACGGGCGGAAAGCCGTCGGTGCCAGCTTGGCGCCGTTCGGACAGGTTTGGCGTACGGGCGCGGATGAAGCGACTAAGCTAACGGCGAATGCCGACCTGACGATTGGGGATTTGAAAGTGCCGAAGGGCAGTTATGCGCTGTTCACGATTCCGGAGAAAGATCACTGGACGCTGATTGTCAACAAGACCGCCGACCAATGGGGCGCGTTCAGCTACGATGCTTCGAAGGATCTCGGCCGCACACAGATGAAGGTGAAGAACTTAAGTTCGCCGGTCGAGGAGTTTACGATTTCGCTTAAGCCCGCATCCGGGAATGAGGCGACGCTGACAATGGCTTGGGAGAACACGGAAGTCTCAGTCCCCGTCAAGGGCATGTAGCAGGTTATGCTACGTGTGCGCGATGTGCGGAGCCATGGGGAGCGCTCTTACCCTGATCTGCAACGCGTCGTAGATGGCGTTTCCAATAGCGGGGCCGATGGCCATGATGGGTGTCTCGCCCGCGCCGGATGAATCGAGATCGCGGCGGTTGAGGAGTATTGTCTCCAGAACCGGGAGGTCCTCGAATCGCGGGACGCGGTATTTGGACAGCTTGGGATTGAGGATTTTCCCGTCTTCGAACTGGATAGCCTCAAACAGCGCGCCGCCGAGACCCATAAGTCCCGCCCCTTCCACCTGATTCTTCAATTGGTCCGGGTTCACAATGGCGCCGCATTCAAAAGCGGTTACGACGCGCTCTACTTTCACGTTTCTGGTCTGAGGATCGACCGAAATCTCAGCGCAAGTCGCGACGTAACCACCTTTTTCTGTCCCGCAGGCAAGCCCGGCGCCGCGATTCGCACCTACCTTTGCGCGGCCCCATCCGAAGCGTTCCGCCGCGGCGGTGAGCACCGCCCGCAGACGTTGATCCGTCAGATTTTTCAAACGGAATTCGAGCGGATCGAAGCCGGCTGCGCGAGCGAGGTCGTCCATGTGCGACTCACGAGCGAAATTGTTGGCGGTTGAGGCAAGCCCCCGATAGGACCCCTGCCTCAGTGGCGAACGGGCGGGATGATAAACGATGCGCTGGTGCGGAACATCGTAGGGCATGGTGATGCCGGATGCGCCGGAATTGTAGTTGTGGAACTCCCAGGCGGCCAGCTTTCCGTCTTTTCCCGCGGCGCTACGGATTTCGATCACGCCCGCCGGGCGGAAATATGCCCACGTGAACTCCTCTTCGCGGGTCCACACAAGTTTGACCGGACGGCCCACCGCTTTCGCGAGAGTAGCCGCTTCCACCGCGCATTCCCCCGTGTGTTTGCCGCCATACGCCGAACCAGTGTCCGGGACAAGAACGCGAACGGATTCTTCCGGGAGGTGAAATGCTTCCGCCAGTTCGCTTCGAACGCCGAACGGGCGCTGTGTGCCGGTCCAAACCGTTAGTTTCGAGCCCTTCCACTCCGCCACTGCCGCCCGGGGTTCGAGCGGCACGTGGGCGATATACGAAACGGCGTAAGTCGCGCTGAGACGATGCGCGGCGTCATCCATTCCGGTCGCCACTGAGCCACTTGTGCGGACGACTTCACCGCCCCCGTTCCCTTCGGGGTTCGCTTTCAGATACTCGAAGATGGTTTTATCGGAGGGCTGTGGCTCAGTTTTCCAAGTGGCTCTGATTGCTGCCAACGCACGCGTCGCGGCCGACGCATCCGGCGCGGTTACTCCGATCAATTGGCCATCATGAACCACGTGAACGCCGGGCAGTTTCTCCGCCGCGGACGTATCGAGCGAGGAGATTGTGGCATGAAATGCCGAAGGCCGCAGAATTCCGCCGTAAAGCATTCCCGGACGCTTCAGATCTGCCGTGAATCGATGCTTGCCGGTAACGAAATCCCGCCCGTCGACCTTGGCAAGGGACCGGCTGAGCGGCCCGTCTACCTTGACCATCCCAATGGTTTGAACCAGATTCTGGCCTTTGGTTAACTCGCCGAAAGTGACCTTCGTGCCCGTGGCTGGATTGCGCACACAACCATCTGCGGCTTCGAGCCTCGACGCCTCCGCCTTCCACTGCCGCGCAGCAAGATCGAAGAGGGCTTCGCGAGCCGCGATCGCCGCGCGCCGTAACTGCGGAGCCATGGTCGGCGTTGTCCGGCTTCCGAATGTGCCCATGTCGAACGGCGTTCGATCCGTGTCGCCCATCACGAGTTGAATTGCCTGCGGCGCCGTATGTAATTCTTCGGAGACTGCCTGGGTCAACGCCGTGCGCGCGTTTTGCCCCACTTCGACCTTGCCGGTGAAGACCGTGATGGTATTGTCTTCGCCGATATGTAGCCATGCGGAAATGTTCTCCGGTAGCGGCCGACCTCTACGGTGGTGGCCTTTTCCGCCGGATTCCTGGGCGTCGGCCTCGGTGGTCAACAGAAAGGTGAGTCCGCCGCCTAGAACCTTTAGAAATGAGCGACGGTCGGGCGTGAACGCCGCTAGTTGGTCGAGCAAAGCGTCAGACATGTGCTCCTCGTTTCATCGAAGTGGCCGCCGACTGGATCGCGTGAACAATTCTCGGATATGCTCCGCAGCGGCAGATGTTCCCTTGCATGGCTCGGATAATGTCGTCCGGCTTGGGAGAAGAATTCTTTTGGAGAAGGGCCACGCCGGCGAGAATCATGCCCGATGTGCAGTATCCGCACTGAAGTGCATCTGCTTCGAGGAAGGCTTGCTGGAGTGGGTGCAGCGCTCCGTTCTTTTCGATCCCCTCGATGGTCGTGATGTGCTTGCCCGCTGCCGCGCTAAAGGGAATAACGCAGGACCGCACAGGCTCTCCATCGAGAAGCACCGTGCAGGCGCCGCACTGCCCCTCCCCGCATCCATATTTCGTACCCGTGAGATCTAAATCTTCCCGAAGGACATTCAGCAGGCTACGCTCGGGATCCGTTTCGATCCGTTGCATCCGCCCGTTGACGAGCAGTTCCATTTGCATCCCGACTCCTTATCGTCTATTCTCCACTGTTTTTTGGAAGGAGGACCACCTTACCTGGTTTCGCAAGGGTACGCCAGTCATCCGCGGACCTGGCGCGAGCGGTCGTATTCGCCGTCCTATTACTGACAAGATCCGCTTCCGGAAGCGATAATACAAGAACCAATCGACAAGGAGTGCCTTTCGGCTGATGAACTTGGAAGTAGTGGCGAAGCGCGCGAAGGTGTCAACCGCAACCGTCTCCCGCGTACTCAACAACGTCGGTCCTGTGAAGAACTCCACCCG
>JAICYR010000120.1 GCA_025934135.1 Acidobacteriaceae bacterium | reverse complement strand
GGGCTGCCCGTCGCGCATGGAGGATTCGGAGTGTCTCAACGGGAACGGTTTTTGTTTACTTCGGAGTCGGTAACGGAAGGCCATCCGGACAAGATGGCTGACCAGATTTCAGACGCGGTACTTGACGCCTGTCTTGCTCAGGACCCGTACAGCCGCGTCGCCTGCGAAACCCTGCTCGCCACCGGAATGGTGGCCATCGCGGGCGAAATCACCACCCGCGCTTATGTCGATTTCCAGACCCTGGTCCGCGGAGTGGTCCAGTCCATCGGCTATGACAACGCGCTCTACGGATTCGACTCTAATACCTGCGCCGTCATCTCCTCCATCAACAAGCAGTCGGGCGACATCGCCATGGGTGTGGACACCGGCGGCGCCGGCGACCAGGGCATGATGTTCGGCTACGCCACTAACGAGACGCCGGAGCTGATGCCCGCCGCCATCTCCTTCGCCCACAAGCTCACGCGCCGCCTCACCGACGTCCGCAAGAGCGGGCAGTTGTCTTACTTGCGCGCCGACGGCAAAAGCCAGGTCACGGTCGAGTACGACGCCAAAACGCACAAGCCGGTCCGCATTGACGCCGTCGTCATTTCCTCCCAGCACTCCGAGACGGTTGCAATTGAGGAACTGCGCGCCGACATCCTGAAGCACGTCATTCAGGAAGTCCTCCCCGCCGAGCTTCTCGACGAGAACACCAAGTACCACATCAACCCCACGGGACGCTTCGTAGTCGGCGGCCCCATGGGCGACAGCGGCCTCACCGGACGCAAGATCATCGTCGATACCTACGGCGGCATGGGCCGTCACGGCGGCGGCGCCTTCAGCGGCAAGGACCCGACAAAGGTGGACCGCTCGGCGGCCTACATGGCGCGCTACATCGCCAAGAACATCGTCGCGGCGGGTCTTGCCGAGCGCTGCGAAGTGCAGTTGGCCTACGCCATCGGCGTGGCCGAGCCGGTCAGCGTGCTGGTCGATACCTTCGGAACAGCCACCGTGGACGAGAGCAAGCTCGAAGAGCTGGTGCGTGCGAACTTCCAGCTCACACCCAAAGGCATTATCGAGAGCCTCAACCTGCGCCGCCCCATTTACCGGCAGACCGCGGCCTATGGCCACTTCGGCCGCTCCGAAAAGGAATTCACCTGGGAAGCCACCGACAAGGCCGCCGCTCTCAAGGAGCAGGCCTCCAAAACCCTCGCCGCGGTGTAGGCAGAAAGCGATCAATGTGGGTGCTCCACGTCTCGATTCTGAGACGTGGGAAGCACGTCGTTTCTGCTGATCACAAATCCCGTATCAGGGCATGGCTTTAAACGATTTGCGGTTTCCGCGATCTTGGGTAGAGCAGCGTTCAGCGGGTCAGAACCCGGGAAATCAAACTTTTTGTGCCCTCGAGCGCTGTACTTCATTCATTTCATTAGACTTTCAGAAAACAGCGCTGCAGTTCATTGATTCTGTTGGGTTTTCAGGCCAAGAGGTGGTATTAGCGCGTGTTCCGAAGAAACACGGACAAGTGGCCACATAGGTTGTTCAAGAAGGGGAACGAAAGGAAATCAGGATATGGTCAGCGGCCGCCGTCCTGCAGCGACCTGCCGGGTCAAGCCACGAAGTTCCATACCAGCCAGCCAAGTGTGGCCAGAACCACGACCAGCACGGCGAGTCCGGTTACTTTAAGGCGCACTTCGGGGCGGTCCGCAAGTGGGCGGCTTTTGCCGACGTTTTCGGCAAAAGCGATCCAGCTTGCGTCATCGTCCTTGAGTTGGCCGCTGCACTGGTAGGCGGACATGAAGCGGTCCACCCAGGCCTCTGAATCGAGCCCCACCACGCGGGCGTAGCCGCGCATGATGCCTTTGTTGATGACGCCGCCGGGCAGGTCGTCAAACTTTTCCGATTCCAGCGCCGTCAGATAGCGGCTGCTGATCTTGGTTTCGTCCGTGATGGCTGCCAGTGCGATGCCCCGAGATTCTCTTTCCCTCCTCAGTTCCTCACCGAATTTGCTCATCTTTCTTTCCTTAGTCTTATTGGGCAGCCCATCCCTATAGATTTCAGGTGTCATTTAATTCACCATAAAGCGGGGCCGCGCGCAAGGTCAAAATTTCGCAGGGTCCTGTTTTCCTTTCATTTACCTAGTGCTGTCTGTAGCCCCATGATCGGTGCAATCGGGGGAAACTTGAGGGTGTTTGGGGAGGGGTGGCGAGCTAAATTCCCGATTTTGCTAAACTTTCGGAATAGGGGCCGCCCTGGGAGAGACGTTCCTGAGGGGCTAAAGCCCCGCTGCTCCTGCACTGCATATGGCACGGCTAAAGCCATGCCCTTCCCAAAAAACCGGATCGCTCGTTACTCATGAATAAACTTGTTGTCGGCAACGTCCTGCATCGTCCTCTGCGCACCATCATCAGCGTCCTGGCGGTGGCCATCGAGGTGATTATGATCCTCTCGATTGTGGCCATTATGCTGGGGATGGTGAATAACGCCCGGAGTGAAACGGGCGGGATTGGGGCCGATATAATTGTCCGGCCTCCGAATGCCAGCTTTATCAGCGCGGTGGGGGGAGCGCCGGTCCCGGCCAAAATTGCCGATGTTCTGGCCAAGCTGCCCCATGTGGCTGTGGCCTCGCCGGCGATTGCCAACTTCAGCATGTCCAAGGGCATTGAGACGATTTGGGGCATTGATTTTGCCAGCTACAACGCGCTGCGGCCCTTCACGTTTCTTTCCGGAGGGCCGTTCAAGGGGCCCCACGACGTGATAGTGGATGATCTTTATGTCCGCGCCGCGCCGAGGGGCCACAGCCGCGACGTGGGCTCGACGATTACGCTGCTGAACCACGAATTCCGCATCTGCGGCATTGTGGAGCACGGCAAGGGAGGGCGGGTCTTCATGCCCATCCAGACGCTGGGCGCGCTGATGGGATCGCCGAACAATGCTTCAGTCTTTTACATCAAGAGCGATGACCTGAAAAACCAGGGGCTGATTACGAAGGAGATCAACGCGACGCCGGGGCTGGGAAATTATCAGGTGCAGACGATCCAGGAATGGATGTCGCTGATGACGCCGGAGCACCTGCCGGGGTTCAACATCGCGCTGGACACGGTGATCAGCATCGCCGTGATTGTTGGATTCCTGGTGATCTTCCAATCGCTTTACACGGCGGTGATGGAGCGGACGCGCGAGATTGGGATCCTGAAGTCGATGGGCGCGTCGAAGCTTTACATCCTGAATGTAGTGCTGCGTGAGGCGCTGCTGGTGTCGATTGTAGGAATCATTCTGGGCATCATCTGGACGGAGATCATCAAGTTCGGGCTTGACCTGCACTACGCGAAGTTCTCGTTCCAGTTGACGAACAAGTGGCGGGTGTACGCGGCGCTGATCGCGCTGGGAGGATCGCTGCTGGGGGCGATTTATCCGGCATGGAAGGCGGCCCGGAAAGACCCGATTGACGCGCTGGCATATGAGTAGAGCGGGCGGCCCCTGGCGGGCCCCCGTTTGGTTGCGCGTTTTCGGAATCCAGGTCGAAGTTCAATCAATAGGCGCTGCGTGACCGGGCCGGTTAGAAGGGGACAAAGCCCGCAGTCGCGCGGCTCTCGGCGTGAAACTCCAGCCCGTCGTCCTTGGAGACGATCCATTTGGAGACGTCATTCACATTGGGCAGAACCACGGTCTCCGGGCCGCGCACCAGCACTACGGGGCCGTAGACGGCGGCCACACGATGCGGGTGTTGCTGGTCAACCGGCGCGAAGGCGAGCTTCATGGGCAGATGAATCTCCACCCGGTCTCCGGCGTTCCAGGTGCGGTCCAGCGCAGCCCAGGTCCCAGGGCGGCATTCGATGGCCTGCTTGCTGCCGTTGACGCTGACCCAGGCGCCGTCGGTCCATCCCGGCACGCGGAACTTGAGGCTGAACTTGACCGGCTTCTCGGGCCGCACGGTCAGGGTAGTGGTGTCGGACTCGGGGAAATCCGTCGCCTGCTCGACCCCGACCGCTGTGTCGTCCACGTTCCACGCCACCTGCGACGGGACGAAGAGGTTCACATGCAGGCTGCGGTCGCCCTTGAAGTAAATGATGTCGTGATAGTCCGCCGCATCCTGAATGTAGGTCCCGGAACAGCATGGCCATGCGGCGGAATAATACGTTTTCTGGCATCCGCCAAGAAGGTAGTCGGAGTAGTAGAAGGTGCGGCCGCGTCCGGCCATGGGCAGGGCCGCGCCGATGCCGTTATACACGGCTTTCTCCATCCAGTCGCCGAACCTTGCCTCGCCGGTGAATTGCAACAGATACTTGCTGAGCTTGAAGATGGACCATGATCCGCAAGGCGTCTCGAAGGTGTCGCTGACGCGCTCAAGCGAGCGGCCCAGCATTCCGTCGTTGGACACCAGGCTTTCTCCCGGACCGTAGCCTCCGGTGGCGTAACACTGCGCCCGCTGAAAATAATCGTGGGCGTTGATGATGGCCTTCAGATATTTCTTGTCGCCAGTGACGCCGTAACTCATGGCGGCGCTGCTGAGCGTGTTGACGTGACTGTAGGCGTGCAGGTAATGGATGTCCGGATTCGCCTGGTCGACGAATTTGTCCCAGTAGCTGTCGTAACGCCACAGGTCTCCGAAGGTCTTGTACTTTGGATTGCCGGTGAGCACATAGCCGCGATAGAGGTTTTCCGAGAGCGTGTACCACTCGTTGCCGGAGCTGAAGGAGGCGTTGTCCTTCGGCGTGGCGGGATTGCGGGTGCGGTCCAGGTTCGTGGATCCCCAGTCAACCAATCTATCCAGAAGGGCCAACGCCTCCTTACTATCGGCGTACTTGCCCATGTCCACCAGACCGCACACCGTTTTGTCATAGGAATAATGGACCCGGCTTCCGTTCAATGCCGGGGTACGCGAGCTGACGGGGACGCCATCCTTGCGGTAGGCCTGTGCCCATCCATTCATCAGGAGAGTGGCTTTGTCCCGCATTTCCGTATCACCGGTGGCTTTGTACATGCGGGCCATGCCGCTGAGCCATTGTCCAAAAACGCCGGAGGTGTCAACTTGCGCCCAGCCGCCCATCTCCCGCCCGGGCGCGGGCAAGCCCGCCCGCTCGCGAAATCCTTTCAGGATGTCGTCGTCTGGAATTTTGTAGTAGTACTCACGGGTCCGGTCGTACTGGCTCTTCTGCATGCCGTCCAGCAGGCGCACACCCTGGTAGTCGAACGGCTCAAGATGTACCTTGGCCGCGAGGGCGGACGTTTCCGCCGGTGGTGTCGCACCGAATGCCTTGGAAGCATGAAGAACAGAAGGAGCAAGAGTCGCCCCAGCCGCCATTTTCACAAAATCGCGTCGCGTGCTCATGATGGTTTTTCCTCCGGACGCCGACTTTTTTGAGGCGCCACAATGCCACTGATTCTGGTTCGGTAAACAACTTACACCACGGGGAGCAGAGGCAGACAGGTGCTTGTGGACAAGGCGGGCGAGGTGAATGCTATCGGGGGCGAAGTGTTGCATTAGTTTCTCTTTACGGGGAAAGGCCGCAAAGCGTATGCTTGGGCCACTTTCCTATTGAGAAGAGAATTCGCGTTCGCCCGGATACCCCTGTCCGCGCGACGCAAAGCACGGGGGTACTCCTGCGTGCCGTCTAATTCGGAAGCAAAGTAGCGGGCCCTGGAACTACTCAACCGAGGAGAAACCGTGCGCCGTCATTCTGTTGAAACAGTGAAGATTATTGTTTTTTGCGCTCTCAGCGTGATGCTGTTCGCGCCATCGATTGCCGTTGCCGCCGGGCGTCCGCCCGAGGGCAAGGTTCGCACCTATTATGTTGCCGCCGACGAGGTGACCTGGAACTATGCTCCGTCGGGCCGCGACGAGGCCATGGGCATGCCGTTTGATTCCATTGCGAAAGTCTTTACCCAATCCGGGCCTCATCAGATCGGGAGCGTTTACAAGAAGGCGGTCTATCGGGAATATACGGATGGGTCGTTTGCGACCCTGAAGAAGAGGCCGGCGGACGAGGCTTACCTGGGAATACTGGGACCGATTTTGCGGGGCGTGGTGGGGGACACGATCCGGGTGGTGTTCAGGAACAACGCTTCCCATCCTTACGGGATGCATCCGCATGGCGTGGTGTATCAGAAAGGCTCGGAAGGGGCCAACTACGACGACGGGACCAAAGCGACGGACGGGTGCGTGGCCCCGGGGGCGACGCATGTTTATACGTGGAAGGTTGAGGAACAGTCGGGGCCGGGGCCGAATGATCCGAGTTCGATTTTCTGGCTGTACCACTCGCATTGCGATGAGCTGCGGGATGTGGCCTCGGGGCTGTTCGGGTACATTGTTGTGACCCGTCGCGGCATGGCGCGGGCTGACGGAAGCCCGAAGGATGTTGACCACGAGTTTGCCACGATGTTTATTGCGTTGAATGAGAGCGAGAGCTGGTATATCGACGACAACATTGCGAAGTACACGAGCGATCCAAAGGGGATTCAGTTCAAGCCTGGACCTCCACTGGCCAACTACTTGGCGACAACGGGAATCGGTAACGACGTTGTTAGTTCGAACCTCAAGTTCACGATCAATGGGTATATTTACGGCAACGGGCCGATGATGGTGATGAAGAAAGGCGACCATGTGCGCTGGTATGTGGCGACGCTTGGCGATTTCTTTAACTTTCACACACCGCACTGGCACGGCAACACAGTGATGGTGAATGGGCAACGGACAGATGTTCTATCAATCGGCTCAGCGCAGATGATTACCGCGGACATGGTTCCGGAAAACCCCGGCATCTGGCTGTACCACTGCCATGTGAGCGACCATATGGTGGCGGGGATGGTGGCGAGATATGAGGTGACGGGGAAGTGAGGGAGGGGCATTTTCCGCGCCAGAGATTCAGGTTCCCTCTATTATTCGGAGTTGAGGGACGACAGTATGCGTATGGCTTTACTCTGCATGATTCTGGTTCTTCTCTGTTGCGGCTCCGCCGAAGCCATGGGGCAGGAAATCATTTATTCTCCCGAGGTCCTTCAAAAGCAACAGCAGGTGCCTGAGTCGGTCATCTATGGCATCCTGCTGCATCAGGCCGCGGCATTCAAGGACAGGGCAGACGAACTTGATCGGTCGGGCGGAGACGGTTCTCCATATCGCCACCACATGGAAGCGAAATTCGGCCTGACGTGGCAGGAATTGATTTCCCTCGACAAGGTTGCAATTGAATATCGCGCCAAGGCAAAGGGACCGGAAAGCGATCTGAAGGATTCCCTGACCAGATTTCGAGTTATGAACGCCAAGTTGCAGCGAGGGTCGAGCGCCCTTCCTCCACCGAGCGATGCCGGAAATCTTCTGGCGAAACTCGATGCGCTGACCCTGAGTGCGCGCGACGAGTTCCACGCCCTGGTTGGTGATTCCGAATTTGCCAGAATTGACGCTCTCGTAAAATACCGCATCGTGTCGCATCACAGGGACGAGGATTCCCCAGCCAGCGCCAATGGAGGAAGCGTCACGGCCCGGAAATACGACGGAGGTTGGAAGCAGGGCGTTCTGGGGTATACGTCGATTGACTTCGACGCCCATGCCCTTGAAGTAACGGCCTATTCCGAGACAGATATTTATGGCGATGGGATTTACTACTATGAGCCAATTGTCTCTCTGGATGCCTGTGGGGAGACCGAGATGGATGGTGCTCCTGTCCTATGGCAGGGAGGCGTATTTGTGACATTGGCCTGCCGAGGAAATTCAGGGGATGCTTACTCGGCTTTCGGCACCCACTCGGCCGAGATTGATTCTGACTACCAAGGCCTTGAGGACAACGATGCCTATGGGCTGGGGCGTTGGGGTGGATTCCATGTAGTGGAGTCATTCAGCTTTCCCTTTACTTCGTTTTCCGCCGAAACGGAGACAGGCGACCGGACGATCAATCTTGGGAGGACCTATTCCTGGACTCTCTGGGGCGATTCCCCGTAGGAGCAGGGTGAACCATCGTCGCAATCGAATGATCGGGGAGCAGAAAGACGGTAACGCGAAGCGTCGGGGCTTACGTAGCCCGATATCAAATGTCTTCCGCCTTTGCGGAATCTGGGTTTTTCTTCGTGCTTGTGCCCGCCCGGGTTCGGTGTTGAAAACCTGTTTGACGGGTTGCCTTTGAATTGCTAATCTTAAAAGGTTCGCCGAGTACGTCCGAAGTGGTCTTGCGTAATGGAGCAAGCGGGGCGGATTGGGGAACGGAACCACAGAGCGCCGCGCAGAACTCGAGTGCGGCTGAAGAATCTGTGGGAGCGCCGGAAGCAAGGGCGCTCGGAAACATCGAGTCGCATCGGAGTCCGCGACACTCGCCACCTTGGCGAACTATGCGGGCCGGAACCAGCGAAACGGAGTTGGCCAATTTCAGCAAGGCCCGTTGTGAGGCGGGCACAGGAATTGCGCGCGACCACCGTCGTGGTTCTCGTCTGGGAATGAAGTAAGGCAGACGCGAAGCAGGAATCCTGTGACTTCGCACGCGAGCGCCTTGTGCGCGCTGAAGCGGTGTGTGGAATGGGGTTTCCGGGTCGCGCTGGGAATTTGAAACGGTTTTGCAAGGAGTGGGTTTTGCCTACATTCAGTCAACTGGTACGGAAGGGCCGCACAGCGCCGCGCTATAAGACGGCCTCTCCGGCATTGCAGGGTTCGCCGCAGCGGCGCGGAGTCTGCACCCGCGTTTACACGCAGACGCCGAAGAAGCCGAACTCGGCGCTTCGGAAGGTTGCGCGCGTGCGCCTGACAAACGGGATCGAGGTCACGTCGTACATTCCGGGCGAAGGGCACAACCTGCAGGAGCACTCGATTGTGCTGATCCGCGGAGGCCGCGTGAAGGACCTGCCGGGCGTGCGGTACCACATTGTTCGCGGAACGCTGGATTCAGTGGGCGTGGTGAAGCGGACCCAAAGCCGGTCGAAATATGGCGCGAAGCGCGCCAAGGCGGCGGCGAAGAAATAGGGCTGGCCGTTCTCCCAGCTTTCGCGCGATGAAGCTGCGCGAAAGATGGGGCACCCAGGGTTTGTTGGTTGAGCAAGGTTTGTTCGAGAGAGATTAGGAATTTATGCCGAGAAAAGGTCATATCGCCAAGCGTGAGGTCGCTCCCGACCCGGTTTACAGCTCGACGCTGGTAACGAAGTTTGTGAACTCGATGATGTGGGGCGGAAAGAAGTCGACGGCGCAGAGCATTTTCTACACCGCCATGACGAACCTGGAGCAGAAGGGCGGCAGCGACGCTCTGACGCTGTTCAAGAAGGCGGTGGAGAACTGCAAGCCTCTGCTGGAAGTGAAGACGCGGCGCGTGGGCGGCGCGAACTATCAGGTTCCGATTGAAGTGAATCCGGAGCGGCGCACTTCGCTGGCCATTCGCTGGCTGGTGAGCTATGGCCGGGCGCGCGGCGAAAAGGGCATGATCGACAAGCTTTCGGCGGAGTTGCTGGACGCGGCCAACGGGCGCGGCGCGGCGATGAAGAAGAAGGAAGACGTCCACCGCATGGCCGAGGCGAACAAGGCGTTCGCGCACTATCGCTGGTGAACTGGCCGTTCAGGCCGACGCGCGCTTCGCGCGCCAGGTCTGGGCTGGTTAAAGAGATTGCTAGAGCTGGGAGAGATAGTTGCTCCTGGGAAAATTTTGAGACTCGGGCCGCTTAAGGCCTGAGAGAACTAGAGGAATTACAAAGTGGCTCGCCAGGTACCATTAAATCGTTGCCGGAACATCGGAATCATGGCGCATATCGACGCCGGAAAGACGACGGCGACCGAGCGCATTCTGTTCTATACGGGCATTACGCACCGCATCGGCGAAGTGCATGAAGGCACGGCGACGATGGACTACATGGAGCAGGAGCAGGAGCGCGGCATTACCATTACGTCCGCCGCAACCACCTGCACGTGGAACCACATCCTGATCAACATTATTGATACGCCCGGCCACGTGGACTTCACGGCCGAGGTGGAGCGCTCGCTGCGAGTGCTGGACGGCGCGGTGGCGCTGTTCGATTCAGTTTCAGGCGTGCAGCCGCAGACCGAGACGGTGTGGCGTCAGGGCGATAAGTATAAGGTGCCGCGCATTTGCTTTGTGAACAAGATGGACAAGGCGGGCGCGGACTTCGAACACGTGATTGATACGATACGCAAGCGGCTGGGCGCGCGTCCGGTGGCCATTCAGATTCCGATTGGCGCGGAAGCGGGCTTCAAGGGCGTGATCGACCTTATCGAGATGCGCGCGATTCTGTGGCATGACGAGACCATGGGCGCGAAGTACGATATTGAGCCGGTCCCGGCGGATTTGCAGAAGAAGGCCGAGGCTTTTCGGATGCAGTTAATCGAGACGGTCGCCGAGTATGACGACGACATGCTGCACAAGTTTCTTGAAGGCGAAACGCCGACAGCCGAGGAACTGAAGAAGGCGCTGCGCGGCGCGACTATCGGGCTGAAGGTTTTCCCGGTGCTGTGTGGCTCGGCCTTCAAGAACAAAGGCATTCAGACGCTGCTGGACGCGGTGGTGGATTTCCTGCCCAGTCCTCTGGATGTGCCTCCAGTGGAGGGCATTGATCCCGACGATCCGTCGGTGACGCTGACGCGAGAGGCGAGCGACGACGCTCCGTTTTCGGCGCTCGGGTTCAAGCTGATCAACGATCAATACGGCAAGCTGGGGTTCATTCGCGTGTACTCGGGCGTTCTGAAGACGGGCGACACGGTGCTGAATCCGCGCACGGGAAAGACCGAGCGGGTGGGCCGCCTGGTGAAGATGCACGCCAACAAGCGTGAGGACATCACCGAGATTTACGCGGGCGACATCTGCGCGTGCGTCGGGCTGAAGGAATTGAAGACGGGCGACACGCTGTGCACGCCGCAGCACCCCATTGCGCTGAGCGCGATTGATTTTCCCGCGCCGGTGATTTCGGTGGCGGTAGAGCCGAAGACCAAGGGCGACCAGGAAAAGATGGGCATGGCGCTGGCGCGGCTGGCCGATGAGGACCCGACGTTCAAGGTCCGCACCGATGAGGAGTCTGGTCAGACAATCATCAGCGGCATGGGCGAGTTGCACCTTGAGATTCTCGT
>JAICYR010000255.1 GCA_025934135.1 Acidobacteriaceae bacterium | reverse complement strand
TGTCGAGATCAAGGCATTCGAGAAGTAGGACTGGCCGTCCAGGCACACGCGCCTTCGGCGCAAAAACACCGGCAGTGCGGCGCAGATTGGCGGCGCATGATGAGGAGAGGAAGCAATGTCAGTAACGGGAATTTTAGGCAGAAAGATCGGCATGACGCAGGTATTTGATGAGAAGGGTGAGGTTCACCCGATCACAGTCCTGCAGGCCGGGCCCTGCGTGGTTACGCAGTTGAAGACGGCGACGAAGGACGGATATGAGGCCGCGCAGATCGGGCTGGTCGAGTTCGTGAAGGCGTCGAAGATCACCAAGCCTCTGGCCGGTCACTTCGCAAAGCAGGGAGTCGATCCCGTCAGGCTGGTGCGCGAGGTTACGATTGAAGTTCCGAAGCCCGGCGCCGAAGGCGAAGAGCAGAACGGCCACGTGAAGGCGGGCGACCGCGTGTTGGTGGACATCTTCACCAATGAGAAGTACGTGGACGTGATTGGAACGAGCAAGGGGCGCGGGTTTTCGGGCGTGGTCCGGCGGCACAACTTCGGCGGCGGGCCTAAGTCGCACGGACATATGTTCCAGGTGCAGGGCTCGATTGGCGCTTCATCGTTTCCGTCGCGCGTGTTTCCGGGGCAGAGAATGCCGGGGCACTACGGCGTGGACCGGACGACGGTGCGGAACCTTCGGATTCGCGGAATTGATTTGGACGAAAACCTGATTATGGTTGAGGGAGCGGTTCCGGGTCCTCGCGATGGATATGTGCTGATTTCGAAGGCCAAGGCCCCGCCGCGCGAGCGTCGTGGATTTGCAGGCGGCGGAACAGTTGATCCGCTGAAGGCTTCGAAGAAGGCGACGGGCAAGAGGAAGTGACGCTGGCTGCGTCGGGCATGCGCGCCTTACGGCGCAGGTAGATTAAAGCCTGGTTATGGCTGGGCTGAGAGAGTTAAGACGATGGCAAACATTGACGTATTGGATCTCGGCGGAAAGGTAGTTGGCTCGATGGAACTGGTCGATGAGGTTTTCGGCCAATCGAACGAGGCGCTGCTGTGGGAAGCGGTGAAGCATTACCGCGCCGCGATGCGACAGGGAACGGCGGCGACCAAGAACCGCAAGCTGGTTTCGGGTTCAGGCAAAAAGCTGTGGAAGCAGAAGGGCACAGGCCGGGCGCGCATTGGCTCGGTGCGCTCGCCTCTATGGCGGCACGGCGGCACGGTGCATGGGCCGCAGCCCCGCTCGTATGACTATGCTTTTCCGCGGAAGAAGCTGCTGGGAGCATTGCGTTCGGCGCTGGCGACGAAGCTGGCCGATGGCAAGCTGACGGTGGTGGAGAGTCTGGAGCTGGCTGAGCCGAAGGCGAAGCTGTATCGCGGGGCGCTGAACAAGCTGGAAGCGAAGCGGACAACTCTGCTGGTCGAGAACAGCAATACGCTGGGGCAGAACCTGCTGCTGGGCGCGCGCAACCTGAAGGGCGTGGAACTGGTGTTGAACAACGAGGTCCATCCTTATGATCTGCTGCGCTACGAGCGGGCGATTTTCTCGCGGGCGGCCATTGAGGCCCTGCAGGAATCGCTGAAGAAGACGGCTTCAAAACGTGCGAAGGCGGAGGTGGCCTAAATGCCGACGACTTATACCGTGATCCGGCGTCCGCTGATTACCGAGAAGGGGCTGGGCGTGAAGGAAACGCAGAACACGCTGGTCTTTGAAGTGGCCCCGAAGGCGACGAAGACGGAAGTGAAGCAGGCGGTCGAAGTCCTGTTTAAAGTGAAGGTAGCCTCGGTGCGCACCTCGACGTTTGTGGGCAAGGAGCGCCGCAGAGGGAAATACGCTGGCTATCGTCCGGACTGGAAGAAGGCGTTTGTGCGCCTGAAGGCCGGCGAAAAGATGCCGGAGTACGTGAACAACCTGTAAGGCTCAGGGCCTAGGCCCAGGGCACAGAAGGTGAGATTCGAGTTCGGGCTGATGTCCGGGCCAACGCGAGCGAAGCAAGTTTCGCGGGTAGAGAGAAGAAACGATGCCGATTAAGACATATCGACCGATGACGCCGACGCTGAGGTTTAAGACCTCGCTGGTGAATGACGACATCACGACGGACAAGCCGTACAAGCCGCTGCTGGCGGTAAAGCAGCGGACGGGCGGACGCCGCAATTCGGGCGACCTGACCATTCGTCACCATGGCGGCGGGCACAAGCAGAAGCTGCGGCTGATCGACTTCAAGCGCGACAAGTTCGGAGTGCCGGGCAAGGTGGCGACGATTGAGTATGATCCGAACCGCTCGTCGCGGATCGCGCTGGTCAGCTATGCGGACGGGGAGAAGCGGTACATTCTGCAGCCGGTTGGCCTGAAGGTGGGCCAGACGATCACCAGCGGGCCAGAGGCCGATATTCTGGTGGGCAACGCGCTGCCGCTGAAGAACATTCCGGCCGGCACGACGGTGCATAACGTGGAGCTTCGTCCGGGCAAGGGCGCGCAGATGGTGCGCTCGGCGGGATCGTCGGCGCAACTGGTGGCCAAGGAAGGCGAGTACGCGCTGCTGAAGCTGCCATCCGGTGAAACGCGGCGGGTGCTGGTGGATTGCATGGCGACTATCGGGCAAGTGGGCAACACGGACCACGAGAATGTGTCGATTGGCAAGGCGGGGCGCAACCGCTGGAAGGGTATTCGCCCGTCCAACCGTGGCGTCACGATGAATCCGGTGGACCATCCGCACGGCGGCGGCGAAGGCAAGACCTCGGGTGGACGGCATCCTGTGACCCCGTGGGGTCAGCCGACACGCGGATACAAGACACGCAACAACAAGCGGACCGATGCGTTCATCGTGAGCCGCAAGGGCAAAAAGTAGGACAGGGATTAGGGAAAAGGGGATTAGGGATTAGAACCCCCGAAAGACCTGAGGAGAGATATGGCAAGGTCGACAAAAAAGGGTCCTTTTATTGACGGGCACCTGATGGTGAAGATTGAGGCGCTGAACCGTGCGAACGATAAGAAGGTGGTCCGCACCTGGTCGCGGCGTTCGACGCTGCATCCGGACATGGTGGGACACACGATCGCGGTTCACAACGGACGGAAGTTCGTTCCGGTGTACGTGACGGAGAACATGGTGGGCCACAAGCTGGGCGAGTTCGCGTCGACACGGACGTTCAAGGGCCACTCGGCGAAAGCGGCCGAGACCGGGACAAAGCCGCGCGGTTAAGCGCGAATCGCGGTAATTCGCGGCGCGCATTAGCAGAGATTGAAAACGGGACTTCGCCAGAGAGCGGGGGCCCGGCAGAGGACGAAGGCAATGGCAGTGGAAACACGGGAAGTCCGGGCGCAGGCGCGATTCCAGCGGGTGTCGCCGCAGATGGCACGGGTTGTTCTGGACCTGATTAAGGGCCGGGGCGTGGAAGAGGCGCTAACGACGGTCGCGTTCACGAAGAAGGCAGTCGCTCCGTTGGTGGAGAAGGTGCTGCGTTCGGCGCTGC
>JAICYR010000125.1 GCA_025934135.1 Acidobacteriaceae bacterium | reverse complement strand
TCGCCGACCTCGCGAAGCGAATCAAAAGTGGAGTCGCAATGGACACTCTCGCCCACGCCCAGGGCATCTCCCGCGGAGCGAAGGCCGCGGGTGTCGAAGTCGGAATCCGTCTGGAGTTTGATACCGGACTGCGGCGCTGTGGACTGCCACTCGAAGAGCAGGCGATGGACGTGGCTCGCCGCGTCCGCGCGCTCCCTAACATTCGCTGGGAAGGCATCTCCGTTTATCCCGGCCACATCATGGGCAACCGCAAAATTCGCGAGCAGGACATTCCCCGCGAGAACGAACGTCTGGACCGCCTCTATTCACTGCTCGATGGGGCCGGCATCCCCTATCCGCTGGTCAGCGGAGGCAACACGCCCGCCGCCTACCTTAGCCATCAATTTCACGGCGTAACGGAGATTCGCCCCGGCACCTACGTCTTCAACGACCGCAATACCGTCGATGCCGAGTCCGTCACCTACGCGGATTGCGCCGCCACTGTGCTGACCACTGTCGTCAGCACCAGCGTGGCCGGTCGCGCCATCATCGACGCGGGCAGCAAGACGCTTTCCGCCGACGCGCTGCTCTCCGGCGAAAAGAAATATCACGGCTATATTCAGGACCACCCCGAATATATTCTCGAAGGGCTTTCCGAAGAACACGGCCACATTGCGATCACCAACGGAGCGTCGATTCATCTGGGTGACAGGCTGCGGGTGGTGCCCAATCACGTATGCCCGTGCATTAATCTCCACGACCAGGTCTATCTGGTGTCCGGAGAAAAAGTAGTTGACCGATGGAAAGTCGCAGGGCGTGGCAAAGTAGCCTGACCAGATTTTAGGACCGCAGCAACCGCGACCAGAAGCCCTTCCGCGAATCCTCAGCGGAAAGCACTTCAGGCTGGGGAGGGAAGTCTTCTCCCCGAAACGCTGCTCCGGGATTCGTCACGCACAGCCGCTCGGCTGTCTCCGCTCCGTACTGCTTCGCCACCAGATCATAAGCCTCTTTCATCTTCGGCGGTCGCGATCGCAGATCATGGGCGTCCGTCGCCAGAAAATGGACTTTGTTTTGCCGCAGCAGCCTGTGCGCGAATTCAATCGCGGCTTTCCCAAATCGCCCCGTCAGCGAGGCCGCCGTTATCTGCACCACGCAGCCTCCGGCAATCCACTCATCCAGCCGGGTAGGTGTCTTCTGAATGGTGAGGTTCCGCTCAGGATGGGTAATGATCGGCTGAATCCCGCTTACCAGAAAATCGTGAAACACCTGCGACATCTGCTGCGGAATCGATAAGTCCGCAAACTCCACCAGAAGATAGTTTTTCTGATTAATCGTGTACTTGGTCGGGTTCTTCAGCGCGTCGTCAATGTTCTCAAACGACAGATGGAAGTCGCACCCCAACCCCAGCGTAATCTTTCCATTCACCCGCGCCTCAAGCTCCACCAGCTTCCGCCGGTTCACTTCCGGATCAAACTTATAGTGCGCGTTTGCGTGCGGCGTGCAGACGACATGCGTAATTCCGTCCGCGGCGGCCATCTCGGCCATCGCAACCGAGGTCTCAATATCTTTCGAGCCATCGTCCAGCCCAAACAGCAAATGGTGATGAATATCAATCATGGGGGGAGCTTTATCGCGCTGCCGCCAGCGTCTCCACCAGCGACTCAAAAATCTTCCATCCGTCCGCCGAGCCCAGCAGCGCCTCGCTCGACCGGTCCGGATGCGGCATCATGCCCAGTACATTCCGGCCGGCGTTCAGGATTCCGGCAATGTTGTCCAGTGACCCGTTCGGGTTCGCCTCCGCCGTAATCGCGCCCTCGGGAGTCGAGTAGCGAAAGGCCACCCGGTCTTCGCCGCGCAGCTTGTCCAGCGTGGCCGCGTCGCAAAAGTAGTTGCCTTCCATGTGCCCAATCGGAATCCGCAGCACCTCGCCCTTCTTCAGCTTGTGCGTGAATGGCGAGTTGGTGGTTTCGGTGCGCAAGTTCACCTGTTTGCAGATGTACTTCAGCCCGACATTGCGCAGCAGTGCGCCCGGCAGCAGCCCCGATTCGCACAGGATCTGAAACCCATTGCAGATGCCCAGCACCGGCCCGCCCTCCGTCGCGAACTTCTTGACGGACTGCATCACCGGAGAGAAGTGGGCAATGGCCCCGGTCCGAAGATAGTCGCCGTAAGCGAAGCCGCCGGGAACCAGAATCGCGTCGCACCCCTGCAGGTCGGGCGAGTCGTGCCACAGACACGTGACCGGCTGCCGAGCCATCTCGGCAATCACATGATAGGTGTCCTGATCGCAATTCGAACCGGGAAAAACCAGCACTCCGAATTTCATACTTCTAGGCTACAGCAAAGGCAGGGGCCAGCGATCAGCGTTCAGTGGTCAGAAAAGAAATGCGAATCGGCTATCCTGAACGCTGGCCGCTGAATGCCGAACGCTGGTCTGGCCCCGGACCCTGGCCCCTGATTTATGCGCTTCAACACCCACGTCCGCACCGCCGGGAACGCGCTCTTCAACTGGTGGAAGGCCGTTACCATCGAGGCCATCTGCGTCGCCATTATGTGGTGGATTGGGCTTTTCTTCATCCATGTCCCGCTGGCGCCGCTCTGGGCACTCATCGGCGGCGTCATGACCTTCATCCCCAACTTTGGTGGAGTCATCACCGTCATCTTTCCCGTCCTCACCGTCCTCTTCACGGGACACGACCTCTACCGCCTCGCCCTGGTGCTTGGCCTTTACGCAGTTATTGTTGTCGTGGATCAGCTTGTGCTCCAGCCGCTTCTGATGAAACGCATGAACCGCGTGCCTGTGCTGGTTTCGATTTTTGTGCCCATCCTGCTGGGCTTTATCATCCCGTTCTGGGGAATCCTGCTTGCGCCGCCGCTGCTGGCCGTCGTCTACGCCTTCCGGCGCCCTCGCAGCCAACCCTGAACCCGCGACCATGGCGGCCCAGGCCAAGTTTGCTCCCAATTGGGCTTCAACGCCGGGAATTGCCGTTGCTGCCTACGAGAGGGGTTACCAAGTCTAATCTTTATATAGTCCTGCGCCCGATGGGCTTGACCTCTGATATGGTGTTAAGGCGGACTTTTAGATCGAAAGAAGGACCGGAACCATGGCCAAGGCAGTTTGGAACGGTGTCGTTATCGCCGAGAGCGACAAAATCCAGGAAGTGGATGATTATGTGTACTTTCCGGAAAGCTCGGTGAAGCGCGAATACCTGCGCCCCAGCTCCACCGTGTCCACCTGTCCCTGGAAGGGACAGGCCCGCTACTACTCGCTCATGATCGATGGACAGGAGAACCAGGACGCCGCCTTTTACTATCCCAATCCAAAGCCGATCGCCCGTAGGATCAAGGGGCACATCGCTTTCTGGCGCGGAGTGGAAGTGGAGAAGTAACCAGCGTTCAGCGGTCAGGGTTCAGGGAAGCAGGAACCAGGGGCCAAGGCGGCGATTACCGGTATGATTCCGGACCTGTCGCCCGACATTCACGTCTTCATACCTAGACAGGACGGAAGCTAATCTCGCTGATGCTGCCATCGGAGCCAACTTCAAGGCGCGCACGCAAGGCAGCGCCACCGCACAGGCCAGTGCCGGGATCAGATAGCACGATCCATTCGACCGCATACCCGCTGCCATTGCGAGCCACTGTTTGCTGGAACGAGACGTTCGCATAGGTAGTCTTTGCGTGTTTCCACCACGCATCGAAGTCTCTTTCGTTTGGATCGAACGGAACCCCCTGGCACTGACGCTCCGCAGCCTGTTTGAGATCGAGCAGGCTGGAAATTCTAATCATCGAACGATGCTCTGGGTTAACCGTGCGGTAAAAGTCGGCCAGCTCCTCCGCCTGGTCTTCGCTGGATACCTTGACTCTCAGTGTTGCTAGCAACTTGTTTAGCTCGGCCTTTGAGTCCCGGAACCCAGCTATCGGATAGGTGCTTCCATCGAACGGGCTGACTGCAACCAAGTACACGGGGTCCGTGTCCACGAACAGATGATGCACAACGGCATGATCTTTGATCTCATTCCCAGCTCGGCTAAGCGTGTAAATGAACTCTGATCCAGACCGCCCGCCAACGATGGATGCAAGCTCTTCTTCCAACGCCTCGTTCCTGTGAACATCAAGGAACAACTCAGGGCCTAGGCTCAGTTGCGACCGCGCCACGCTGAGGGCCTTTTCGCGCGCCGCTTGCTCGCTAATCTGTGCATTGGCAGGTATTCCAGACATTGCCAACGATCCCACCGTCAGAGCGGTTATGAGCAGTGCCTTCATCGTCATTGGTTCTGCTCCTTCTTCCACTCTTATGGAATCGGGTCTTCCTTGGCACTCAAGTCAGGGTTAAACCATCTACACATTGAGCCTTGCCCAGCAACTAGATCAATCTCGAAGACTTGGCGCGAAAGTGAGACTCGAAACTGATGGCTGCCATTGTAGCGCGATCACCGAGGGCTGAAACCCGTCTTCTGAGCGCAGATCGCTGAACGCTGACCACTCTCCTTCCCCCCCCGTACCCCAACAGTAACCGAGTAGATTCTTGACATTCGGCCCCGCCGCGTCAAAGATGCTCACAACGGCCAACGCCTCAAATGTGGACGATCGCTCATCCACGAAGTTTGCCACCCCTCGCCGGGCGTTGCGCCGCTTCGACCCTCATTCCAGACGTCTTCCCACACAATTCAGGAGGTGCCGTCCCAGCGAGCTGAAACCATTCGGCAGTGAGGCGGGCGGAACGCTTCCCCAAGTCCGGCCCCGCAACTTTGGACCCCTTAAAGCCCCAGGAGGATAAAAACATGGCATCGCCGCTATCGCCACTTCAGACACTTGAGAATTGGATTCCGGAACAGATGGAACCGGGAACGCTCTTCCTGCTTGAGAACGCCGGATCGCTCGGCGATGCGCGAGACCCCTACTGGGCCGTACTGGCCTGCCCGGGCTGCGGTTCCCTTGGCCTGATTACCCGCGCCCAGTACGCCGGACTCCACTCCATGATCTGCGGCTCCGACGAATGCTCGCTCGAATACTACCTCCGGGGCGACGAAATCGAATTCAGAAAACCGCATTAGCAGCGTTCAGTGGTCAGACCAGACGCTGAACGGTGAACGTTGACGCTCGCTTCTTTTGCCGCATCTTCATCCTGCATTTGCGGAATTTTCACATTTGCCTGCGAGTCTGTTTCTGGAAGCGAAGGCCTCGACCACAGCTTCCAGGGAGAGACGAATGAAGATATGCGGGAAGGCCCTGGCTGGTTTGCTGCCGGTGCTCATCGTCGTCGCGGCACACGCCCAGGCGGGCAGCAATCAGCCTGTGGACCAAACCACGGACCAGTCAGCGATCGCGGCCCAGATCAGGGAGCTTCGCGGTGAAATCGATGCCCAGCGCGCCCAATTGGACAAACTTCAGCGCCAGCTTGCCGTCAAAAAAGCGGAGCCGGCGAGGGTGGAACCGCGGCCGGCCGCCCCTGTGGTGGAGCCTGATGCGATCCACTACAAGGGCATTACGCTGTCGCCCCAGGGAAGCTTTATTGAGGCCGCCACAGCTTATCGCAGCGCGGCCACAGGCGGCGGCATCAACACGCCGTTTACCGGCATACCTCTGGAACACTCGGACCAGGCCCAGGTGAGCGAGTTCTTCGGATCGGGCCGCCAGTCGCGCATCGCCCTGAAAGCCACTGGCGAACTCGCGCACATGAAGCTGACCGGCTATTACGAAATGGACTGGCTCGGCACCGGCATTACTTCCAACAATAACCAGAGCAACAGCTATGTGGTGCGCCAGCGGCAGATTTGGGCCCAAGCCGCGCTGGCCAGCGGCTGGAGCTTCACCGGAGGCCAGATGTGGTCGCTGGCAACGGAAACCACGAAGGGGCTTGAAAACGGGACAGAGATTCTGCCCGGCACCATCGACCCGCAGTACACCGCCGGGTTTGTGTGGGCGCGGCAGTACGGTTTTCGTGTCACTAAAGATTTCGGCAACAAATTCTGGATCGGAGCTTCGGCGGAAAACGCCCAGACGCTTCCCGGCGGCAGCAATCCGGCGAACCAGGTTCTTGGTCAATCCGGATCGGGCGGCGGCCTTTATAACTCAACCGCAAACTACTCCTACAATCTCGCTCCCGATCTCGTCGCCAAGATAGCCTGGGAACCGGGCTGGGGCCATTACGAACTCTTCGGCATTGCCCGCTTCTTCCGCAACCGCATTTATCCGAATGCGCCCGCAAGCTCCGCCGGAGCCTATAACGACACTACCGTTGGCGGAGGCATCGGAGGCGGCTTCCGCGTGCCGCTTGCGGCAAAGCACATCACCTTTGGTCTGAAGGGACTCTATGGCAACGGCACGGGCCGCTATGGCGACTCCGCGATTGCCGATGTTACCTTCAAACCCGATGGCCAAATCTCGCCGCTGCATACCTTCTCCGCGCTGGGCACGCTGGAATTCAATCCCAATAAGCGGCTCAATCTCTATATGAATTACGGCGGGGATTATGTCGGGCGGGACATCCACGGCGACGCTGGATACGGCCTCTCTACCGCCGATATGAGCGGCTGCAACACTGAGCCTGTTCCCGGCGGGTCCTTCAGTCCCAACACGCCGAGCCACTGCGCGGGCAATAACAAGGATGTGCAGGAAGGCACCGTCGGGTATTGGTTCAACTTCTACTCTGGGTCGAAGGGCCGACTGCGCCAAGGCATCCAGTACAGCCACTTCACCCGGAACCTATGGTCGGGTACGGGTGGCGTAGCCAATCCCGGCGGCGGCGCGCAGGGCACGGACGACATACTTGAAACGTCGTTTCGCTATTACCTGCCCTAACCTGGGACGAAAGACTCGAGTTGCAAAGGGGACGCCCATCGGGTGTCCCTTTTCAGTTTGGGCCTTTTGCAGGTAATAACCGCCAGTTACCGGGCCGCATCTTACACCTATGGAGTGCCTGCAAACCATCCTGAAGATAATCATTCGCGGCATGATTAAGCTTGCCTAAAGTGGTGCCGATGGGTAAGTTAACTAATAATTCAAGATGAACCCGGGACTTCCTCCACCCGGCGTCATTTAGCAGGTTTTGCTTCGTTCCCTGTAATCCTTTTCGGAAATGCTGTGCCTTGTTCCTTTCCGGAAATTCCGTAGTTGCTCCACGAACAATCATTCAAAAGGAAGAAAGAAACTTATGAGTCGTGAACAAATTCTCAAAGCAATCGATGAAGAAATCGGCAAGCTACAGCAGGCGCGCAAGCTGCTGCAAAGCTCCGGCGGAAGCAAACTGGTATCCGGACTTTCCTCTAACGGTCGCAAGACCCGCGCCAAACGCACCCGGAGCGCCTATGCGCGCGCGCGCATCGCCGCCGCCCAGAAGCGCCGCTGGGCCAAGCAGAAGAAAGAGGCCTCCGCCAAGTCGTAACTCGATACAATCGAGTGAATGCTCAAGGTCAAGTTACTGCACCCCGAAGCCCAGGCTCCGACTGTCGCGCATGCCGGCAGCGACCTGGGCTTTGACCTTTACTCCATTGAAGATGTTGTGCTCGAGCCGGGCGTTCCCGTGAAGGTCCGCACCGGCATCGCCGTCGAAGGCCCTCTCGGATGTGGCTTTGTTCTGGGCGACCGCTCCTCCATGGCCGCCAAAGGCGTGACGTATGCTGGGGGCCGCATCGACGCGGGCTATCGCGGCGAGATTCTCGTCTGCCTCATAAACGTGAACCAGCCTCGCTACTCGTTGCGAACGACTCGCGATGCCAGCGGAGCGGTAACGGACGTTATGCTCGAACGCTCCGACGTAAGCGTGACCATCCGCAAGGGCGACAAGATTGCGCAGATGTCTCCCTTTGAGGCCCGAACACAGTTGTCCGTCGAAGTGGTCGAGGAACTTGCCACGACCACACGCGGCGCGAACGGCTTCGGATCGACGGGACGATAGAGGTCAGGTTCGGGCCCTTGACCCTGTGACCAGCCGTATGATCCACGTCAGAATAACGGCCCCAACGATGGCGATGATGATGGTGTAGATCATGCCGCCGTGACCGGCAAAGCCAAGCGAACGCATAATGAAGCCGCCAATGATGGCCCCAATGATGCCGATGACAATGTCCATGAGAGCGCCGTAACCGCTCCCCTTCATAATCTTGCCTGTAATCCAGCCTGCGATCAGCCCGACGATAATCCACCAGATGATGAACATTGCGCCCCTCCTGATACTGCGGCGACACGTGTTCTCTGTCAGATGCGCTAAGTCAAGTTGAAGCTCGGCTTATCTGGCGTCAATCTTCAGGCCCTCAAGCCCCAGGCTCGGCGTATACCCGGATGTAGTCCACCAGCATCTGCTGCGGGAAGATGGTCGTTTTATCCGGCGGGCCGGGCCAGGCACCGCCCACGGCTGTGTTCAGGACGAAAAAGAATTTGCCCGCGTCAAACGGCCACACCGCACCCGGAGGCAGGTTGGCTGGAATGTAAGTGGCGTAGACGTTGTTGGGGCTGTCCACGTAGTACTGGAGCTTCTTCGGCGACCAAATGATGCCGAAGGTATGAAAGCTGTCGCCAAACTTCTCGCCGTTGGGCAGGCTATAGGACGCGCCAATGGCGGTGCCGGTGAATCCGGTTCCGTGAATCGACCCGTCATTGGTCGAGGGTGTTTTCCCAATGCTCTCCATGATGTCCATTTCGCCGGAGGCTGGCCATTGCACTGTGGTGATGTTGTCGCCGAGCATCCAGAAGGCTGGCCACATGCCCTGTCCTTCCGGCATCTTGATGCGTGCCTCGATGCGCCCATACTGGAAGCTCCGCAGACCCTGGCTCTTGAGCCGGGCTGATGTGTAGACTCCGCTCGCTGGGTTCCGCGCCACAATGTGCAGATAGCCGTCCGTGCCCACGTAGGCGTTCGGATTCTTCGGATCGCACGGCACCTTCGCGGAGCCATAGGCGCAGTAGGTCTCAAGTTCCTGATTGCCCCAGCCTCCCGCGCCGGTGTCGTAGGTCCAATTGCTCGCGTCAGGCGCGGAGGGCGCGCTGGCGCCGTTGAACTCATCACTCCAGACCAGCGTTTCCTTGGTGACGGCGCTGCCTGAATTGCTGCTGCTTTGTGAAGCAGTGGACGCGCCTCCGCAGGCCAACAGCAGGATGAAGACGGGGAGAGCGCCGAGCCGATACGCCGCAGGTTTCATGGATTTGTCCTGGCCCGAATCCGGGCTTGTCCCCCACACGAGCCAAAAGCGGGCTTGTATGGGCCACCCGGCATTATCGCAAAAAAGGACAGGCCGCAGCCTGTCCCTTATTCAGAAGCGCGTGTGCCGGGGACGGCTAGTCCCCAGTCCCGCCGGCGATCGACGGGATCACCAGCACTTCGTCGCCATCCTTGAAGTCGTACTTCTCGTTGCCGAGGAAGCGGATGTCTTCGTCGTTCACATAGAAGTTGATGAAGCGGCGCACCTGGCCCTGCTCATCGCGCAGGTGCGGGCGCAGCGCCGGAAAGTTGTTCTCGATATCAACGATCAGCTCCGGCAGATTGTGCGCGCTGGAGTTGATCTCCTTCGCGCCGTCGGTGTGCTTTTGGAATGCGTTTGGCAGCAGAACTCTAACGGACATTGGCCCCTCCTGAAACTAGTTCACGATCTTCAGTCTGTTCTTCCACGTAGGCCTCAAAATCGGTCAGCCGTGGACGGATGGCGCGCTCTTCCTCATAAGCTCCGGTGAGCGCGTCGGTGGTTTTCAGGCCGTTGCCCGTGATACAGGAAACGGTCAGCTCGTCCGGCCGGATGCGTCCGTGCGCGTAAAGCCGCGCCGTGACGGCGGTGGTAACTCCGCCGGCGGTTTCGGTAAAGATTCCTTCGCTCTCGGCCAGTTCCTGAATGCCGGAGACAACTTCCAGATCGGAAACGTCCTCGGCCCAGCCGCCGCTCTCGCGGATGCAGCGGGCGGCGTAGGTTCCGTCCGCCGGATTCCCAATTGCGAGCGAGCGCGCGATGGTCGAGGGCCGCTGCGGCTCGATGTTGTCCGTCCCAGCTTTTACGGCGGTTGAGATTGGCGAACAGCCCGTGGCCTGCGCTCCAAAGAACCGGACTTCCTTGTCTTCGACCAGTCCGAGCGCGATGAGTTCCTTGAATGCCTTGCGGATTTTGGTAATCAGCGAACCGCCGGCCATAGGCACAACCACGTTGTCCGGCAGCCGCCAGCCAAGCTGCTCGGCAATTTCAAAGCCTACGGTCTTGGAGCCTTCCGCGTAGTAGGGCCGCAGATTCACGTTCACGAATCCCCAGTTGAAGCGCTCGGCAATCTGCGAGCAGAGGCGGTTCACGTGGTCGTAGTTGCCGTCAATGCGGACCAGATTGGCTCCGTAAACCTGTGTGTTGAGAATTTTTGCGGGTTCCAGATCGGCGGGCACCAGAATGTAGGTTTTGAGTCCGAGGCGAGCGGCCTGCGCGGCCACGGCGTTGGCCAGGTTTCCGGTGGACGAACAGCCTACGGTATCGAAGCCGAAGATTTGCGCGTTGGCCAAGGCGACCGAAACCACGCGGTCTTTGAAGCTCAGCGTGGGCAGGCACACGGCGTCGTTCTTAATGTAGAGATTGCTCGCGCCAATGCGCTTGCCGAGCCGGGGGGCCTTGAGCAGGGGAGTCCATCCGGCGGGAGTGGCAGGCGTGAAGTCTTCCGGAACGGGCAGCAGCGATTGGTAGCGCCACATGCTGGAAGGGCCTTTGGCAATGGCCTCGCGCGTAAAGGAGCGGCGGGCGGCGTCGAGGTCGCACTGGACCTCAAGGGGAGAGAAGCAGTCTTCGCAGATGGAAAGCGGCGTGTTGGGGTAGGTCTTCCCGCATTCCCGGCATCGCAACTGGTAAGCAACAGCCATCAGGTCCCTC
>JAICYR010000045.1 GCA_025934135.1 Acidobacteriaceae bacterium | reverse complement strand
GAAGTGGCCCGCGGTAAGCGAGTCATACGGGCCGAAGTCGTTGATGTAGACAGTGCCATCGATCTCGGGCGCGTGCAGCGGCGAGCGGGCCTCCCAGAGCAGAGGCGTTTCTTCGGATTCGCCCTCGACCAGCACATCCACTTCGCGACCCACCCAGGCGGCTTTGGCTTGCTTGCTGATGCGCTGCTGGAGCTTCATCAACTCGCGTTTGCGGCGCTCAATGGTTCGGGCCGGAACTTTTTCGCCGAGGCTGAAGGCGCGCGAGCCTTCCTCGTCGGAGTAGCCGAAGACGCCCATCCAGTCGAACTTCGCCGCGCGAACGAAGTCACAGAGGGCCTGAAAGTCGGCTTCGGTTTCGCCGGGAAAGCCAACGATGAAGGAGGTGCGGAGCGCGATTCCGGGCACAGCGGCGCGGACCTTTTCCAGAGTTTTGAGGAAAATGTCGGCGCTCGCTCCGCGCTTCATGCTCTTGAGCACCGGCGCGGAGGCGTGCTGCAGGGGCACGTCGAGATACTTGCAGATGGTGTCATGCTTCGCGATGGTTTCGAGTAGGCGGCCCGTGATCTTGTTCGGATAGGCGTAAAGGAAGCGCAGCCAGACGAGACCCGGAATTACGGCGAGGCGGTCGAGCAGTTGCGCGAGGCCGTCCTTCATGCCGAGGTCTTCGCCGTAACAGGTGGTGTCCTGCCCGATGAGCGTGATTTCGCGCACGCCCTGCGCGACGAGGTTTTCGGCCTCGGCCACAACCGACTCGAATCGACGCGAGCGGAACTTGCCGCGCAGGTTGGGAATGATGCAGAAGCTGCACGGGTGGTCGCAGCCTTCGGCGATCTTGATGTAAGCCGAGGCCTTTTTCGTGGCGAGCAGACGCGGCGTGGTGTGGTCGTAAAGATACTGTGGAAGCTGTGCCTCAGCCCCGTCCCATGCGTTGCGCGAGAAGCGTCCCTGCTGCTCGCGAAGATTGCCTTCGGCGCGCGCAGCCTGCTCGCTGGTCAGGATGGTGAACGGCGAGGCTTCCTTTGGGGCGGGGGCAGGAGCTTCGAGTCCGGCGGCGGCGAGAATTTGCTCCAGCTCGCCGGTGCCGATGACGGCATCGACTTCAGGGATGTTCTTCTGGATTTCGTCGCGGTAGCGCTCGACCAAGCATCCGGCCACGATGAGCTTGCGAGCGCTTCCGGAGGTCTTGTGCTGAGCCATTTCCAGAATCGCGTCGACGGACTCCTGCTTGGCCGCATCGATGAACGAACATGTGTTGACGACGAGGATTTCGGCGTCTTCAGGATGGGTGGTCATTTCGGCCCCGGCGCGGTCGAGCAGGCCCATCATCACCTCGCTGTCGACGAGATTTTTAGGGCAGCCGAGGGAAACAAACCCCACTTTGGGGCGGGTGGCGATACGGCTTGCAGAACCGGATTTTTCGGAGGAGACGGCGCCGGGGGCGTCGTCCAGAAGAAGTTGCGTCACACTTCTATTTTAGCTGAGGATTTGGCGTCCAGACGTGGCCGCGCTCCGCTAGTCGAGTAGCTTTTCGATTTCAGTAAGGTCGAAGTGGATAAGGTCGCCCGGTCCGCCGAATGCGGAGGACAAATTCAGCTGGCCCTGACGGAAGCGCCAAGTCTGCTTGCTGGCCGGATCAATGACCCAGATGTGCGGAATGCCCATGGCCGCGTATTCGCCGAGCTTCTGGGTCATGCGCATCATGCTGTCCTCGGGCGAGAGGATTTCAAAGACCGCAATGGGCGCATGGGTGATGATCTGCTCGATAGGCTGGTTGCGATCGAGGACGGTGACATCGGGAACGCGGAAGCGATTTCGAGCCACTTGAACGCGCAGTTCCGGTCTTACACGAACGTTCCATTCCCGTTCATGCTGCAAGAACCACCTCTGAATTGCCTGTTGCCATGAAGCATGATCGAATTCTCCCATCGGGCGGTTTTCTATCTCCCCATCAACATATTCAGCGTCGGGTTCGTAAGAGGAGTGAAGATAAACCTCAACCGGAATGTAGGTATGCACGGGATTAGTCGCCATTTCCGTCCTCTTTGGGCCAGTTTAGCACCGGCTGTCCGGATGATAAGATAGGAGGTGTGCCGGGTCCTACGCGGCGCAATCCCGCGAAACCCGCCAGGTCCGGAAGGAAGCAACGGTAGTGGGCCAGTGCGTGCGCAGTAGGTTCACCCGGTACATTAAGAAGATTGCGCCCTGCCGCCCATCATCGCAGGCCGCGCCCGCCCGGTTACACAATCCTTACACAGCCATTGATAGACAGCGGCGGAAGCGCTCGGCGACAATAGCTTTTGTATTCCTGCCACTGGAGAAACTCATTGAGCCTTACTCTGCGCCCGCGTGTCGCCCGACGCGCCAAAATCAGCGCCCTCGGAACCTATGTTCCGCCCCGCGTGCTTTCCAATCAGGACCTCGAGAAGATGGTGGACACCTCGGACGAGTGGATTTACTCGCGCGTTGGCATTCGTGAGCGGCATCTGGTGGACAAGGGCATGGCTACGAGCGACATGGCCGTGGAAGCGGCGAAGCGGTGCCTGGCGGAGCGCGGCATCGCGGCCAGCGAGCTCGAAACCATTATTGTGGCGACGGTTACGCCGGATATGCTTTTCCCCGCCACAGCCTGTCTGGTTCAGGACCGAATCGGCGCGAAAGGTGCTTGGGGATTCGACCTGTCGGCGGCCTGCTCTGGCTTTACTTACGCGCTGCAAGTTGGGGCGAAGCTGGTCGAAAGCGGCGCTCATTCCAAAGTGATGGTGATCGGCGCCGATACCATGTCGTCCATCATTGACTACACCGACCGCGCAACCTGCGTGCTGTTTGGAGACGGCGCTGGCGCGGCGCTGATTGAGCCCGCGGCGGAAGACGAAATAGGCATGATTGATTTCGTGCATGAAATTGACGGGTCGGGCGGGCCAGCGCTCAACATGCCCGCGGGCGGAAGCCTGAACCCCTCCACCTGCGAGACCGTGCAGAACAAGATGCACTTTGTCCATCAGGACGGGCAGGCTGTTTATAGATTCGCAGTCCGCAAAATGGTCGAGGCTTCGGAAGCGGTGCTGAACCGCAACGGAGTTTCGATTGACGATCTGGCGTTGTTTGTTCCGCATCAGGCCAACAAGCGCATCATTACGTCGAGCGCCGAGCGGCTCAAACTGCCGCTGGAAAAAGTCATCATTAATATCGACCGCTTCGGCAACACGACTGCCGGAACCGTTCCACTGGCCATGGGCACGGCCCGCGAAGAGGGCAGGCTGAAGAAGGGTGACCTGGTGCTGGCGACAACGGTGGGTGCAGGCTTCACCGTGGGGGCCTCGCTGCTGAGGTGGGAAATCTAGCCTTCCAAGAACCGCAGTTTGGGAATTGACGGCAACGCGCCGCACTCGACGGCATAGCGGTAGAAGAGGTCCAGCCCTTCGAGGCAGGCGTCGTCGAGAACGTAATAGATGTTGTTGATCAGATAGGCGCGAAGTTCTTCGGCGGAAAGCGGCATGCGGGCCGACCACTCCCTCGCCAGATCGTCAATGTGCGCGAGACCGTGGTCACGGGATCGCTCGAAGTCTTCGATAAGTTGCGCCCGCGTGACCGTATCGGGTCCAAAGGCCGCTTCGCGCACGGCCCAGAATGCCGAAACCCATGGAGTCCCGGTCCACGCGCGCCACTCATGCGCAAGGTCAAGATAATCGAGCCGTTCGCCGGTTCGGGCCTCGCGCGCTTCGCTGCCCTTGAGCGCTAATAGCGCCGGGTCGCCGATGAGAAGCGCGGCGTCGGCCACGCGCAACATGGCTTCCAGGTTGGGCGCGTGGGGAACAAATTCGGGCGAGGTCTTCCAGAGTTTGCTGAAAAAGATGCGTGTGTAAGCGGCGGAAGTGAGGGAGGCCGTGTCGAGCGCGACGCGCTTTACTCCGCGGACGCCGTCACGATGCCGCATTACCAGCAGAATGGATTGAACATGGTCGACTGAGGCAATGGCGCAGCGGGGAACGATGGCCGCTCCCGGCATTGCGGCATAAGCCGCGACAGGGACCAGCCCGATGTCCGCCGTGCCGGCCTGCAAGCGGTGCGCGCATTCAGACGGCATAGACAAGTGGATTTCGTATCGCTTCAGCAGATCGTCGCGCAGCGGAGGATGCTCAAAGTCCCACATGAGCGGCGCGGGATTGGCGAAGTCGATGGCCGCAATGATCAGCTTTTTTGAAAATTGGCTCACTCGCCAGTGTACGACGGTAATGTCTGGAGGCGTGCTTGTGCTTGACTTCGGGCCCAGCCGCCTCTAGGCTCCGAATCATTCCGCCAAAAGTAACTAATTTGTCTTCTTTTAATACGAAATGACCACTCCTCCTATCGCTGATTCCGCAACTTCTCTTGCCGTTACCGAAGATCGTCTTGCCTGGCTGGCGCTTGCGCTGACGCCGCAGCTAGGGCCGCGCCGCATTCTTCGCGCGGTGGAGCGGGCTGGCTCTCCCGCGAAAATTCTTTCCCTCGGTCTCACCCAACTCGAGTCGCTGCAATTTCCGGCGGAAAGCGCGCAGTTCGTCTTCGATGGGGCCGCGAGGCGCGCCGCCGACCAGCAACTTGAGGACCTTGAGAAAACGGGAGCCAGCCTACTGACCTACGCCGACGAACTCTACCCCGAGCGTCTGCGCGAAATCTTCGATCCTCCGGTGCTGCTGTGGATTCGCGGCAACCCACAATTGCTCGCACAGCCTTCGATTGCTGTGGTGGGAACGCGGCATCCCACGCCTTATGGAACCGGCATGGCCGAGATGCTCTCGCGTGACCTTGCAGCCCGAGGGCTGATTATTCTGAGCGGCATGGCGCGAGGTATCGACACCTCGGCGCATCGCGGAGCCATTGCAGCCAAGCGGCCTACTATTGCCGTCTGGGGCACCGGCGTTGACGTGATCTACCCGAAAGAAAACAAGTCAGTGGCCGAGCAGATTGTGGCGGGCGGCGGCACCATCGTGTCCGAGTACCCGCTGGGGACCTTTCCCGCGCCGCAAAATTTTCCCAAACGCAATCGCATCCTCAGCGGAATGAGCGTCGGCGTGCTGGTGATCGAGGCCGGCGAATATAGCGGGACCCGAGTGACCGCGCGCTGCGCGCTGGAGCAGAACCGCGACGTTTACGCCGTGCCGGGCAACGTGACAAACAAAAACTCCTGGGGCCCTAACACGCTGATTAAGCAGGGCGCGAAGCTCACAGCCACGTGGGAGGACGTGTGGGAGGACCTTCCCACTCCGGTGCGCGTCCAGTTGACGGCGGAAGGTGGGCCTGAATCCGGCGGTGGGTCTGGCGCATCCTTATTTAGCGGGGGGCCGGAGCAGGGCGAACCAATGCACGTGCAGGAGGCCCGAATCATGTCACTGCTTCGACATGACGAAGCGCTGCAACTTGACGAAATTATGGAAAAGCTGGAGCCTGAACTCAGTTCCTCAGAGATATTCACTGCTCTGTTCGAGCTGGAGCTCGCGGGGCGTGTCCGGCAACTTCCGGGTAAAAACTACGTCAAAACTTTCGGAACCCGTCCGCATCTGTCATGGTAACGGAGAAATTTGAGACGCAAGGCTTCTCAAACGTGCGCCGCCGCGTCTGGTAATATGCGTTTCTGTTGTAAAGGAAAAGAATGAGCAAATCACTCGTGATCGTCGAATCGCCGGCCAAGGCCAAAACGATCAGCAAATATCTCGGCAAGGACTTCATCGTCGAGGCCTCCGTCGGCCACGTGAAGGACCTGCCCAAAAACAAGATTGGCGTGGACCTGACGCACGGCACCTTCGAGCCGGAGTTGATCGTGATTCCCGGTAAGGAGAAGGTGATGGACCGGCTGCGCAAGCTGGCCAAGAGCGCCGACAGCGTTTATCTGGCGCCTGACCCCGACCGCGAGGGCGAGGCCATCGCCGCGCATCTGGCCGATGAACTGCGTTCGGCGGTGAAGAACAACGCGATCCATCGCGTCACGTTTAACGAGATCACTCCCAACGCCGTCAAAGAGGCTTTCCAGCACGCTCGCGATGTGGACCAGCACCTGGTCGACGCGCAGCAGACACGCCGTGTTCTCGATCGCATTGTGGGCTACCAGATTTCGCCGCTGTTGTGGGACAAGGTGCGGCGCGGGTTATCGGCAGGCCGTGTGCAGACGGTCGCCGTGCGCCTGATCGTCGAACGCGAAGAAGAGATCAAGGCGTTCAAACCGGTCGAATACTGGACCATCGACGCCATCCTTCAGAATGAAGCGAAAGACAAACTGTTTACGGCGAAGTTTATCGGCATTGACGGTACGCGCGCCAAAGTTGACACCGTGAATGCGCCCTCCGTGCCCGATGAGAAAACAGCACGCGGCATTCTCGATGCTCTAGCGGCGGCGAAGTGGTCGGTCGGTTCCATCGAGAAGAAGGAGCGCAGGCGCTCGGCTCCGGCTCCTTTTACCACCAGCAAGCTGCAGCAGGATGCGGCGGGCAAGCTGGGCTTCAGCGTGAAGAGGACCATGGGCGTGGCGCAGCGGCTCTATGAAGGCATTGAGCTTGGCACGAAGGGCACAATCGGTCTCATTACCTATATGCGTACCGATTCGACGCGCGTGTCGCCCGATGCGATCCATGGCGCCCGCGAGTACATTACGTCGAAGCTCGGAAAGGACTACCTTCCCGCTTCGCCGAACGTCTTCAAGTCGAAAAAGGACGCGCAGGACGCGCACGAAGCCATTCGTCCTTCCGAGCCGGAGATCCACCCGGACGAGATTCGGCGCCACCTTTCCGACGAGCAGTACAAGCTGTACAAGCTCATCTGGCAGCGATTTGTCGCATCGCAGATGACGGCCGCGGTCTACGATGTGACGACCATCTCCATTGATGCGAAGAGCGACCGGACCTATGACTTTAGACTGACGGGATCGGTCCTGAAGTTCGATGGCTATTTGAAGGTCTATCAGGACGAGAAGCAGGGCGACGGCGAAGAAGATCAGGAACTGCCCAAAATGCGCGAAGGCGAGCCGTTAACGCCTGCGACGGAAGCGCAGCTTCACCAGATGGCTGTCCGCAAGCGTGAAGGCAAACTGGCGGACGCCCAGAAGCAGCACCGGCAGCAGGTGGCCAGGATTGAAGCCAGGAACGAGGCGGGCCGCGGCGAGCCGGAGGCGATTCCGGAGTTTGTTGAGCCGAAGATTGAACTGGAATTGCGCAAGGCGGTGGAAGCCGTGCAGAAGTTCACGCAGCCGCCTCCACGCTACAACGAGGCCTCGCTGGTGAAGGAGTTGGAAGAGCGCGGGATTGGGCGACCTTCGACCTACGCCTCCATCATCAACACCATTCAGGACCGCGAGTATGTGGCGAAAATGGGCGGCAAGCGGAGCGGCCCATTCGTTCCGACTGAGATCGGCAACGTGGTGAATGGGCTGCTGGTGAAGAACTTCCCCTACATCTTCGACAAGCAATACACGGCAAAGCTGGAAGAAGAGCTGGACGATATTGAAGAAGGCAAGGAGAAGTGGACCGACCTCCTGAAGGCCTTTTACAGATACTTCGAGGAAGAGCTGAAGGTCGCCGGCAAGCAGATGGAAGACATCAAGCGCATGGAACGGCCGACCGACCAAGTGTGCGACTTGTGCGGTTCTCCGCTGCTGTTGAAGTGGGGCAAGTTCGGGTCATTTTATGCGTGCAGCGCATACGACAAGAAGAAACCTGGGAGCTGCACCTTCACCAAAGAGAACTACGATGCGAAGCCGCACTTGGCCGCTCCGGGCGAGGAGATAGCGGAGCAGGAAGAGGAATACTGCGAGAACTGCGGGCGCGTGATGGTGCTGCGAAATGGCCCCTGGGGGCCGTTCATGGCGTGTCCCGGATACAACGAGGACCCTCCCTGCAAGACGGTGCGCCGCCTGAACCAGAAGCAGCAGCAGAAGCCTCCGCAGCCGCTCGACGAGAACTGCCCGAAATGCGGCAAGCAGCTTGTGCTGCGCAACGGGCAGTACGGCGAATTTGTTTCGTGCTCGGGCTATCCGAAATGCAAGTACATCAAACAGAACACCATTGGCGTCAAGTGCCCGAAGTGCAATGACGGCGAAATTGTCGAGAAGAAGGCGCGCAGGGGCGGCAACGTGTTTTATGGCTGCTCGGAGTATCCGAAGTGCGACTTCACGGCGAACAATAAGCCGGTGGACAAGAAGTGCCCCGAGTGCGGCAGTCCGTATCTGCTGGAGAAGACGCTGAAGTCAGGCGTGTATCTTGTGTGCCCGAACAACAAAAAGCCGGCGGCGGAAGAGGAAGCCGCTCCGAAAAAGCGCGCGAAAAAGAGCGGGCCGGAGAGCGACGTTACTTGCAGCTACGTGAAGCGCATGGGCGACGCGCCTCCGCCCGAGGAAAAGAAACCCACACCCACGGCCAAGACACACGGCCCGCTGGTGGAGCAGTCCGCATAATTTAGAGCGGTTTCAGAATGGATGTAGGCCGTTTCGAGGGTCGTACAGTGGGGCCTTTTCTAAGAGGAAAAGGCCACTTGATGGCAGTAACTTCGGGACACGTAATTCTGAAACCGCTGTAAGGGGCGGTGAATGTTAATCTCAGAACGACATGAGACTCCCCGCCGCTCTTCTTCTCATTGCCATTGTTGCCGCGCCTGCCGCGTATTGCCAGGACGCGCTCCCGTCGGAATGCCTGCTCAGCAAGCCTAAGGTCTGCGCGCTGCACGTTGTGCAGGATGAGGCAGGCATTTTGGCGAGTCCCTCGCGGACCTCGGTAAAAGATCTTTTCTGGTTGGTGCCTTTCGGCGTGGCGACGGGTGTCGCGATCGACTACGACGCGCACGCCATGCGCTCGCTGGGAGTTGATGCCCAGCGCGAAGACCGCTTCGAGAAGGTGTCGAATATCGGGGCGATTTACGCGCCGGTTGCGGCGGCGGGAGCGGGCTACTTCATCGGCAATGCCACGCACAATAGCCTGATGAGGGAGACAGCGGTGCTCTCCGCCGAGGCCATGGCCGATTCTTTTCTGCTAAACCAGGGAATGAAGTACGCCATCAACCGCCAAGACCCTAAACAGGGCGACGGAACAGGCCGCTTCTGGCCGCATGGGCCCAGCACATGGCCGGACGGACAATCCATGCCTTCTGACCACGCGATGCTGGCCTGGGCGTTTGCCCGCGTTGTGGCCACGCAGTACAACGGCCCGGCGACCAAAGCGATCGCCTATTCGATGGCCACAACGGTTTCGGTTTCGCGCGTGCTCGCCCGGCAGCATTTTCCATCGGACGTGCTTGTGGGCAGCGTCTTCGGATACCTGATCGGCGGATACGTCGAGAGCCGCCGTTCACGCGAGGCGGGCCACGTTTCGTTCTCAACTGTGAACACTCCGAATGGGCGGGGACTGCAGCTTTCGTATAACTTTGCGCATTAAGCATTTTCGAGGTCGTCTATGCTTCATCCCATTTTCCAAGACATGTTTGCCGTTCCCATCCCAATTCTTGAGAAGATTCTTCGCCCCATTCTGGTTTACTTCGCCTTGATCCTGCTGCTGCGGGTTTTTGGCAAGCGGGAGCTGGCGCAGTTGAATCCGTTTGATCTGGTCGTGCTGCTCTCGCTTTCAAACACGGTGCAGAACGCGATTATCGGCAACGACAATTCGTTTTCCGGAGGCGTGATCGGCGCCGCGACGCTACTGTCCATCAACTGGCTGGTGGTGCGCGTCATGTATTCTTCGCCGCGTTTGAACCGTGTGATGGGCGGCGTGGAGCGCACGTTAATCACCAATGGCCGCGTGGACGAATATGCTCTGAAGAAGGAACTGCTCAGTGACGAAGAGCTGCTCGCCGCCATCCGCCGCCAGGGATTCGATAATTTCGGGGACGTCTCGCGCTGCATTCTTGAACCCAACGGCGGGTTCTTTATCGAAGGCCGCCAGCCCACTTCCGAAGAGGGTCGCCAGAAAGTCCTGGTTGATCGGCTGGACGCTCTAAGCCACGAAGTAAAGCTGCTGCGCGAGCAGTTAGGATAACCGAGCAACTCTCTGGCCCCGATATACTGCCGTAGCATCGAAGATTCAGGAGCTGTCCATGCCGTCCGCCGCGATTGATTACGCCCGCCAAAATTCCTCCCGCTTTCTGGATGAACTGAAGACCCTTCTTCGCATCCCGTCTATCTCCACGCTGCCGGAGCATAACGCCGACGTGTTTGGGGCAGCGACCTGGCTCGCCGAGGAATTGAAGCGCATCGGCATGGAGAATGTCGAGGTTATCAAGACGGCCGGCCATCCGCTGGTCTATGCCGACTGGTTGCACGCGGCGGGCAAGCCCACCTGCCTCTGCTATGGACATTACGATGTGCAGCCGCCCGATCCGCTGGGCGAGTGGAAGTCGCCGCCATTTGAGCCGGTGGAGCGTGACGGCAACCTCTACGCGCGCGGCGCGGTGGATGACAAGGGGCAGATGTACATGCACCTCAAGGCGCTGGAGTCGCTCTTCCAGGCGAACGGCGGCAAACTGCCCATTAATGTTCGGGTAATTCTTGAGGGCGAGGAGGAAGTTGGCGGCGAGCAGATCGCGAAGTTCGTCCGCGAAAAAGGTGACCGGCTCAAGGCGAACTTCGCGCTGGTTTCCGACACGGAGCTGTTCGCGCCGGAGCTTCCCACGCTGTGCGTGGGGCTGCGCGGGCTGGTCTACACGGAGATTGAAGCGCGCGGCGCGATGACCGACCTACATTCGGGCATTTACGGCGGGGCCGCGCCCAACCCGTTCATCGCGCTGGCGGAAATTATCGCGCAGCTCAAAGATTCGTCGGGACGCATCCTGATTCCCGGCTTCTACGACGCGGTGAAGGCACCGAGCGAAGCCGAATTGAAGGCCTGGCGGAGCCTTCCGTTTGACGAAGAGCATTATCGCCAGACCGAAGTAGGCTCCAGCCGGCTGACTGGCGAGCCGGGCTTTTCTGTGCTGGAGCGCACTTGGGCGCGGCCCACACTCGATGTCCACGGAATGCCGGGAGGCTTTACCGGCGCGGGTGCGAAGACGGTGATTCCGGCCAAGGCGGTCGCGAAGGTCTCGATGCGGCTGGTGCCAGACATGGACCCGACGAAGATCTTCGAGCAGTACAAGCATTATGTGGAGTCGCTCGCGCCAGCAGGCGTTTCCGTTGAGGTCCGTCTGATCCATTCCGGCGAGGCCATTGTGATCGGCACCGACAATCCCTACATTCAGGCGGCCACGCGCGCGCTGAAGCAGGTGTGGGGCAAGGACACGGTATTTATCCGCTCCGGCGGGTCGATTCCGATTGTGGGCGACTTCGAGCGCCACCTGAAGGTTCCTTCCGTCATGATGGGCTTCGGATTGCCCGACGATAACCTGCACGCGCCCAATGAGAAATTCCATCTGGCGAACTTCTATCGCGGCATTGATTCCATCATTACCTTCTTTGAAGAGCTGGGAAAGTGAACGCATTTGTCCTTGCCGGAGGGCGCAGCACGCGCATGGGCAGGGACAAGGCGCTGCTGGAGTTGGGCGGGCGTCCGCTGATTGAACACGCGTTGGCGAAGCTGAGGGCGTTGGGATTTTCGCCGCGCATCGCCGGTTCGCGTCTTGCTCTCTCTTCCTTTGCGCCCGTCGTTCAGGACAATTATCCGCAGCAAGGCCCGCTCGGCGGAATTGAAGCTGCGCTGGCCGCCACTGCTTCGGAACAGAACCTGTTCCTTCCGGTTGATTTGCCATGGCTCCCGGTGGCGTTTTTGCGCTGGATGATGGAACGCGCCGAACACACGAACGCTTTGGCCACAGTCCCGCGTGCGCAAGGGCTGCCACAGCCGTTGTGTGCAATTTATAGCCGGGCGATGCTGCCGCATGCGCAGGCCGCGCTTGCGGAAGGCGATGCCAAGGTCATGCGCGCTGTGGAGCGCGCCGCCGCGGCCACGGACCTGCGTATCGACAGCTTCGATGCGGAATCGATTGCGGCCTCGCAGCTTTGGGAGCAGCGGATTCCGGTCTATCGGTGGTTTCAGAACCTCAATTCGCCAACCGACTTCCAGGCCGCTCTGGAGCAATCCCAGCGTATCCACTAAGCTGAAAGCAGAGGCTATTCCCATCTTCCAAGGAGCGGACCGCTGTCCACCGGCACTGAAATCGAAACCATAATTGAAGGGCCCGCCAGCCACGCGCCTGGGCCGTATATCGCTTTCGAGCACGTATACAAAGCGTTCGGCGATCTGGTGGTTCTGGATGACGTAAGCTTCTTCGTCAATCCCGGCGAAACGCTCTGCATTCTGGGCCGCAGCGGCGTGGGAAAATCCGTTGCGCTCCAGCACATCATGGGCTTCCTCAAGCCCGACTCGGGCAAGATCATGGTCGCGGGAGAGGACATTACCGGGTTCAATGAAAAGCAGTTGCAGGCCATCCGCCGCAAGGTCACGATGGTTTTCCAGAACGGCGCGCTGTTTGATTCGCTAAGCGTAGGCGAAAATGTAGCGTTTCCCCTGCGCGAGCGCAAGCAACTAGCCGAGGACCAGATTGAGCAGATTGTGAACGGGTTGCTGGACATGGTTGGAGTTTCTGGAATGGCCGACCTGCTGCCATCCGATCTTTCCACTGGAATGAAGCGGTCGGTGGCCATTGCGCGCGCGCTGGCCGCGCAGCCGGAAGCGATTCTTTACGACGAGCCGACCACGATGGTCGATCCGCTCATTGCGCACCTGCTCGGCGACCTGATTCAGAAGCTCAAGCGGCAGCTCAAGCTCACCAGCATTGTTGTGACGCACGATATGCGCTTTGCGCAACGGCTCGCCGACCGTGTGCTGTTTCTGCATCAGGGGGAGGCGCATTTCTTCGGAACGATGGACGAGATGAAGGCCTCAAAGGACGAGGTGCTGCGGCAATTTTTCGATATGGACACGCTGGTGCTCCCCGAGGTCTGATGCAAGCGACGGCGGCTGATTTTATTGGAACCTGGCGTCTTCTCGATTACTCCTTTCTCCATGAGGACGGCAGCGTCGAGCATCCGTGGGGAACGGCGGTGCGCGGCTATCTGCTCTACTCCGCGGAAGGCTACATGAGCGGCAACCTGAGCCCGTCGAACGACTGGCCCTCGCGGCGAGCGCGGCTCAAAGCGGCGCTGAAGGCGCACGATGGAGCGGGCGCGTTTCGGCTGGCGCGACGCGCAGGGCGCAGGGACTACATCGCGTACACGGGCCGCTATACCGTCGAGGGCGGCACGGTGACGCATCACGTTGAGGCCAGCCTATTTCCCAACTGGGTGGGCCGCCCGGAAGTGCGCTACTACAAATTTGAAGGCAACACCCTCACGCTGCGCACCGGCCCCGTTCGCGCAGGAAGAGACACCATCATCGCGCAGCTTGTGTGGGAGCGGGTTTCGCCGGGATGCAATTGCTAAACTTAAAGCTGTGAAGATCGCCCTTGCCCAGATCAATCCCACTGTCGGAGACTTTGACGGGAACGCCCGCAAAATTCTTGATTTCACCGCAAACGCCGAGCAGGGCGGGGCCGGTCTCGTCGTCTTTCCCGAACTCGCTGTTTGCGGCTACCCTCCAGCCGATTTGCTGGAAAAGCCCGCCTTTGTTGCCCGAGCCGGACAGATTATTGAGGAAATCGCAGCGCGCACGGCGGACGGAAAAATCGCGATCATCTGTGGGTACGTCACGCCCGCGCACCGTGGGACGGGCAAGCACGTCATGAACTCCGCCGCGCTGCTGCGCAATGGGCGCGTGGAGTTTGTGCAGTCGAAGATGCTGCTGCCCTTCTACGATGTCTTCGACGAGCAGCGCTACTTCGCTTCAGCACAGCATCAGCGGCTTGTCGGCATTGCGGGCGAACAGGTCGCGCTCACCATTTGCGAAGACGCCTGGAACGACAAGAGCTTCTGGGAAAACCGGCTTTACAACGTCGATCCCGTCGAGGAACTGATGCGCGCCGGCGGCTCGCTCGTGCTCAACATCTCCGCCTCGCCTTACTGGCACGGCAAGCTAAAGACGCGGCGCGAAATGCTCTCCGCTATTGCCCGCCACCATTGCAAGCCGGTGATTATGGTGAACCAGGTGGGCGGCAACGACTCGCTGGTATTTGACGGATCAAGCCTTGCGCTGGGGCGCAACGGAGAGGTGATCGCACAGGCGAAGTCGTTTGAAGAAGACCTCGTATTTGTCGATTCGGAATCGCTCACGGGCGACGTCCATCCGCAGCCGCAGTTTGAAGAGGAAGCCATTTACCGCGCGCTCGTCCTCGGTACGCGCGACTACGTTCGGAAATGCGGATTCTCCAAAGTCGTGGTCGGGCTGAGCGGCGGCATCGACTCGGCGCTGGTCGCGGCGATCGCGGCGGAAGCTGTGGGCCCGGAGAACGTCCTCACGCTGGGCATGCCCAGTCCTTACTCCTCGCCGGGGTCGATTGACGACAGCCGCCACCTGGCGCAGAAGCTCGGCACGCAGTTTGAGGTGCTGCCCATCAGCGCGCTTTTCGATCAGTACAACCAGACGCTCGCGCCGCTTTTCGCCGGATGCAAGCCCGACATGACCGAAGAAAATCTACAGGCGCGCATTCGCGGCGCGCTGCTCATGGCGGCGTCGAACAAATTCAATTCGCTGGTGCTGACCACCGGCAACAAAAGCGAAATGTCCACCGGCTACTGCACGCTCTACGGAGACATGGTGGGCGCGCTGGCGGTCATCGGCGATGTATTCAAGACGCGGGTATACGCGCTTTGCCGCTACATCAATCGCGAGCGCGAGGTGCTTCCGACGGCCATTCTGGAAAAGCCGCCGTCGGCCGAGTTGCGTCCCGACCAGAAAGACACCGACTCGCTGCCGCCCTACGACGTTCTCGATCCCATTCTCGAAGCCTATGTGGAGCGCTACGAAACTCCGGAGGCCATTGCCAAGGCCCACCGCTTCGACATTGATCTTGTGCGCCGAGTCGTCAGGCTTGTGGAGCGCAGCGAGTACAAGCGCCAGCAGGCCGCGCCGGTGCTCAAGGTCACGTGCAAGGCATTCGGAATGGGCCGCCGGTTTCCTATCGCCGCGCGGACGCAGGTCTGAATGCGTACACTACTTATTCGAGGAACACTCATGCACGCTCGCAAGACCCTGAAGCACCTCGCGCTCCCTCTCATGCTCGTTGTTGCCACCATCGCCGCTCCAATCGTGGCTTTGGCGCAGCAGCAGGCGCCACCCTCTACGCCCAGCGCCACGGTCAAGTTTCCTCCAACCAGCCCTGCGAACCTCACCGCCGCGTCGCCATCGCGTGCCACAGTCGAGGCTTTTCTGAAGGCCGCCTGGGGATACGATCCGGACCGCGTGTGGCAGGTGTGGGCCATTGAGAAGACCGCCGCGCCGGGCGTGAGCCGGGTGATTGTGCAGGTCGCGCAGAAGAACGACCCACAGCACCAGATAGGCTCGGCCACGTTCCTGGTCACGCCGGACGGCAAGCATCTGATCGCGGCTAATCTCGACATGCTGCCCTTCGGCGAGCATCCTTACGCGGAGACGAGTGAGATGCTGCGGCAGCGCGCCAACGGGCCAAGCCGCGGGGCGGCAAGCAAAAAGTACGAGATCGTGGAATTTGCTGATTTCGAGTGTCCGCACTGTAAGGCCGCGGAGCCCGTCATTCAGCGGCTGCTCAGCGATTTTCCGCAGGCGCATTACGTCTTTGAGAACTTCCCGCTCACCAGCATCCACTCCGAGGCGTTCAAGGCCGCGGCCTACAGCGTCTGCGTGGCGCAGCAGGCGGGCGATGCCGCGTTTTTCAAGTATGCTGATGCCGTTTTCGAGAACCAGGCGCAGCTAACGCCGGAATCGTCTGACGCGGCGCTGGGCGACGCTGCAACCAAAGTGGGCCTGAGCGCCACGAAAATTGGCGCATGCTCGTATACAAGCGCCGCGAAGAATGCCGTCAATGCTTCGATCCAACTGGGCAAAGACCTTTATGTGAACGAGACCCCGATGCTGTTCGTCAACGGGCGGCAAATTCCGGTCGGCGAAGTCGCCAACCACCAGCTCCCCTATGAAACGTTGAAGGAGATCGTCGCGTATCAGTTCAAGATGAACAGCGGGCCGGAGAAGTAGCGCGCCCTTATTTGCGCAGCAAAAAGCCCGGCCTTTGTCGCCGGGCGTCTGCTTTCGTAAAACAGCGGATTAGACCGAAACCACCTGCTCCGCGTGTACATTCACCGGAGTCAGCCATCCATAGCGGTCCGGGCGCAACCCGTTGGCGATGCCGAGGAACTCGTCGGCCAGTTGCTTTGTGATCGAGCCGGCGTTGCCGTCGCCGACGGTGATGCGGTCCACGCTGCGGATCGGCGTGACCTCGGCCGCCGTTCCGGTGAAGAAGACCTCATCCGCGATGTAGAGCATCTCGCGCGGCATCGCCTGCTCGACCACGGGAATCCCGAAGTGGCGGGCCAGCGTCAGCACCGAGTCGCGCGTGATGCCGGAGAGCACCGAGTTGGCCAGCGGAGTCGTATAAAGTACTCCGTTGCGAACGATAAACAGGTTCTCGCCCGATCCCTCGGAAAGATAGCCATTTACGTCGAGCGCGATGCCTTCCACATAGCCATTTACGTCGGCTTCCATGCGGATAAGCTGCGAGTTCAGATAGTTTCCGCCGGCTTTCGCCAGCGAGGGGACCGTATTCGGCGCCGAGCGGTTCCAGGAAGACACGCAGACATCGGCGGCATCTCCCGCAACGTACTTGCCCCACGGGAAGTTCGCGATGTAAACGTCAACCGGAGCGTTTTTGGGATTCACGCCCATCTCGCCGTATCCGCGAAACGCGATGGGGCGAATGTAGCAGGGGGCGACCTCGTTGGCCTCGATCAGTTCCACGACAGCGTTCGACAACTGCTCCAGTGAATAAGGCAGGGGCATCCGGTAAATCTTGGCCGAGTCCAGTAGCCGCTGCATGTGTTCCGGCAGCCGAAAAACCGCCGCTCCGGAAGGCTGCCCGTAGCAGCGAATCCCTTCAAAGACCGACGAGCCGTAGTGGACCACGTGGCTCATCACGTGAATGTTGGCCTTTTCCCAGGGAATGAGGTTGCCGTTGTGCCATATTTTGCCGGTGGTCTGCAAAGGCATCGAGTGCTCCTTAAAAGATGTCCGAGTGGCGAACACCTCATTATACCGGGGAGTTCGCGTCCAGCGACACTTGGAGCCTGCTGGCACGGCGCTCGCGCTGCCCGCCGAGAAGAAGCCTGAAGATAAGGATATGGGTCATAAGCACCGGCGGCACGATCGCGGTTGGAATATAGAATGCGGCCCCGAACATACCGGGGTGGAGCCCCGCACGCGCCGCACTGTAGAACGCGAAGAAAAGATCGGCTGTTCCCCACAGATTGAAGACCCAAACTGCGCCCATTGCCGAGGAGGCGCGCCTCTTCAGGGCCACTGTTGCCAGAATTGCCAGTAGCGCGGCGATGAAATCTCCATAGGCGGCAGGGGCGGCGAAGCTGTGGGAGAGGAGGGGAGAGACCACTCCGGGCACCAGGAAGCTCAAGCCAAGAAAGCGAAGAAACATGTGGGGAGCTACCAGGAGAGTCAGTGCAGTATTGCGGTCTTTTCTCTGAAGCCACGGCCAGACGTACAGCGCCGCGATGATCGCGGAACTCGTAAGACTGAATAACACGCTGATTCCGAATATTATTTTTACGTCCATTTTGTTTTCTCCTAGAAGCGCCAGTGGGAGCGCGTTGGATTGCTTAACGGCAATGAGGCAATATAGATGTATATACATACATCCACGGAAAAATTTATTTGCTTTCTGAGGCTGCCTCAACGCGGGCCAGCAGCACTTCAAGTTTTTTCATGGATGGTTCGCCGAGCGTGTCTTCGATACGGGTCTGCGCCCGTTTCCAGAGGGGCAGGCCATGCTGTAGTTTGGCGCGACCCGCGGTTGTCAGGCGGATGATGCGGACGCGCCGGTCGTCGCCCTCCCGCTCCTGTATCCAGCCTTGCTTATTCAGGGGTTTCAGCATTCGGGTAAGGGTGGTTGAATCCAAGCTCACGAGCCTGCCGAGCTTCCCTTGCGAAATATCTCCAGTACGGTCGAGTGCCATGAGAAGCGTGAATTGTGTGACCTCGATGTTTTCCGGTCGAAGCTCGCGATTATAGAGCCGCGTAATCGAGCGAGCGGCGCGGCGAAGGTTGGCGCACGCGCAGGGCATCGTGGGCATAGTTGTTTCTTTTTTGTGGGCCGCCATCATTCTGGATATATGTATATGCACATAATGAGGCGGTGTCAAGCGTTCGGAATACGCTCTAATCCGGAGGGGGTGAAGCTTTGCCCGCCAGGTCGCAGGCCCTCCACAGATACCAGCTTGCGACTGAGCGCCACGGCTTCCAACTCTCGCCCCGCCGCGCCATGTCGGCGGGCTTGGCCAGCATGGAGGCGTCGAACGGCTTGCGCTTCGGGAGGCGTCCAAAGGTCAGCGCGAACCCCTTTCGCACGCCATAATCGGTCAGCGGCAGAACATCGGGACGCCCGAGTCGGAAGATCAGCAGCATCTCCACCGTCCACGGCCCGATGCCGCGCACCTGAGTCAGGCGTTCGACAATTTCGGCGTCGCTCATACGGCGAATTTGCGGCAGCGTGGGCACGGTTCCGTCGAGTGTCTTCGCCGCCAGATCGCGCAGGGCGAGCAGTTTGCCGGCTGACAGCCCGCAGCCCCGCAGCCGGTCCTCGGGCGCGTCCAGCAGATGCTGGGGCGCGGGGTGCAACTCGCCAAAAAACGTCAGCAGCCGCTTCAGAATCGCCGCCGCCGCCTTGCCGTGGAGCTGCTGGTAGATGATCGACTCCAGCAGAGTCTCAAAGGGAGAGTGCTGGCTTTTGAGCCGCAGCGTGAACGGCCCGGCGCGCTCGATCAGTCTCCCTAAAACGGGATCAGCGGCGGCCAGCTCTTTACAGGCCTGGGTGGTGTTGTAGCGTGGAGCGCGACGTCCGTCTGTCATGGCGAGCCAATCAAAAAGTAAGGGTAGCAGGAAACCCCGGTCGCGACCGCACGGCATAAAGGAGGGTATTTGCGAACTCGCTGTCCTCGCGAAACGCCCACGAGTCCCCTGAGGAAAACTTATGATTTTTCGGGGGTAAACCGAGCTCTGTCCAGATTGGAACCAAAAAAATCCGGCCTGCCGATTGTTGGACTTGCTAGTGTCGATTCTGATCGGTATAGTGTTTTTCAATTTTGAACAAGAGGATTCGGGGTTCGGAAATCTTCCCCGGGTAAGAGCTGCGCGCAAACGCAGCGCGGTAGCCGTTTAACCACCAGTGAGTTTTTTGAGGGAGTCAGGAAGCATTCATGGCGCAGATTTTTGACCGCAGCTCGAACGCGCTGGCACGGATGAGTCTGGTCTTAACGGGATTAATCATCATCGTCCTGGGAGTTACGCTCAATGAACTTCAAAGATCGCCGTGGGTGACCCGCCAGGGGCAGCGCGCCGATCAGCCCGTGCCCTTTAGCCATAAACATCACGTGGAAGGACTGGGGCTGCAATGCCAGTACTGCCATACCTCGGTTGAGGAATCGAGCTACGCCGGCATTCCTCCCACCCGCACCTGCATGAACTGCCACGCGCAGATATGGACCGACGCCGACCTGCTTCAGCCCGTCCGCCATAGCTGGGCCACAGGCCAGTCCATCGTGTGGACCAAGGTGCATGATCTTCCCGATTTTGTTTACTTCAACCACGAAATCCACGTGAACAAGGGCATCGGCTGCGAAAGCTGTCACGGCCAGGTGAATGAAATGCCCATCATGTACCAGCAGAACACTCTTCAGATGGAGTGGTGTCTCAACTGTCACCGAAACCCTGTCGAAAACCTGCGGCCCACCAGCGAAATCTACAACATGGACTGGAAGAAGCCTTCGGAGTTGAATCCGGTCTGGTGCACGGCGACGGGGGTGAAGCCCGGCACGCCCACAGCCGAGGCGGTCAACTGCACGATGACCGATCCGAATAAGTCGCACAATCCGGAACTGGCCTCGCTCAACCTGACGGAAATGGCGAACGCCCAAATGGCCGGAGCCTCGGCTACGGATGCGCCGAGCGGCGTACTCAAAACGCTTCCTGCTTCCTATAAAAGATTCACCAGCCAGGAAGAGCTGGGCACTTTCTTATTCAAGCACTACAACATCCGGCCGGCCCGCGAGCTTTCCAACTGCGAAATTTGCCACCGGTGAGAGACAGCGTGAAAGAGACCATGGAAAAGACGGAAACAAAGCTGACGCTGGCCGAGGTTCGCGCAAAGCTGGCAGGGCAGACTGGCAAGAAGTACTGGCGCTCGATTGACGAGCTGGCCGGGACGCCGGAGTTCGCGGCGGCGGTGCGCGAGGAGTTTCCGAAGCACTCCTCCGAGTGGATTGATCCGGTCTCTCGCCGCGGCTTTCTTAGGCTCATGGGCGCGTCCATGGCGCTGGCCGGGCTCGCCGGATGCACCAAGCAGCCCGAAGAGCCGATTTATCCCTACGTCAAAGCGCCAGAGGACCTGATCCTTGGCCGTCCCGTTTATTTCGCCACTGCCTTTCCTTTCGCCACCGGATCGGTGCCGCTTCTCATCAAGAGCGACGCCTACCGCCCAATCAAGGTGGATGGCAATCCGAACCATCCCTACAACCAGGGCGGCTCCGACCCCATCGCGCAGGCCACGCTGCTCGACATGTACGATCCCGACCGCTCGCAGCACGTCTACTATCGCGGCGAAACACGGCAATGGGCGGCGTTCCTCGCTTCCTTCCGCGCCATGCTGGCGGACAAAAAAGCGACGGGCGGGCAGGGGCTCTATTTCCTAAGCGACACCGTGACCTCGCCCACAATGGCAGCGCAGTGGAAGAAGGGCCAGGCCAAGTATCCCAACGCGAAATGGATCCAGTACAGCCCGGTCAATCGCGATTCCGCCTATGCTGCCTCCAAAGCTGCGTTCGGCGATTATGCCGACGCGCAGTACCGGCTCGCGGGTGCGGACATCATCGTTTCGCTCGACGCCGATTTTCTTTCCGGGATCGCGCACCCCGGATTCCATCGTTTGGCCAAGGATTACGCCAACCGCCGCAAGCTCGACCAACAGACCCCCGGCAACTACTCAATGAACCGGCTTTATACCGTCGAGTGCATGCCTACCACGACGGGCATGAAGGCCGAGCATCGGCTGGCCCTGCGCGCGAGCGATATCGCCGCCTTCGCCGCAACGCTTGCCGCAGCCCTCGGCGTGGGCGCAGCACCTTCCGGATATACCTGGCCTGAAGGGGCAGACAAGTTTCTCGCCGCGGTCGTCAAGGACCTGAAAAGCAGTGCCGGCAAGTGTGTTGTGATTCCCGGCGAGCAGCAGCCGGCCAGCGTCCACTTGGCCGCCATGGCGATCAATGACGCGCTCGGCAACGTGGGCAAGACAGTCGTTTACACCGAAACTGTCAACCCAATGCCCTCCATCCAGAACGACGATATCCGTTCGCTGGTCGCCGATATGAACGCGGGCAAGGTCGATTGGCTGGTGATCCTCAACACCAATCCCATCTACAACACTCCCGCCGATCTTGAGTTCGCCTCCGCCTTCAACAAGGTGGGAACAGTGGTCCATCTCGGGAATCACCGCGACGAAACCGGCCTGGAAGCGCACTGGCACATCAACGCGGCGCATTACATGGAATCCTGGACGGACGGGCGCGCCTATGATGGCTCGGTCTCCGTCGCCCAGCCGATGATTGATCCGCTCTACGGCGGCCACTCGGCGCACGAGATTGTCCAGTCGCTGCTCGACAATCCTGATGTTTCGCCCTACGCCGCGGTCCGCGAAACCTGGAGCGCGCAGACGGCCTCGAACGGTCCCGGAGTGGACGCCGAGTTCGGCTGGCGCAAGCTGCTCCACGATGGCTTCCTGGCCAACTCCGCCTTCACGCCAAAAGCCGGCGGCGGCAAGGCCACAATTCCGGCCCCGCCTGCGCAGTTCCCAACGGACTCGCTGGAGATTGTCTTCCGGCCTGATCCGCACGTTTACGATGGGCGCTTTGCCAATGTGGGCTGGCTGCAGGAGATTCCGCGTCCCATCACCAATCTTTGCTGGGACAACGCCGCCATGATGAGCTACGCCACACTGGGGAAGATTGGCGCAGTCGAGCATGACGTGATCGAGATCACGCTGAACGGCAGAAAAGTTCTGGCCCCCGCGCTGGCGGTTCCCGGACATCCCGACGGGACCATCACGGTGCATCTCGGTCAGGGCCGCAAGATGGGCCGGGTCGCTGGAGGCGTGGGATTTAACGCCTACCTGATTCGCACTTCCGCCTCGCCGCTCTTTGACCACGGCGCGACCGTCCGCAAGACCGGCGACAAGTGGGGGCTGGCGATTCCCAAGAGCCACTACATTGACCAACGCGCCACCTATGTTGGCGGCGATGGCAGCGGCACTCATTCGCTCGAAGGCAATGAGGCTCTGGACCGCGGCATCGTCCGTTACGCCACGCTCGACCAGTTCAAGAAGGACGCCAACTTTGCGCACGAGGGCGATGGCAAGGACGATCTTGAGCCCACCGACAGCATGTTCCCGGCCTACCGTTACGACAAGAACGCCTGGGGCATGTCCATTGACATGAATTCCTGCGTAGGCTGCAACGCCTGCATCGTGAGCTGCTACGCGGAGAACAATATCGCCGTGGTTGGCCAGCACGAGGTCACCAGGGGCCGCATGATGCAGTGGATCCGCATTGATACCTATTACGAAGGCGATCTGGCGGCGCCGCGCGGGCACTTCCAGCCCATGACCTGCCATCAGTGCGAGAACGCCCCCTGCGAGCAGGTCTGCCCTGTCGGAGCGACGGTCCACTCGCCCGAAGGGCTGAACATGATGGTCTACAACCGCTGCGTGGGCACGCGCTATTGCCAGAACAACTGCCCCTACAACGTGCGGCGCTTCAATTTCCTGCTCTTCTCCGACTTTACGACTCCGAGCCTCAAGCTGATGCGGAACCCCGATGTGACGGTCCGCAGCCGCGGCGTAATGGAGAAGTGCAGCTACTGCGTGCAG
>JAICYR010000281.1 GCA_025934135.1 Acidobacteriaceae bacterium | reverse complement strand
ACGCCGGGTATCAGGCCGCGATGGAGCGGTTTCTGGATGGGGCGTTGCGGTGACGTTTCGCTCACCCACCCTTGTTCCCCACTCAAGCTGCGCTTGAATGGGCCACCCCGATCTACGACAAATATTCTTTCAAGAATGGGTCGTCGCTGCGGACGAGGTCGGGAGTTGAGCCGTCGAAGACGAGCTTGCCCTGGTGGAGGACCAGAAATCCAGTTTTAGGGTCGGACTGGTTGGGAGGCAGAGGCTCCATCTGGTTCGTTTCCTGGTTGAAGTGGTGGCTGGCCAGCATGAAGGCGTCCTGCAGCCGGTGCGTAACCACGATGGAACTGGTCTTATAGACATCGCGCTGCTTCATGACCAGTCCAATGATGGTGGCCGAAGTCACGGGATCGAGGCCGCCGGTGGGCGAGTCGTAGAGGACCAGTTCGGGCCGGGAAACAACAGCGCGGGCGATGGCGACGCGGCGGCGCATGCCTCCGGAAAGCTCGGCGGGAAATTTGTCGAGCGTGTGCTCGAGTTCGACGAAGCGAAGGGCCTCAGTCACGCGGCGGTCGATTTCGTCGTCCGGGACACTCTCCTCTGTGAGGCGGAAGCCGACATTGTCGCGCACGGTGAGGGAGTCGAAGAGTGCGCCTTCCTGGAATACGGTCCCGATGGAGTCGCGGAGCGGATAGAGGTCCTGCTCGCGCATGGCGCTGACTTCAAACCCGAAAACAAAGATGCGGCCCGAGTCGGGCTTGATAAGTCCATTGGCTAGCTTGAGCAGAACGCTTTTTCCGACGCCAGCGGGGCCGAGCAGGATGCGAGTGTCGCCGCGCGGAAGATCGAAGGAAATGTCTTCGAGGACGGGCTTGGCGTCGAAGCCGATGGAGACATGCTCAAAGCGGATGGCCGGGGCGTCAGGATGGGCCTGAGCGGGAGATACGTCGGGCGTGATTTCAGTAATGCCCATGCGTCAGCGCCCGAATATACCGATCATGAAACGGCTGATGACGAAATCAACAAAGATGATGAGGACGGAGGAGACGACCACAGCCTGCGTGGTGGACTTGCCAACGCCCTGCGTTCCGCCGCGGGTGTTCATGCCGTAGTAGCAGCCGATGGTGGCGATGATGAAGCCGAAGAAGATGGGCTTAACGAGGCCCTGAATCACGTCGGCGGATTGCAGGGTTTGATAGGCGGAGTGGAAGTATTGGCCGGCGTTCTGCCCCAGCAAAACTACGGCGACCCATGCGCCGCCGAGCGTGCCCAGCGCGTCGGAGACGATGGTGAGGAAAAAGAGCATGACCACGGTTGCGACGATGCGCGGCATCACGAGCTTTTTGAGCGGGTCGGTGCCGAGCGCGCGCATGGCGTCGATCTGCTCCGTAACCATCATGGAGCCGAGTTCGCTGGCCATGCCGGAGGCGTTGCGTCCGGAGACCATGAGGCTGGTGAGAACGGGGCCGAGTTCCTTGACCATGGCCAGGCTGACAAGCTGGCCGGTAACGGCGGTGGCTCCAAACTGTGCGAGGCTGGAGGCGGTGTTGAGGGCGAGAACGCCTCCGGTGAAGAAGCCGGTGAGGATGACAATGGGCAGCGAGCCGACACCGATCTTGTCCATCTGCGTGATGAGGTCGGCGCCGTAAAACGGGCGGCGGAAGAAATTGCCGACACCGCGCGCGGAGAGCAGCGCGTATCGCTGAACGGCGGAGACTCCCTTTTTGGCGGATGCGTCGAGCGTAGTCAGAGGCATGGCTTAATCTGCATTTTAGATGCAAGACCGGTGAATTGTGGCGCAATGTGTCCCACCTTTGCCGCACAAAAGACGCGTGCCAAAGATGGGGCACCCACATTTCGGAGACTGTCAGCCAGGAAGCTATTCCTTCACGCGCTTTTTGATTTCGATATTGAGGCGCTTGATTTTCTGGTTGAGCGTGGAGAGCGGGATGCGGAACTGCTCGGCGGCGTCGGTCTGGTTCCAGTTGCAGTGTTCGAGCTTGTCGATAATGATGCGGCGCTCAATGTCTTCAAGGATGTCGAAGAGCGAGGCGTTCGGGTTGTGGTCCAGCAGGCTGGTGGAGTAGTTGCGGCCTGTGAGGTGGCCGGGCAGCAGATCGGAGCCGATGATGGGGCCGGAGGAAAGGACCACGCCGCGCTCGATGGCGTTTTCAAGCTCACGAACATTGCCGGGCCAGTCGTAATCGATAAGCGCGCGCAGGGCGTCGGCGGCCAGAGTGCGCGACGGCACGCCGTTTTCTTCCGCGTAGTGCTTCAGGAAATGCGTGGCGAGCAGCGGAATGTCTTCGCGGCGGCTGCGCAGCGGCGGCAGGTCGATGGAGATGACGTTGAGGCGGTAGAAAAGGTCCTCGCGGAAGCGTCCGTCGCGGACGGCCTGGCGCAAATCAACGTTGGTGGCCGCGATGATGCGAACATCGACCTGAATTTCCTGCACGCCGCCTAGTTGCATGAAGCGCATGTCCTGGAGGACGCGCAGGATTTTGGCTTGGGTGTCCATGCCCATGTTGCCGATTTCGTCGAGGAAGAGCGTGCCCCCGTTGGCGACCTCGAAGAGTCCCTTCTTGGTGGCAATGGCCGAAGTGAAGGCCCCTT
>JAICYR010000102.1 GCA_025934135.1 Acidobacteriaceae bacterium | reverse complement strand
CGCCAAGTACGGCCAATACTTCAGGACCTACACCTACGCGCTGCCGGGCATTACGGGCTTATGGCAGGTCTCAGGCCGCTGCGAAGTGGACTATGCGGAGCGGGTCCAGATGGATGTCCAGTATGTGGAGCAGTGGAGCCTGTGGATGGAACTGAAGATTCTGCTGAAGACGTTCAAGGTGATCCTTCACAGCGAGGGCGCTTACTGAGGACCATCACACCCGAGCATTCCTAGAGTTCGGAGCGCGCGCTCTAAAGCAGACTTCCAAATGGGAAGCTCGACTCCAAATGTCGATTTCAATTTCGCATTTGACAGGACGGAGTTGGCCGGGCGTTCGGCTGGGCTTGGGTATTCCGATGACGGAATGCCGACGACCTGAGCCCAGGGTTTTTCCGCGCGCGCTCTGGCGAAGATGTTTCGCGCGAAACCGTACCAGGTAGTTTCTTCGGCACAGGTCATGTGATAGATGCCGGGATTGCCTCGCCCAGCATCAACGATTTGGCGCGTAGCCAAAGCCAATGCAAGGGCGGAAGTAGGCGCTCCACGCTGATCGTCCACGATCCGCAATTCCGGGCGCTCGCGGCCGAGCCGCAGCATGGTAAGCAGGAAGTTGTTTCCGTGAGGGCTGAAGACCCAGCTTGTCCGGAAAATGAGATATTGACCACCTGCCTGCTGGATATTCCGTTCTCCTGCGAGCTTGGTTTTCCCGTAAACGTTCAGCGGATTCGTGGGATCATCTTCCACCCAAGGCAAGGATTTTGTGCCGTCGAAAACATAATCCGTGGAGTAATGGACGAGCAGAGCGTTGGATTTTTTCGCTTCCTCCGCCAGAATTCCCGGCGCTTCGCCATTGATGCGCATGGCCAACTCCGGCTCGGATTCGGCGCGATCCACAGCGGTATAAGCCGCGGCGTTCAGAATCACGTCCGGACTCGCTCCCTGAACGGCGGCGCGGATGCTGGAAGGATTGCTTAAATCGCAGTCCGCGCGCCCAAGGGCGATGACCTGCCCGGCATCCTGAAACGCGCTCTGTAATTCAATGCCAAGCTGGCCCTGCGCGCCGAGGATGAGGAACCGCCTCACAGGAAGACCTCGGCCTCATCGAAGCTGCTTCCCTGCCGGTCTTTATCCGAAACAATGGCATCGCGTTCATCGACGGGCCATGGGATGGCCAGCCTCGGGTCGTTCCACAGGATTGTGCGCTCGCCGCATGGGGAATAGAAATCCGTCACCTTGTATGCCATGCCGGCTCTGTCGCTCAGGGCGGCGAAGCCATGTCCGAAACCGGGAGGTATCCAGAGCATGGCCGCGTTTTCCTCCGACAGTTCCACGCCGATGTGCTGGCCAAATGTTGAGGAGCTGCGGCGCAGATCGACAGCAATGTCGAAGACTGCTCCATAGGTCACTCGAATAAGCTTGCCCTGAGGCTGCGTGAGCTGATAGTGAATGCCGCGGATGACGTTCCTGACCGAAGTGGAGGTGTTGTCCTGCTTCCAATCGGTGGGCAGGCTGGCCTGCTGCATGAGGCGCTCGTTGTAGGTTTCCCAGAAGGCTCCGCGAGAGTCAACGAACTTTTTCGGCGTGAAAAGGAGCACCCCGGGAAGCGCTGTCTGCTGGATGTTCATTGGGCCAGCCCTTGCGGACCGCCGAATTCGCCGAGCAGAGAGAGCAGATATTGCCCGTAGCCGCTTTTGCGCACTGGATGCGCGAGCGCTTCGAGATCGGCGCTGCTGATGTACCCGGAGCGGAAGGCGATTTCTTCCGGGCAGGCGATTTTCACTCCCTGGCGGCGCTCGATGGTCTGGATGAACATGGAAGCCTCGAAAAGCGAGTCGTGGGTCCCGGTGTCGAGCCATGCCATGCCGCGGCCCAGTTGTTCTACATCGAGCAGCCCTTGTTCAAGATAACGGCGGTTAAGATCGGTAATTTCGAGCTCGCCGCGCGGAGAGGGCTTGAGGGTCGCGGCAATAGCGGCGACGTTGTTGTCGTAGAAGTAGAGTCCGGTTACGGCACAGCGGGACTTGGGCTTTGCGGGCTTCTCTTCAATGCTGATCGCCCGGCCTTGCGAGTCGAATTCGACTACGCCGTAACGCTCGGGGTCCTGCACATGGTACGCGAAGATGGTCGCACCTTTGTCTTTGGCGGCGGCGCGCCTGAGCTGCTGGCTGAGGGTCTGCCCGTAGAAGATGTTGTCGCCAAGGACAAGCGCGCTGGGGCTGCCGCCGATAAAGTCCCTGCCGATGAGGAAAGCCTGCGCGAGGCCCTCGGGGCTGGGCTGCACGGCATAGCTCAGATTCAGGCCCCAGCGGCGGCCATCTCCAAGCAGATCGGCAAAGCGCGGCGTGTCCTGCGGAGTGGAGATGATGAGGATGTCGCGAATGCCCGCCAGCATCAGTGTGCTGAGCGGGTAGTAGACCATGGGCTTGTCGTAGACGGGCAGCAACTGCTTGGAGATGACGTGCGTCACGGGATAGAGCCGCGTGCCCGAGCCCCCAGCGAGAATGATTCCCTTCATTGCGCGAACCTTCCGGCGTAGTTTTGTTCGATCCATTCATGGTATGCGCCGGAGCGGACTTCATCGACCCAGTTGCGGTGCGCCAGAAACCATTCGACGGTGCGGTGGATTCCGGATTCAAATTGCTGCGCCGGATGCCAGCCGAGTTCCTTGCTGATTTTTTCGGCGTCGATAGCGTAGCGGCGGTCGTGACCAGGGCGGTCTTTGACGTAGGTGATGAGCTTGCGCCGTGTGCCGATGGCGGAATCGGGCTGGAGTTCGTCGAGGATGTCGCAGATGGTTGTGACCACGTCGATGTTTCGGCGCTCGCTGTTGCCCCCGACGTTGTAGGTTTCGCCGGGCCGGCCCTCTTCCAGAACGCGGCTGATGGCGGCGCAGTGGTCTTCGACGAAAAGCCAGTCGCGGACGTTCAGGCCGTCTCCGTAAACCGGCAGGGGCTTGCCTTCAAGTGCGTTGAGGATCGTGAGCGGGATGAGCTTTTCCGGGAACTGCCAGGGACCGTAGTTGTTGGAGCAGTTGGTGGTGAGCACCGGAAGGCCGTAGGTGTGATGCCAGGCGCGAACCAGCATGTCCGATGACGCTTTGGAGGCGGCATAAGGGCTGTTGGGCGCGTAAGGGGTGGTCTCCTGAAAGGCCGGGTCTTCGGGCTGGAGAGTTCCGTATACCTCATCGGTTGAGACGTGAAGGAAGCGGAAGGCGGTCTTCGCTTCCGGCTCAAGCGAATCCCAATAGACTCTGGCCTGCTCCAGCAGCGTGAAGGCCCCGAAGATGTTGGTCTGGATAAAGGCCGCGGGGCCGCTAATGGAGCGGTCCACATGGCTCTCAGCGGCGAAGTTGAGAATGGCGCGAGGCTGGTGCTGCTTCAGCAGCGAAGCGATGAGCGCATCGTCGCAGATGTTTCCGTGCACGAAGATGTGGCGCGGGTCGTTCTCAACCGATTGCAGGTTGCGGCGGTTTCCGGCGTAGGTGAGCAGGTCGAGGTTCACAACGCGCGCTTCGGTGTTGGCGATCCATTGAAGAACAAAGTTCGTCCCAATGAATCCCGCGCCGCCCGTAACCAGAATCGTGTTGTTCATACTGTTCCTATGGGCGGATGATACTGACGGCCGCCGCGCCGAGGGCCAATTGCGAGAACAACTGCGACCACTCGAGGAAGCCCCGCATGAGGGAGGGGCCGTAAGTCTTTTCCGGAACCACGATGGTATCGCCGGGATTCATAGTAAGGGAGTTGAATCCGTTGCCCCAGATTCCATTGGCGGCAGCGCGGCTGATGACGGAGCCGTCAGCGCGGATGATGAAGGCGTGCTTCTTGTCGGCGTCGCGATTCGGGCCACCGGCGAGGTGGAGATAATCTCCAACACGGCGGCCGGGAACAAAGAGAAACGAGCTTTGGTCATAAACGGCGCCGACCACGTTCACGCTCGCGGGTCTGGGAGGAACGACGAATGTGTCTCCGTCTTCAAGCTGAATAGGGGGCAGGACAGCGATTCCGCTGCTTTTTGGTTTCACTTCGAGAACGATGCGCCCGGTGGCGCGAAGCTGTTGCAATTGGGCGATCAACTCGCGCTCGCTGGTTGTGGCCGCATTCGAGCTGGCAAGATCCTGCGCGGAGGCAACGGCTGACGAAGACTGGGCGATGGCGCCGCGCGAAATCTCCATCTGGAGGTTGCGCACGTAGTCGTTGATTCGCTGCTGCTGAATCGCGCGGGTGGATTGGCGAGTGAACTCGGAGCCGTAGAGGTAAGCGTCCGTCGAAAAGCCGCCGGCGCGGGCGACCAGATCGGGCAGCGTCTCGCCGGGCCTTACGCTGTAGGTACCGGCGTGGACGAATTCTCCTTCTAGGCGAACGAACTTGGTCTGCTGCGCAAGAGGAACGTGAATGTCCGCCTGCGAAAAGATGGTCACGATGTCGCCGGGCTGGAGTTCAAGGTTCTGGCTGGGGTCATGGTCAAGAACCAGCTTGCCAAGGTCGAAGGGGATCAGCGAGGTCTTGAGCGTGTCTTTGTCGAGGCGCTCAATGACGGCGTATTGCCAATCGATTTCCGGAGCGGGCAGGGTCACGCGAAGGTGGTGCATGGCTCCCGCAGTATTTTCGGTCACGACCTCATTTTCCCGCTGGGCGATGGTTCCGGCCCCAGCCTGATGCCGGTTTGCCTCCATCCCCTGACTGATGCTGCCGTTGAGGCCTGGATTTCCGGCGGCCGATGGGGCGTTTGGATTGTTTGCCCCGTAGGTCGATCCATCATTGCCGGGCCCCATTCCATACCCGTTCGTGTCCTGCGTGTTCTCGGTATTGCAGCGTTGCTGCTGCGAGGCGGAGCTGGTCTGGTCGAGTGTCTGGCATTCGGCGGACAGCGATGCATTTCTCCGCGGCAGCTCGAATGGATGGACTGGCTGGGTTCGCGCGGCGAGTGCGGGCACGGGCTCGAATGCCGGAGACGGCAGGCCAGCGCGGGCGCGCTTCCACCAATAATCGCGCGTAAGCAGCGAGTCGCGGTCGGGAACGAGGTCGGAGAGGCGCATTCCCTTATGCCAGGCAAAGCGGCCGGGGTTGGCGGTGTTACCGCGGAGCGTTACGGTCTTCTGGTACATGGGCAAGATGGAAAACACCCGGAGGACGTCGCCCTGCTGAAGGGCGGTGGCAAGTCCCGTCTGGTCGAATGCGACTTCCATGGCGGTGCGGTCGCGGTGGTCGGCAATGCGCTCGATGGAAATGCGCGCTTCGGACGCGATGGCGGATGCTCCGCCCGCATATTGAAGAAGCTGGGCAATACTGGTGTCGTTGTCGCGTAGCTCGTAAATTCCGGGCTGGCGCACGCTGCCGGTAAGCGCAACCTGTGGGCCCACGGGCGGGATAAAGATTACGTCGCCGGATTGCAGCGTGGTGTCGTGGGATTTATCGCCGTTGACCAGAAGGTCGTAGAGATCAAAGTCGGCGATGGTCTTGCCGCCCCGCTTGAGATAGATGTGGCGCACGGAGCCGTCAACGGATGGCCCTCCGCTGGCGAAAAGCGCGTCTACAAGAGTGCTGAGCGAACTGATGGTATAGGTGCCGGGGCGCTGCGCCTGCCCTACAACGTACACCTGTACAGCGCGAATCTGGCCAATGTCCGCGGTGAGGTCAAAGTTGCGGAATACGCGGCCAACCGCCGCGTGAAGATGCTCGCTGAGCGCCTGATAAGGCAGCCCGGCAACATGGACCTGTCCGACCTGCGGGAGATAGATGTTTCCGGTGCGATCGACGCGCACGTTGGCGTTGAAGTTCACCTGCCCCCAAATCCGGATGCGCAGTTCATCGCCCGGACCGATGATGTAATCGGGCGGGACGGGGGCTTCATCGACCGGAGCAAAAGTGGAAGGAGCGTTCTGAAAAAGGTTCGCCCCAAAGATGGGAAGGACCTGGCCTGTGGTTCCGGCGACAAACTTCTGAAACTCGGTCAGGGGTTGAGGCGGCAGCCGGACGATGTTCGGGCTATTGCGATAACGGCTCTGAAGCGAGTACTGATTGGCGCCAGTGTCAACGTATGTGGGCGGCTGGACCATGCCGGGTTGCGGGAGCGGCGAGGAACTGCGCGGAAGATTTGGCTGCTGCGGAATGTATCCACCCTGCTGCTGGGTGGTCTGACACTCCGCGGAGTTGGAGAGCAGCGGATCGGAGCAGTCCACGGACTGGTTGGAATAGCGGCCGCCCTGCAGGCCAGTTGAGGACTGCGCTATCGCGTAGGGTGAAAGCACCGCGAACACAATACCGAGACCAAAAACCAGTTGCTTACGCATAACATTCAGACGCCGCTCCGTGCCGTTCATCAAGTCGCACGAGCCAACTTATATTTCGCTCCTTCGCGGGTTTTCAGGTCCTCATAGAGTTTAAAGCAGTCGCGGCAAAAACAAAGAATCGGAGTTATCGCAGGAGGTTCGGCCTAGTTCACCGTAACCTGGGTTTCTACCTTTTTTGTAAGTCCGGGCACGCTGCCTGTCACGGTCACGGTGTAGGTGCTGCCGGAGGACGAACCGGAACCGCCTCCCGACCCGCTGCCGGCGCTGGAAGCAACGCCACAGCCGATTGGAAGCAGCAGCGCGAGACAAAGCAGTGCCGCCAGCGCGCTCCATCTGCAACGGCGTCTGCCAAGGAACCCCAGCGGGAACAACAACGCGAGGGCGAGGCCGATCCTGCTCCAGCCGCTTCCGGATGCGCGCGCCTGCTGGCCGACGGTGAAGGTTACGGTTGCAGGTTGCGGACTGCCGTCACCAACCAACGTGACAGAGACGGGGCTTACGGCGCAGGTGGCGGTGGAGGGTTGAACACTGCAAGCCAGCGAGACAGGGCCTTTTGAACCATTCACGGAATTGATGTTGACGGTATAAGACGTGCTGGATTGTCCGCCAGCGACCAGCGCCGACGAGGGCCCGTCTATCGTAAACTCCGCTCCGCTGCCGGAGAGCGCGACGATAAATGGAGTGGAAAGATTGTCTGCCGTGACGGTGAGACTTCCTGTGCGGGCGTTGACCTGACTGGGAGAAAAGACGACGGCTAGGTTGCAGCTTGCCCCCGTGGACAGCGTTGCGCCGCACGGACTAGTCGCGGCGGGCTGGAGGCCGAAGTCGCCGGTGATCGTGCTATTAAGTCCCGTAATGGACGCACTTCCGTTGTTCGTAATGGTCACGAGCCGAGCGGGACTGCTTCCGCCCACCGCGTAGTAGCCAAAGTCTACCGAGCCGGGCGAGACCGAGACCCTACCCGCCGGAGCAACGCCGGTCCCGGCAAGCGAAACCTGCTGGACATGCGTACTGACTGAGCCGCCCTGATCGATGGCATCGCTCACCGTGAGGGTTCCGGCGACGGAGCCGACAGTGGATGGCAGAAAGCTGACCAGAAGAGCGCAGCTGGAGTGGCCCGCCAGCGACCCTCCGCAATTGTTGGCCACGCTGAAGTCAGACGAGGAAGTTTGCGCCACAATGGATTTGAGCGCCGCATCGCCGTTGTTTGTGAGTGTGACCTGCTGGGCCGTGCTCGTGGTGCCCACGGCCTGCGAGGAGAAAGTGAGGCTCGGGGGCGAGAGCACATCCGTCGCCGGTGTTTGGCCGGTCCCGGAAAGCTGCGCGGTCTGTTTGCCCGCGCTATCCAATACGGTAAGGATTCCCGTGCGGCTACCGGAAACAGTAGGCGTAAACGTGATGCTGACCGTGCATGAATCGTCCGTTGTGTTAGCAGCCGTCAGCGAGCTTCCGCAGGTATTCGCGATGATGGCGAAGTCTCCGCTGATGGTTATGGAGGTGAGTGTGGCCGCGCTCCCGCCTGTGTTCGCGATGAGGATGGACTGCCCAGTTCCCGACGGTCCGCTGGAGCCGCAGGCCGCGGAAGTGGTTTGTCCAACCAGCGTGGGCTGGAAGCAGAGCGAAGATGGAGTCAGGGTGATGGCCGCGCCTGCTGTCCCGTTGCCGCTCAGCGGGACAGCGATCTGGCCTCCGCTGGGGAGGTTTCCGAAAATCGTGAGAACGCCGGTGGCCGCGCCCACCTGGGTTGGCGCGAAGCTGACCTCGATGATGCAGGCGTTTCCTGGAGCAATGGATTCTCCATTGCAGGTGCCGTTATCAGTGAAGTCGCCGGTGATGGTGACGTTGCTAATGGTAAGCGGCACACTGCCGGTGTTGGTGACGAGCACTTGCTGGGGCGCAGTGGTTGTCTGAACCGCCTGGTTGCCAAAATTAAGCGATGTCGGCGCAACCGTGGCAGTAGTGACCGCTTGGCTGGGAAGGCCGACCTGCCATACGCCGCGCCCATAAGTTGCAGCGAGCAGCACCGGGCCGCTTGTGTTACTGGCCAGGGACAATTTGGTAACAGGCGCATTCGGCAGAGAGGTGCCAAATGGACCCCAGCAGGTTTCGGTGGGCTGCAAGCAACCGGCCACGTTCTGCGTGTAATAAACTCCGGCGTCGGTTGCAACATAGACGGTGTTGGCGTCATTCGGATCAACAACGATGCTGTTGGTCGGGCTTTGAGGCAACCCTCGCGATATGTCCTGCCAGATCGAGCCTCCATCTATGGAACGGTAGACATGGAGCCCCCCAACTCCCTGTACCGTGACGTACACGGTTTGTCCGCCTGAGGAATGTGGATCGGCATAGACGCTGGAAATATCGAAGCCGTTGGGGTTGAACTGGTAGAGATTGTTTGACAGGTCAACCCATGACGACGCCGCGCCGCCGGGCGCGATGGTTTGAGCAAAAACGTGTCCCGCGACGGTCGCGCCTCCATCGTAGAGGCCGGCCATACCGGCGTAAATCCGCTCGGGTGTCCCGGATGAGTCGGACGCGCTGCCCGATGCGGCGAGCGAGCGAATCTCCGCGTTTCCATCGCAATAAGGTCCGTTGTTGCCGTCCAGCATGGTGCTGAGCGGGGACTGGACTCCGCCGGAAGCCGGCCCGCGCCAGACGCGGCAGGTGCCAAGGATAATATTCGAGGAGCTTTGCGGGTCGAGGATCCAGGGAGCGGGAATGATCTGGCCGTAGCCGTCGTTGCCCACGTTCGCGCTGGCGATCACAGGCTGTCCAAAGGCGGTGATGCCGCAAGTTGAGCCGCTCGTGCAGAGATTAATGCCGATACCAAACTCCGAAGTCGCGTACCAGTTTTGCGGAGCGACGGGGTCGATGGCGGCGAAATCGCCTTCTCCGTTGAGTACCTGGTGCCATACGGTGCTGCCGCTCAGTGGGGCGGCTGTTCCCAGCGGCCCCAGCGACAGCATCATTGTCTGTGGATCCGTAGGATCGGGCGCGATATCGGCCACATCGGAAATCGATCCGGTGAATCCCGGATTGAGGTTCTGGAAGTGAGAAGCATCATCGGCCGAGCACTGGTTTCCCTGCTCGTTCACGGCATCGGTGGTGCGCCAAAGCCCGCCGTCATTCCCGAAGTAAAGCAGCCCGGCCGCGTCAAAGGTTGCATCCACGGCAAACTGCGCGGGGGCCACGTGAGCCGAATTGCAGTCCGACGATTGCGCGTGGGTCGTATTGCGCCACGCGCAGCCCGTGCCGAGATCGCAGCGGAATATGTCGGCAGTGCCGGCAAAGAGAAGCGTGTCCGGCAGCCCGCTTTGCTGCGAAGGAACAGCGGCGAGATACAGGTCGTAGTCCGCCTGCGGGATTAGTGAGGGCTGCGATGGGTTCAGCGTTCCGGCCTCTAGCGCGGTGTCATCAATTTGGGAGAAAGCCAGCGTGGATGAGGCGCAGGCGCCGGAAGAAAGATTGCAGGCATCGCGCCAGAGTCCCTGGTCGAGGTTGTTGATGTCCGTGGTCAGCGCGAAGGTGTCGCCTGAGACCGGCTGAACGGCGAGCGCTCCGTTGTAAATGGGGCAGGCCTGAGAGCCTGAGTATCCGGGCTGGCTGGGGCACATGGCGGGTGTAAGATTCGCGCCCGGCTGGTTGGTGAGGCGCGTCCAGTGCTGGCCATCGGTCGATTGGTAGTAGCCATGAAAACGAACAGCGGCAAGAAATACCTTTCGCACCGGGTTCCAGACGATGGAGGTTACAGCGTTGCCGCAGGGCTGACGCGAGCCACCGCCCTGGCATGGAATGAAGGCGGTCGTCGGCGATTGCACGACTGCCCCTCCGGCGTCCGTGATGGTCGCCATAAACCACGTTTTGCCGAGATCATTTGAATAATAGATTCCAAGAATGTCTTCCAGACTGCCCGGCAGCGTGACCTCAATGCCCTGTTCGGCGCGCGAGACCGCCGCGACCACAACCGGATTGCCGCCGACGGTACCCCACGCAAAACCAGCGAAACCATTTCCGGAGAAATCGAAATTCACATCGGCATCCACGCCCATGTCGCTCGAATTGGTGATGAGTGTCCACTGGCTGCCGCCATCGGTGGAGCGCAGGATTCCGCTGCCCAGATAGGAGGCCGTGGTGTCATTGGGTTCTCCGGTTCCGGCAAGCAGAACGGGAGTGGCCCCCGGCGCGACAGGCTGCACGCTGACCGCGCCAATACTCAGTGAGGGGACCTGCACCTTTTGCGACAGCGAGGAATAAACGTAGTCCGTGAGAGGGAGCAGCGTCACCGAGGCGGGGTCGCCCGCGGCATTGGTTGATTTCCAGACGCCGCCGGATGCCGTGCCCACGTAGATGGTGTTGCCGGTTGGGTCTGATGGATCGGCGGCGATGCTTGTAACGCGGCCAGTGACGGATCCATAGGCCGTCGTGCTGACCTGCGCGGGACCGAGCGGCTGCCAGGCCGGTACATTAGATCCGGAAACCGCCAGTTGCTGGACCAATTGGCGATAGTGCGCGCGGGATTGGGCAAGGACCTGTGCGGGGCTGCTGCCGCTGGGCAGCTTGGCGTAGACTCCGCGTTCGGCGAGAAATTTCGCGCTGTGTTGTTTCGCCAGGATTTCATTGCCCAGCGCCGGCCTGTGGATTCGCTGGATTCTTTGCGCGTTGGCCATCATACACGGAATGGCCAGAAGCGCGCAGAGCAGAAGTTTGATTCGATAGGCATTCACGATGCGCCAACCTCATCCGCCGGATTGCGGCGGCTCTCGTCCTCATTGCACACGCGAAGGCCGGAGTACATGAGAGGAAAGGCGAGAGAAAATCCACGTCAATTTCAGAATGGAAGCGTTGGCCCATTATGGGACAGCAGAAAGCGCGACCATAGATTACTTTGGTGTGGAAGTGTTTGAAGCAGGATTTCGCGAATGCGCCGAGGATGCAGACCTTGGCTAAGTTATAGCGATTTTGCTGCGTGGCGGGCGGGCGCAGATATTGGCCCTAATCAGAACAAGAGATAGGTGACGCGGGTAATAGCAAAAAGCCCCTTCGGGAAGGAGAGACTTTTTGCGTGGGTTGATTCGGGGAACGGGGAAGCTTTTTACCACATGCCCCAGGCGCGGCTGATGTAATCCGTCATCGTCATGAGGAGTAACACAATGAGCGTGAAGAATCCAGCGGATATGGTCAGCTTGGTGAGCCTGGAACTGTAGCGGATGTGCATGAAGAACAGGATGACGAGCACGGCCTTGATGACGGCGATGGCCAGAGCGACCACAGCGTTGAAAGTGCCAAGTTCGAAATAGGAGGCAAAGACCGTGAGCGCGGTAAAGCAGAGAAGAATGCCGAAGACTGTGGCATAGACTCTCGGCGGAACGACGGTATGCGTGTGATGGGTCGGTTCAGACATGGATTCGCCTCAAAAAAGTTTGCGCCGTCATTGGTGTCGACTGATGAGATAGAGCAATGGAAACAGAAATATCCAGACAATATCGACAAAGTGCCAGTACAGCCCGAAGTTTTCCACCGTATTCATGTGGCCGTTGGTGTAGGCCCCGCCCCACGCTTTGTACATCAGGAAGATCAGGACGCAGATGCCGACGATCATGTGGAAGGCGTGGAGGCCCGTCATGGTGAAGTAAAGCGAGAAGTAGGTCTGCGTTTTCTCGGCCATGTCGGGCGCGAGCGGTTTGTCCATCGGGTAGCGCGGATCGACATGCGTGAAGGCGGTGGTGCTGAAGTTGAGGCCGGGGACGTGGTGGTGCTCCCATTCGTCGTGCCACTCGTAGCCCTTGATGCAAAGGAAGCCCATGCCCAGGATGAGGGTGATGGCCATCCAGCGAAGCAGGGCCTTGCGCTTGCGCATTTCCGCCGAATAGACGGCCATGGCCATGGTGAAGCTGGAGCAGATAAGGACGAGGGTATTGAGCGTGCCCGCCCAAATCTTCAACTGGTGGCTGCCGGTGACAAAGGCGGGATAGTACCAGTTGCGGTAGATAAGGTAAGCGGCGAAAAGGCCGCTGAAGAACATGATTTCCGTAAGCAGGAAGAGCCACATGCCGAAGTTGGCGGTCTCCCGCTGCTGCGCCGCGGTCGCAAAGTGATGGCGCACGTACTCGGGATGCTCGTGCCCGGCATGCTCTTGCTCGGGAATGGTCGCAATCGCCTGGCTATCCAAGGGTCCGCACCTCGTATTTCGTCTTGATTGCCAGCCATGGAAGATGGTACGCCTGAGGCTCGACGGCTGGCGTTCGAGTCAATAGTTCATTCATCGGCGAAGCCGGCTGACGTGAATGGGAAGGAATCCGGACGCTCATTGATCCACCGTCCGATCTGAATGCTGGACCGTGGTGGAGTGCTGGGTTACGTAGTTATGCGGCACCGCATTTTGTATCGCGTTGTCTCCCACGCCGGGCGCGGGCGAGGGATGCTCGCTTAAGCTGGTGTTCAAGGTCTGCTGAATGCGGTTGTTTGAATTGAGCGCCTTGATATATTCCACCAGGGCGATGAGGCCTTCTTCGCTGACCT
>JAICYR010000215.1 GCA_025934135.1 Acidobacteriaceae bacterium | reverse complement strand
GCCCAAGTGACCGCGCAGCGCAGGTAGATGAGCTTCCCGAAATGAGCGAGGAGCACCGCAGGATTCCGTTCCGAATTTTCGCGCCGGCGGCTGCCTGCATTCTGGCGGGCATCGGGCTCGCGTTTGTTCCCAAGCTCGATTCGATGCTGCTCGATGCCGCGAAGCGATTCGTTGACCAGGCCGGATACATCGCCACCGTCTACGCGATGCCGCAACACGCGGGAGCGGCGGTGGAGCATCATGGGCTGAAGATCGGGACCATCATCGTGCATGGGATTATCGCGGTGGTCTGCGCTTGGCTGCTGGCGTCATGGGCGGTCTTCCATCGGAACATCCCGCGCAGGATGCGCTGGCCTTCGCACCTGGAAGGCTCCATGCGCTGGGTGCGGCAACTGCAAAGCGGACAGCCGGCGGACTACGTTGCCTGGGCCATGGTGGGCGTCGCGGCGCTGGGCGGCGCGCTGTTCCTCGTAAAGTAATCCGCAGCTTGCGATTCGGGCGGTATTGAAAATATGCAGCGGTTTAAGCTGGAGAAGAAACGATGAGCAAACATGTGAAGCTGAAGGCCGAAGATGGGCATGAGTTTGACCTCTATGTAGCCGCGCCCGCTGGCGAACCCGTTGCGGCGTTGGTCGTAATCCAGGAGATTTTTGGAGTGAATGCGTACATCCGATCCGTGGCCGATGGATACGCGCGGGACGGATTTCTGGCCGTGGCTCCGGCGCTGTTCGATCGCGTGGAGCGCGGCGTGGAACTGAGCTATGAGGGCGAGGACATGCAGAAAGCGATGGCTCTCTCGAAGAAGCTGAACATGGACGATCTGCTGAAAGACACCGCCGCCGCAATTGAGTATGCCCGCGGCCAGACCGGGAAGAAGACGGGAGTGATCGGGTATTGTTTGGGCGGTTCAATTGCATGGCTCGCGGCATGCCGCCTGAGCGTAGACGCCGGGGTTGGCTATTACGGTGGCAAGATTCCGCAGTACTCGGCGGAGCAGCCGAAATGCCCCGTGATGCTGCACTTCGGCAGCAAAGATCAGCACATTCCACGGGAGGCGGTTGCGAAGATTCAGGCGTCGCATCCGGATGTTCCGGTCTATCTTTATGACGCGGGACATGGGTTTAATTGCGACGCGCGCGCCTCTTATGACGCGGCATCGGCAAAGCTGGCGCGGGAGCGTTCGCTGGAGTTCATCAAAACGAATTTGACGTAGGCGTCGCGGGCAACGGCGGCAAGACCCACATCCAACCAGAAAGTGAGAATGGGAAATCCTCCGCAGGAAATTGGTGCAGCCGGGCCGACGCCACCACGTCACGATTTTTCCCATGCGTGGCGCGCGCTGCGCCATCGAAACTTCCGATTGTTCTTTGGCGGACAAAGCATTTCGCTCATCGGCACCTGGATGACGCGGATCGCGACGGCCTGGCTGGTGTACAGGCTGACAAAATCAGCCCTGATGCTGGGGTTTGTGAGCTTTGCCGGACAGATACCCACCTTCCTGCTCGCTCCGTTCGCCGGTGTCCTGGTAGACCGGCTGAACCGGCGCACTGTCCTCATCTGGACGCAGACGCTCGCCATGGTTCAGTCGCTGGCGCTGGCCGCGCTCACGTTGTCCAACGTCATCACGATTCACGAGATCCTTGCCCTGAGCGCTTTCCAGGGCCTGATTAACGCCTTCGACATGCCGGGGCGGCAGGCGTTCATGGTGCAGATGGTCGAGGAGCGCAACGACCTATCGAATGCCATCGCCATTAATTCGTCGATGGTGAACCTGGCGCGGCTGCTCGGGCCTTCGCTTGCCGGAATCGTAATCGCCGCCACTAGCGAGGGCTGGTGTTTCCTCATCGATGGCCTCAGCTACATCGCCGTCATCACATCGCTTTTGATGATGCGCGTGCATAGAGCGGCGGTGAAGCAAGCGGTCTCTTCCATGACAGAGCAGTTGCGGGAGGGATGGGCCTACGTCTCCACATTTATTCCGGTCAGGGCCATCCTGCTGTTGTTCGCACTGGTGAGCCTGATGGGCATTCCTTATATGGTGCTGATGCCGATCTTCGCGGCCCAGGTGCTGCATGGCGGCCCGCACACGTTGGGTTTTTTAATGGGCGCGGCTGGCGTGGGAGCGCTGATTTCGGCCCTGTCGCTGGTGGTCCGCGAATCGGTGCGGGGGCTGCTGAAGATGGTTCCCATCTCTGCGGCCGCGTTTGGCGCAGGCCTTATCGCCTTTGGTTTCTCCAGGGTTGATTGGCTCTCGATGACGCTGCTGGTCGTGGTGGGTTTTGGCATGATGCAGGGCCTCACTGCGAGCAACACCATCATCCAGACGCTGGTGCATGAGGATATGCGCGGGCGCGTGATGAGCTACTACACGGCGGCGTTCGTTGGTATGGCCCCATTCGGAAGCCTGCTCGCGGGCGGCCTCGCGCACTGGATCGGCGCGCCCCGCACCGTGATGCTTACGGGAAGCTGCTGCATTGTGGGCGCGGCCCTGTTCTCGGCGCGCATTCAGAGGATTCGTGCACACATGCGGCCTGTTTATATCGAGCTGGGAATTGTGCCGTCAGAAGAGATCGAGAGGGTGGAGGAGCAGGCGGGGAATTGAAGCATGACCGCCCACTGATCTCTGTGCAAGAATAAGCTCATCTCTCATGTCGAACCCTGAAACTTCTCAAGTCCAATCCACTGTAGAAAGCCCGAACCAGACCAGCCAGGCCTCCGACGAAGCATCCTTCGACGCACTCTTCGCCGAGTACGAGCGCGAGCATGCGCGCAAGCCCGAAGACGGCGGGCGCCAGATCGAGGGCACGGTCATCTCCGTGACCGCCGAACAGGTGTTCGTCGATATCGGCTTCAAGGTCGAAGGCGTGCTGCCGGTTTCCGAAAAGGAGCCGTTGTCGATAGGCGACCGCGTGCTCGTGTCGGTGAAAGGCCGTACCGAAGATGGCTATTACGCGCTCTCCCGCTTTAAGGTCGCGCAGCCTACCGACTGGGCCTCACTGGAGAAGGCATTCGCGGACCACGTAGCGATTCCGGGCCGCGTGACCGGAGTGGTCAAAGGCGGCCTGAGTGTGGACGTGGGCGTGCGCGCCTTCATGCCGGCCTCCCGCAGCGGCGCGCGCGACGCAGCCGAGATGGAAAAGCTGGTTGATCAGGAAATTGTCTGCCGCATCACCAAGCTCGACGTGGCCGATGAGAACGTGGTGGTGGACCGCCGCACCGTCCTGGAAGAAGAAACACGCGCAGCGGGCGAGCGGCGCTACGCGGAGCTAGAGGAAGGCGACGTGGTGACGGGAACGGTCCGCAGCCTCGCCGATTACGGGGCCTTCATTGATCTGGGCGGAGTGGACGGCCTGCTCCATGTGGCCGAAATTTCCTGGAGCCGCGTCGCGAACCCCGCCGACGCGCTGACCATTGGCCAGCAGGTCGAAGTCAAGGTACTGAAAATTGATTCCGAAAAGCAGCGGATTTCTCTTGGCATGAAGCAGCTTCAGCCGCATCCCTGGGATGCGGTGCCGGAGAAGTATAAGCTCGGCCAGCGTGTCACCGGGACCGTGACCCGCACCACCGACTTCGGAGCCTTTGTGGAGCTTGAGCCGGGCATCGAAGGCCTGATTCATATCTCGGAGATGTCTTGGGGCAAGAAGGTCCACAAGGCGTCGGACGTAGTGAAGTCCGGCGAGACGGTGGAAGCCGTGATTCTCGGCATCAGCGCGCCTGAGCGGCGGCTTTCCCTCGGGCTCAAGCAGGCGTTTGGCGATCCCTGGGCCGAGGCCGCGCGGAACCTCCAGCCAGACTCGCAGGTGGAAGGGCCGGTGGTCAGCTTCACGAAATTCGGAGCATTTATCCAGATTGCCGAAGGCGTCGAAGGCATGGTTCACATCAGTGAGATCAGCGCGGATCGACGGCTGAACCATCCCTCGGACGCGCTGAAGATTGGCGAGCAGGTCAAGGCGCAGGTTCTGTCGATTGACGCTGGGAAGCGGCAGATCAGGCTCAGCATCAAGCAACTGGTCCCCACAGGAATGGACGAGTTTCTGGCCGAGCACAAGCCGGGTGATGTGGTCAGGGGACGCCTACTGGATGAACACGGCGAGAACGCTCGGGTGGAACTGGGTGAGGGAATTGTGGCGCATTGCCGGATCGCCGCACTGCCGTCTGTGGCCGAAAGCACGGCTTCGGCGAAAGCCGACCTGGGCTCGCTCACCTCAATGCTTCAGGCGCGATGGAAGGGCGGGAGTGCGTCCGGAGCGGCGAAACCCGAACCAGCCAAAGCCGGGCAGATTCGCAGCTTCCGGATTGCGAAGCTGGATGCGCAGGCGAAGAGCATTGAGCTGGAGATTGCCTGACCGGGGCCTCTGTCCGCGTAGTGATTGTCCGCGACAATCGCACCATGTTATTCTTAGTTCAGACACTTAGGAAGTGTAACGAACTAGAAAACAGGAGTAATGCCACTCGTGCTGGCGACTACAAAGAAAACAGAAGTTATTGAGCGGTTTCGCACCCATGATTCCGATACCGGAAGTCCCGAGGTGCAGATCGCAATCCTCAGCGAGCGCATTGGCGAGCTGACCGAGCACTTTAAGACCCATGCGAAGGACCATGCTTCGCGTCGCGGCCTTTTGATGCTGGTGAGCAAGCGCCGCCGCCTGCTTGACTATCTCAAAACGAACGACTCCGATCGATATCGCGAAGTCATCGGCAAGCTTGGCTTGCGCAAGTAAGCCTGACGAATTTCCCTTTGTCCCTTACGCACACGCGACGGAACTC
>JAICYR010000023.1 GCA_025934135.1 Acidobacteriaceae bacterium | reverse complement strand
CTCATGAACATGCCCCACACCGGCAACGGACGCCGCGAGAGCTACCAGCAAATCCCCATGCCGCGCATGACCAACACCTACATGCTCGCCGGGCAGGACGCTCCCGAGGACATCCTCCGCAGCGTGAAGCGCGGCCTCTACGCCGTCAACTTCAGCGGAGGCCAGGTCGATATCGTCACCGGCAAATTTGTCTTCTCCGCCAGCGAGGCCTACCTCATCGAAGACGGAAAAATCACCGCGCCCGTCCGCGACGCAACTCTAATTGGCAACGGCCCCGAAGCGCTGAAATATGTCTCCATGGTCGGCAACGATCTGCAACTCGACGAAGGCATCGGAACCTGCGGCAAAGACGGCCAAAGCGTCCCCGTCGGCGTCGGCATGCCAACCATCAAACTCGACAAGATGACCGTGGGTGGAACAAGCCGATGAGGCCAGCGACTAGGCTTTTCTCGTCGGCCATTTTGCTGGCCGGAGCAGTCATTTGTTCTGCGCAAGAACCAGCCGCCAAACTCGAAGTTCGGACGCCCAAGTCCTCGTATCAGATCGGCACGCCAATCAGGCTCGACATAACACTGAAAAACATCTCCGCAGAGACCTTGCACATCGACAAAGTATCTGAACATGACGATGGTCAAGCGGAAGCCTACATCTCGGTCGAAGTCCGGAATTCGTCAGGCCGGGCGTTACCGCGGACTGATGGTCTGACGTTCATCAAAAACGGGAAGAAATACACGATTGGGAAACGCTGGTTGACACGAATGGGTGTAGACCTCGAACCGAATCAGCACTTACGGGATTATCTCGTTCTTAGCAAACTCTTCAATTTAAGCCGGCCCGGAAACTACACCGTCTCAGCCAAAGCGGAGATCCGGGCTCCCGGTTCTGGCCCAGAGATCAATTGGATTGAAGCCAGATCGAACACAATCGAATTTACTGTGCAGCGCTAAAGATACACTCGCGTCTTTGGGCTGAAAGAAACGATGACCAACACCATCCCCACCACCGACCTCCGCACCCTAGCCGCCGACATCGTCTCCCGCGCCCAGCGCGCCGGAGCCTCCGACGCCGAAGTAACCATTCGCGAGGGCGACGAATTCTCCACCACCGTCCGCATGGGCCAGGTTGAAACCCTGAAGGAGTCCGGCTCGCGCGGCATGGGCATCCGCGTCCTCGTCGCCGGAGCCAACGGCTACCGCACGGCCTCGACCACCACCAGCGACTTCAGCGAGGAAGGAATCGCCCACCTCGTCAACGGAGCCATCGCCCTCGCCCGCGTTACCTCCGAAGACCCCTTCGCCGGACTCGCCGCGCCTGAAGAATTCGGCCAACTGGAAGGCGACCTCGCCCTCTACCACGACGACGTCTACTCGCTCTCCGGAGCGGACCGCATCGAATACGCCCGCCGAGCCGAAGCCGCCGCCCTCGCCGCCGACACACGCATCACCAACAGTGACGGAGGCAGCTTCGACGCCGCCACCGGACGCCGCGTCTTCGCCAACTCCCGGGGATTCTCGGGCGAGTACCGCGCCTCCTCCTGCTCCATCGCCGTCAGCCCCATCGCCCTCGGCCAGAACGGAGAAATGCAGCGCGACTACTGGTACACCTACGCCCGCTCGCTCGCCAAACTCGACTCGCCCGAGTCCGTAGGAGCCGAAGCCGCCCGCCGGACTTTAAGGCGGCTGGATGCGCGCCGCGTCAAGACCCAGCAGGTCCCGCTCGTCTTCGCGCCCGAAGTCGCCCGCTCGCTCATCGGAGCCATCTTCGACGCTGCCAGCGGAGACAGCATCTATCGCGGGGCCTCCTTCTTCACCGGCCTTCTCGGCCAGCAGGTCGCCGCGCCTACCATCACCGTTATTGACGACAGCACCATCCCCGGCGGTTTCGGAACCTCGCCCTTCGACGGCGAAGGACTCCCCTCCCGCCGCACCGTCATCGTCGAAAACGGAGTCCTCGCCAACTACCTGCTCAACACCTACACCGCGCGCAAACTCGGAATGAAGTCCACCGGCAACGCCGCTCGCGGGCTCGCCGGAAACCCCGGCACCGGAGCCGGAAACCTCTTCCTCCAGCCCGGAACCCAATCGCCGGAAGGCATCCTGCGCGGCGTCCCCTCGGGCCTCTACGTCACCAGCCTCATGGGCCAGGGCGTCAACATGGTCACGGGAGATTACTCGCGCGGAGCCGCCGGCCTCTGGATCGAAAACGGCGAGCTAACCTACCCCGTCCAGGAAATTACCATCGCCGGAAACCTCAAAGAGATGTTCCGCAATATAACCGCCATCGGGAATGATCTGGTATTCCGAGGCTCCGTCGCCTCACCCACTCTGCGGATTGATGGCATGACAGTTGCGGGGGAGTAAATATCTTGGAGAGGGAGAATTTGCATTGTTCAAGGCATATATGGATGAGAGCGGGATTCATGAAGGTTCCCACATCTGTGTAGTGGCCGGCTTCATTGCACCGTTGACGCTGTGCCGTGCATTGGAAGCTAAGTGGCGGACAGTTCTCAACATATACGGCATAAAGTTCTTCCACGCAAAGGAATTTGCCAATGGCTCAGGCCAATTCCTCGGATGGAAAAACGATCGCAAACAGAAGTTTCTCCAAGACGCACTGGGAACAATTATCGATGGGTTTTACTTAACGGGACCCCAGAAAAGGCGGCCGCTATCCATAGCCATTGCCATTCACATTTCTGATTTCAAGGCTTTGTCTATCGACCAACGCAGATGGTTGACGGGTGGATTATTAGCGAAATCTGAAAATGTAAAGTGGAAGACCTCAGGAGCACCTAATAAGCCTTACTTCTTGGCATTCCAACAATGCGTAATAGATGCGATTCGTTTTGGTCTCAAAGAGCATTCGGAACGAGCACACTTCGTTTTTGATCGACAGAGTGAGTTCGAACGATCCGCATTATCGCTCTGCGACGCCATGAGGAGTCAACATAAAGATATTGGCAGCAAAATGGGAGAAATTGTTTTTTCTTCTAAGGAAACGGCAATTCTCTTGCAGGTGGCCGACTTCATGGCATATGAGGCATATCAGCATAAGATTCGGGAATTGAAGTACAAGAGACCACAGCCGTTATCTGACAATGCACACATACTATTTAACGACTGGAACGCTAAGAGACGACTCATTTCCATAGACGGAAAGCAGCTAGATGCGCTGCTGAATGAGTGCCCGATGAGACCCGGACAACGTTTTCGATGGCCGAACGAGAGCCTACACCCGAAACATATCCCGTTGGGCGCAAAAGTTGTCAGATTCCCGAGAGATTGAGGTCGGCATGCCGCGTGCGGGGTGCGGCTCTCCCACATCTCGAAAGAGATGTGGAAGACACACGAATTACTTCGAAGGGGCGGGCTCAGCTACAACCTTCGTGTTAAACCCGGACAAAAAATGGGCATCCTTCGCCGGGCGCCCCATTCATGCGCATAATTTGCGCATGAGTGGGATCTGCGTCTTGCGCGCCATGATATACTAACTGCCTAGGAGTCAAAGAAGGCGCAGCCCACGAGCTGCGCCTTTCTCTTTTTGGGGCCCCTTTGGGGAACTTAAAGCTAACTCCTTTGGTTGCAGGATCAAATTAGCTAAGTCCTTTGTTTTCAGGATCGACATATTTTTTAGAAGAGCGGCTGGACAAGGTTTGAAGATGCACCCCTAAGTTATTGAAAAAGGCTGACTTCGCCGCAACTTATTGAGCAGGGCTGACATACGTCTCTGGGTCGCTTCTAAGCCGAACAAAACAAAGGAGAGTGGGAAAAATTTAAGCGGGTTTTTGGACTACTGTCCCTGGTTCCTCTAAACCCTATACCCTGAAGCGAGATGTTTTCCTGCTCGCTCCAGTTCGATCCGGCGAATCCGCAGTGGGCGGAGCTTCCCGCGCGGTCGGGGGTGTTTGCGCTGTTCGGGGCCGATCCGCAGGCTGAGCCGTACCTGAGCCGGACGCCAAATCTGCGCAACCGTCTGCGGAGGCTTCTGGACGCCCGTCCCGACCAGTCGAAGCGGTTGCGGCTGGCACAGAGCACGGCGCGGATCGAGTACTCGCTGACCGGATCAGAGTTCGAGGCACAGTTGCTGCTGTACGGGGCATCGCTCGAGGCCTTTGGCGAGCGGGCTCGGAAACGGCTGCATCTGAGGCCTCCGGTGCTGCTGCGCATGTCGATGGAGAATGCCTATCCACGCGTATATGTAACGAACAAGGTTACAAAGAAGGCGGCGGCCAACCTCTTCGGCCCATGGCCCTCGCGCGTGGCTGCGGAGATGTTCCTCGAGGCCATGCTGAATCTCTTCGATCTGCGCCGCTGCGTGGAAGAGCTCAATCCCGACCCGGCCTTTCCCGGCTGCGTCTACTCGGAGATGAAGAAGTGTCTCGCCCCCTGCTTCAAAGGCTGCACCGACGAGCGCTATGCAGAGGAGGCCGCTGCCGTCCACGCCTTTCTGGCCACGCGCGGCGAAAGCCGGACGGCTGAGTTGGCCGCGCAGCGCGACCAGGCTTCCGCCGAACTCGACTTCGAGCGGGCGGCTGAGATTCACGCCCGGCTGGCGAAGGGGGAAGCAGCGGCGGGCCTGATGCCTTCCGCTGTTCATACGCTGGCTGGCTTCAACGGCATCATCATCCAGCCCTCATCTGAACCCGAGCAGGTCTCGCTCTTCCTGCTTACCCAAGGAGCGATTGCCGGGCCGGTTCCATATTCAGTCGTGGGGATGCGCCACCAGAACGAGCAGTCGGGCTCATCTTCGCTGTTCGCTCAGCCCGTCACGTTGCAACCGGTTCCGCTCGACGACAGCGGAGCAGCCCCCGTAACGCTGGCCTCGCGCGATGAGTTGGAGTCGAGGTTGGATGACACGCTGGCCGCGCTTGAAGACGCAGCGATCGCAAGCCAGCAACAGACCGCCGACCATCTCTCGCTCTTCGTCCGGTGGTATTACCGACCGCAGGCCAAGCGAATTGGCGAAGTCTGCTTTGCGGAGTCCGACGGCGTGCTTCCCAAGAAGGCGCTGCTGCGGGCGATTTCGCGGGTATATCGGGCGAGCGCTAGTAGTACAGATACTTCCGCCACTTCTGATCCGAGTGGCCAATCATCCGCATAATGTGGCGGCTGGTGTGCAGCGAGAAGGGGCGCGGCTCGCGGATCAGCTTCATGTCCTTCAACTCATGCAAGAGTTGATTGCCCTTGCGGCGATTGCAGCTATGGCAGCAGGCGACCAGGTTTTCCCACGTCGAGAGCCCGCCCCGCGAGCGCGGCTGCACGTGGTCCAGCGTGAGTTCGGACGAGTGCAGCACCACGCCGCAGTACTGGCAGGTGTTGCGGTCGCGCAGCAGAATGTTTTTGCGGGAGAGCGCCCGGGTCTGATGCGGGATCCGCCGGTACTCGAGCAGCCGGATGACCGAAGGCATCGGCATCAGCATTCGGGCGGCGTGGAGCATCGCGCCCTGTTCTTCTTCTGTGCGGGCAACGCCCTTGAGCACCAGAACCAGCGCGCGCCGCGCTCCGCAAATGTTGATCGGCTCATAGGACGCATTGAGCACCAGAACCGGCGTCTGCAACTCGGAGCTGAAGCGCACCCTCGGCTCCGGCATCTCTACCGGCGTGAGCGTGTGGCATTTGGCAAGCGACTTCTGCTTGCGAGCATGGACCGATGCTTTCCCGACTGACATTCTGTCCTCCGTTCCGCTTACCCTGCGGACTTGCTTCCATCCCACATGGCGACATCCTCGCGCATCGGCGCCTCTGCTGGCGCCGCCGCCTTAACCTGAAACTCATGCCGCTGCGCCCGTGCCACCGTAGCCACCCACACACGCGCAGCTCCGGCCTTCTTCAGCGCCGCCGAGCAAGACCGTGCCGTCGCGCCGGTGGTGTAGATGTCGTCAACGAGCAGCACATCGCGCCCACGCAGCCGGTCACGATTGGGCACAGAAAAAACACCGCGCAGATTGCGGCGGCGTTGCGCGGTGCTCAGTTCGGCCTGACTCCGGGTGTCGCGTTTGCGAAGCATCATTCCCGGCGGCGCAAGCTCGCCTTTCCAGTCAGGACGCAGCCGCCGCATGGCGTCGCAAACGGCGCGCGCCAGCAGTTCCGACTGGTTGAATCCACGCTGGCGGCGTTTAGTTTTGTAAAGTGGCACGGGGACGACCAGCATTTTTGAGGGAAGGCCGTCAATCGCCGCAACCTGGCCGGCGAGCAGCGCTCCCAGCCTGGCGGAGATCGGCTCCAGCCCGTCATATTTCAGCAGGTGCAGCAGTGACCGCAGGGTTCCGGTGTAGAGGCCGTGCGCGACGGCCCGCTCGAATTCCGGAGGAGCGATACGGCAGGGCCGGCATAGCTGTCCGTCGCCCGCGCCAAAGTCGGAGATGCCCAGGCTTTCGCCGCAGCGTGAGCATAACGGGCCAGATTGTTCAGGAAGATCGTGCCAGCAGGAGGGGCAAACGGGGACGCGGCTGAAGGCGGCAAGAGGGTCGCCGCAAACGCGGCAGTCAGCGGGAAAGAGGACGGAGGCGAGACTGTCTCCGGTACTTCGGAGCACGCGAACCACTGCACGCCACGCCGCGTTCTGGTGTGACGGAAGGTTCAGCGTCAGCGAATCACTCTGAGTGGAGAAGGCGCACCTCGCTCCTTTTGGGTTAAACCTAAAAGCACGCCGGAAGCGTTTTCCGGCTCCCTTTGGCTAGAATTGTACGGCGAAAGTGGGATTTCTTCCAGCGTACTTGCCGCAAACCGGCACTTTAGAACGCGAAGGCGTAAAGGAAAATTGCGCGATCAGCCTCGACCGCCTATGATGCACTCTGGTCTCAATGTCCTCCGCTCCGGCGCTGCTGGAATCGCGGTGCGGCTGGCGGGTCTTTGTAATGATGTGGTTCGCCGCATCCAATTGTTTGGACAATCTCCCCGATTCATCCGGGTCCAGAGATAACTTTGCAGGAGGAGAATCCGCATCAATGAGCATTCATCTGATCAACCCCAGCGACAACGCCTTTGGAACGGCTGTCATTACGCCAAGATGGCTTTTTGTGCTTGCAGCCGCGACGCCGCGATCCATGGGTGACCCCATTCTGACGGATGAATGTCTCGAACAACTGGATACAAACATCATCCAGGCCGGGGATGTAGTTGGAATCAGTGTCCATACGGGCAACGCTCTGCGCGGATACCAGGTTGGCAAACTTGCCCACGAGCGCGGCGCGACAGTGGTCTATGGCGGTATTCACGCAACCCTTTTTCCGGAGGAGCCTTTCGAGCGCGGCGCGGCCGACGTGGTGATAAAAGGGGACGGCGATCTGGCCTGGGGCCACGCTCTGCGCGATCTGGAAGCTGGGCGCGCACAGCGTATTTATGACGGCGGAAAGATCGGAGGCGAGGAATTTTTGCCCGCGCGCTGGGACCTGATGCAGGCCGACAAATATATGTGGGCCTCGGTGCAGACTATTCGCGGATGTCCCAAGCATTGCTCCTTCTGCTCGGTCTGGCGCACCGATGGTCAGAAGCCCCGGCAGCGCGCTTTTGAGCAGGTGGTGGATGAAATCATCGATCTGCGGCGTCTGGGCTTTCGCTTTATCGCCCTCGCCGACGACAACTTCTATCCCGTTACCCTGACTGACCTGCGCCTGGCCCGGGAGCAGAACAATCTCGAAAGGCTGGAGTCACTCACCCAGGTTCGCAACGAGCGCTTCTTGCTGATGGAAGAGTTGGCCAAGCTCCCGAAAGACATGGTCTTTTTCACGCAGATCACCATGGAGTCCGCCGAAGATCCGGAGTATCTGGACGCGATGCGGCGCGCCAATATCAAAGGCGCGCTCGTGGGAGTCGAGGCCGTAACGCCCGAGGGCCTGAAATCCGTCTACAAGGACTTCAACTACACGGGAGACCGGCTCATTGAGCAGTTGAAAAGGTTCCGTCAGCACGGCGTTCATGTGCTCGGCTCATTCATCTTCGGCCTTCCCAGCGATAAGCCCGCCACCTTCGGAGCGACCGTCGAGCTGGCCCTGAAGGCCGACGTGACTTTCGCGCAATTTGTCATGATGACGCCGTTTCCCGGGACCGTCGATTTTGGTCGATGGGAGAAAGAGCAGGCCGAGAATCCAACCCTGATCGCGGGCGTTCCAATCACCCGCTATTGGCTCATTCCCACGGAAGTCCGTCCGAAAATGTTCACCCCGCATCCTCTCATGAGTTCAGACGAAATCCGGGAGCGGACCCAGCGCGTGTGGGACCGCTTCTATTCCATGAGCTCAGTCTGGAAGAGGTCCACTTGTACCCCGACCCTTCGCGCTCGCCTGGCTTTTGTGCTTTTGTCTAAGCTCTACCGGCAAATGTACGCGGGTACCGGAATCTCCAGCGACAGCGCCCGCCGCAAGAAGTCCAAGTCCTGGGCGCGATGGACCGCCCGCCAAACGCGCAGGGTATTCAAGACGAAGCCCATGCCTGAACTGGCGCATCCCACATGGGCGCCTCGCCCGCCGCGGCTTGTCCAACTCTCCGTCGGTTCCGCGAAGGCCACTCAGACATCCGGAGATTAATTCCGACCAGGGGTCATTTTCTCTCGAAAATGGCACCGACTTGGCTTAGTCTTCCATCTCCAGGTCGTCGAGCAAGGCCTGCATCTCGCTCTGCGCGTGCTGGTTGCCGGAGCGGCGCGCGGCGGCAATGCCTTCAGTCAGGCGGGCTTTGGCTTCGGGGTTGCGGCGGACTTTGGCCAGCATCTGTGCGGCCATAAAGTATCCGGCGGCGTAGTCGGGATGGTCCTGGCGTAGGCGATCAAACTCGGCGAGGGCGGTTTCAGTTTCGCCCCGTCCGGAGTGTTCCATGGCCAAACCGTAGCGAGCGAAAGCATCAGTAGGGTTCTGCGCGAGGATTTCCTTGAGCATTGCGATCTTGTCCATGGGGCTATTTTCTCCTAGCGCGGCCATTTGCTTAAAAAGGCGCGATTGCCGACACTGGAAACAGGGATTAGGGAACAGGGATTAGGGATTAGGAAAGAGAGCACGGATGGATTTTGCCGCTCATTCACTTCCGGTACGCAGCGTCTCCGAGTCGCAGTCGGAGATGACGGAACTGATTCTGCCGAACGACACCAACACGCTGGGCAACCTGCTGGGCGGGCGGCTCATGCACTTTATCGACTTGGTGGCGGCCATGGCGGCCTATCGCCACGCGCGGACCCACGTTGTGACGGCCTCGATGGACCACATTGACTTTATCGCGCCGGTGCACGTGGGCGATCTGCTGATTCTGAAATCGTCGGTGAACCGCGCCTTTCGCACTTCGATGGAAGTCGGCGTGAAGGTGTGGGTGGAGAACACGATTGCCGGAATGCACCGCCATGTCGCCTCGGCGTATCTGACGTTTGTCGCGATTGATTCGCAGGGCCGGAGAGTGCCGGTTCCGCAACTGCTGCCCGAGACGGGCGAAGAGAAGCGGCACTTCGAAGACGCGGGGCGCCGCCGCGAACAGCGGCAGCGCGAGCTGGACCGCAAACGCGCGATGAAACCTGCGGAACCAGCCGTCGAAGGCACGGTCCGGCCCGGCAAGACCCGCGAGTGATTTTAGTCATTTTCGGTGGTTCAGCCGAACGATAACCTAAGCTAGACAATTACAGATTTGGAGTAAAGCAATGGCCCACGGACATCCAGCACCGCCACCCCCGCAGCCGCTCCCAGGAGTGGCCAGCATTGTTGCAATCGGCTCAGGCAAGGGCGGAGTCGGCAAGACCACCGTGGCCGTGAACCTCTCCATTGCGCTGGCCAAACTTGGCTTTCGGATAGGGCTGATCGACGCCGATGTGTACGGGCCCAACGTGCCGCTGATGCTTGGAACCAACCGTCAGCCGAGGCTACTGGAGGGGAACCGGATTGAACCCAACGAGGCGCACGGCGTCAAGGTAATTTCGATTGGCTTCCTCTCGCCGGGCGACAAGCCCATGGTGATGCGCGGGCCTATGCTGCACCAGATCATCCGGCAATTTTTGCAGCAGGTGGAGTGGGGCGAGCTGGATTTTCTGCTCGTGGACCTGCCTCCGGGTACAGGCGACACAGTGATTTCGCTGGTGCAGACCGTTCCGCTGACTGGAGCGGTCGTGGTTTCGACGCCGTCGGATGTCGCGCTTCAGGATGCGCGCAAGGCTCTGGAAATGTTCCATCAGGTGAATGTTCCGATACTTGGGATCGTCGAGAACATGAGCCACTTCACCTGCCCGCACTGCCACCAGGAGATCGACATTTTCTCCAAGGGTGGAGCGGAGCGCACGGCGAAGCAATTCAATGTGCCGTTCCTCGGGTCGATTGAGCTTGATCCCGAGATTCGGCAGGGCGGCGACACAGGCATGCCAGTGGCGCTGGCCGGGCCTGATTCCGCAAAGGGCAAGCAGTTTTATGACGCGGCGCGACTGGTCGCGGAACTGGCGCAGGCGCAATCGGCCAAGGCGGAGAATGTGTTTGAAATCTCTTAGCGGTGGCCGAGTTCTTTGGTCATGCAGAGGAAGTGGACGGGCTGGGTGAGCATGTGGCTGCGTTCGGTGGGGTAAGGCTCGGTGCCGGAGATGTGGTAGCCCATTTTTTCGTAGATGCCCGGCAGCTCGGTGCGAAGATGGATGAGCTTCAGGTCCATGAAGCGTGCGCCGGTTTCGCGGGCGAATTCCTCGGCGGCGGCTACCAGGCGACGGCCGATTCCATTTTTCTGATGCGACGGATCGACAGATAACAGCCCGAAGTAAGCGCGGTCGCCGTGGCGGCTGACGTAGACGCATCCGGCCAGTTTGCCCTCTTCTTCAGCGAGCAGGAAGGTTCCTTCCTTAAAGTGGTGCGCGAGATCTTCGGCGTCCAGGCGGTCGCGGTTTTTGAAGAAGCGCTCGACCTGAAAGGCCGAGTTGATGAGCGTCAGGATCGCGTCGAGATCGGCTTCGGTTGCGGTGCGAACATTCATTACTGCTTGTCAGCTGCGGGCGTGGTGTTGCGGGCGGTGGTCTGCTTCTCCTTATCGATCTTTTCCGCTGTCTCTTCAAGCGTAGCGGCCTGCGGCATGTAGGAGAGGGCCTTGGCGATCATCGGGTCCCAGTTGGCGCGCACGCGGAGCCCCACGTGTTCGCTGAACTGCGAAGCCATGATGTTGGACTTGATTTCCATCTTGAGCCAGTCCATCACGCCGTTCAGGTCCTGATCGGTAAAGGCGATGTTCTGCGAAGTCAGGAACTGCTTGAACTGGTCGATCGCAGCCTTGTCCACTTCAAAGTCCCGGTTCACGGTGCGGTGGGCAAGGTAGTAAGGCGCAAAGTTGAAGAAGACGTTGTGCGCGTTCAGAACATCCTGGAAGTGGTTGGCCTGGGGCTGTTCGATCTTGTCGTCCGGAGTGATGCCGCCACCGCCGTAGACCGTGCGTCCGGAGTCGGTCAGCTTGACTTCGCGGTCCTTCAGGTCCTTAGGCGTCTCGTGGTTGTAGTAGTAGTCATAGAGCGAAACACCGTTATAGTTGCGCTGGATAAGGCGTCCGCTGGGCGTGAAGTAGTGATAGGTGGTGAGCGCCAGTCCGGTGCCGTCAGACAGCGGATATACGGTCTGCACCAGCCCTTCGCCGAAGGTCACTTCTCCCACGATCAGGGCGCGGTCATGGTCCTGTAGCGCGCCGGAGACGATTTCTGCGGCGGACGCCGTGAGGTGATTCACAAGAACCACGACGGGGAAGCGATGTCCCTGATTGCCGTGCGTGGCGCGATAAACCTGTTCCGGATAAGCGCGTCCGCGCTGGGAGACGATGACCTGTCCGCGGTTCAGCAGCTTATCGCAAACCGCAACGGCATCCACGAGCACGCCGCCGGGGTTGCCGCGAAGGTCGAGCACAAGTCCCTTGATGTTGGGGAACTCGTTGAGCGTGTCAGCGAATTCGCGTCCTGTGGTCTGCTGGAATTGCGTGATGTGAATGTAGAGAACGCCCGGCTTGATCTCATATTTTAGGTCGATGGAGGGGTGGGGAATCTCCGCGCGGGTAAGGGTGAACTTAAGCGGCTCGGCGGAGCCTTCGCGCGAAACGGTGATGTGGACCTTGGTCCCCTTTGGCCCTTTGAGCAAGTCGGCCACGGCGGTGCTGTCGAGGCCCTTGGTTGGCTTGCCGTCCACGGTCAGGATGACGTCAGCGGGCTTCAGGCCAGCGTTGTAGGCGGGTGATCCCTCGAAGGGATAAACAACGACGATCTTGTTGTTCTGCGGCTGGATGACCATGCCCACGCCGAAGTACTTGCCGCTCTCGTCCTCCTGCATTTTCGCGTAGGCTTTGGGATCGTAGAAGTTGGAGTGCGGATCGAGAGTGCGGAGCATCTCCGGAATGGCCCCGTCGTAGATCGCGTCGTCGGGCTTGTCGCCGGTGAGCGGCTCGGCGTAGTTCTGGGCAACGATCTGGTAGACGTTGGTGAACTGCTTCAGGCTGTCGCGGAAGGCGGATTCGTCGGTGGAAGACTGCGCGCCGACCTTCTGGCTGATGAACATGCCGGCCAGGCCGCATACGCAAAAGAAAACGACGAGGTAAACAAGGGTGCGGCGGGCGCGGGATGACATTCTGGGAGAAATCCTTTTGGCTCCCTTTGCGCAGGAACCGGCGTTTCCGTGGAAACGCTAATGGTTTCAGTATACAAGACGGGCAGCAGGTGGCTGCCAAATAACAGGGGTACTCTCTGGCAATCGCTGGGGCGGATGATTAGAATGAACTGAGCGCAGCCTGGGCCAACTTACGGGCAGAACCGAGACCTCCGGGAGCGGGCCCGAACTGGCGCCAGGTTGAGACGTTTACACACCATGACCCTTCGATTTGCTCCGTCCCGTATTGCTGCTCTTTCCGCCATTCTGGCTACAGGCCTCGGCCTGTTTTTTTCACCCTCCGCGTTTGCCAGGCCGGTCGACGACACGCAGCCTCCGCAGAAGCAAGCTCCGTATCCGGGAACCCCGGTGGAGGAGATTATCGCGCGAGTCAACGATCAGGTGATCAACACCTCTGATTACAATCGCGCCGCGCAGGATCTGGACCAGCAGGCGCAGAAGAATCAGTGGACGCAGCAGCAGCTTTATGACCAGAAGAACGACCTGCTTCGCGACCTGATTGACCAGCAACTGCTGCTCTCGCGCGGCAAGCAGCTTGGCATTACTGGCGAGACCGAGTTGGTGAAGCAGCTTGACGAGATGCGCAAGCAGTATCATCTGGACACGATTGAGGACCTGCAAAAGGCCGCCGAAGCGCAGGGCGTCTCGTGGCAGGACTTCAAGGCGACGATGCGCAATCACCTCATATCGCAGTTGGTGATCCAGCAGGAGGTGGCGCCCAAGATTTACGGCAACATTTCTCCTTCGCAGGTCAAGGCGTATTACGACGCGCACAAGGACGAATTCACGCAGCCGGAGCAGGTGCAATTGAGTGAGATTCTGATTCCCACCGCCGACCCGGACAATGAGGCGCAGGTGGCAGAGGCCAAGAAGAAGGCTGATGACGCTGAGGCGAAGCTGAAAGGTGGCGAGGATTTTGCGACGCTGGCCAAAGCCGTTTCCGGCGGAATGACGGCTTCGAACGGCGGCGACCTGGGCGAATTTCATCGGGGACAACTGGCGAAGGTCTTGGAAGACGCCACCTTCGACTTGAAGCCGGGAGAGCATACGGAGCCCATTCGTACAAAGCAGGGCTGGATCATTTTGAAGGTGACGAAACACACGCCCGGCGGGGTGCAGCCGCTGAACGACGTCGAGCAGCAGGTCCAAAGCGACATTGGGATGGCGAAGATGCAGCCCGCACTTCGCGATTACCTGACCAAATTGCGGGAAGCCGCTTCAATCGACATCAGGGCCGGGTATGTGGATTCGGGCGCGAGTCCGAACGAGATGAGGCCGGTCTATACGGCTTATGCGCCTCCCCAGCCGAAGAAGAAGAAAGGGAAGCGGACGCGGTTCAATGGGCGCGGACGTCACGCCAATAAGCCCGCGGCCGAGACGGCCTCGGTTGATAAATCCGGCAAGATCACGACCATGAAGCCCGGCAAGAAGGAAAAGATTCGCTTCGGCCAGGCCCCGAGAGAAACACTGCCTCCGGCTGAGACAACGGTGGAGGATGCAGCCGCAAACGGCAGCGAGAACAGCGCGGGGGGCAGCGCGAACGGCGAGAACCAGATGGCCGTGAACAACAGCGACACGGCGAATGCGGTGGCCAATGAGGCGCCTGCCGAACAGGCGGAGCATAAGGAAAAGAAGAAGAGGTTTTCAGACCGCGCGCGGCTGCCGAAGGAAAAGGAGTCCACGAAGCCGAAGATCGACCCGTTCGCACCTCCTCCGGCGACTACGCTGGAAAAAGCAACGCGCGTGCAGCAGGACGAGCCCCTGGGGCTGAACGGCGATAATTCCAAGTCGAAGAAAAAGAAGAACCCGAAAGAAGAAGGCCCGAAGCGCCGCTTCGGTGACGAAGGGAAAAAGGAGTCGCAGCAGCCGCCTTCCGCTTCGCCCGCACCCACTCCCGCACCCACTCCCGCACCGGAGTCAACTCAGCAGTAAGAAAGTCTGGCCCATGAAAGACCCACTGATCGCAAATCTGGCTGCGCATGAAAACCAGGTGATTACCGGTTATTTTGCCGTTGCCGCAAAACAGGTTCGCAGCAAAAAAGACGGTACGCAGTATTTTGCGTTGACGCTGGCCGACGGTACCGGACAGATTGAAGCACGGATGTGGGACGCCGCGGAAGCGGGCGAGTTCACCACCGGGGACGTCGTAAAGCTGCGGGGGCAGGTTTGCCGGTATCAGGAAAAGCTCCAGATCAACGTGGAGAAGATCCGCAAAGCCCACGAGGAAGAGTTTGACGCGGGCGACTTTGTTCCCAAAACCACGCGCGATGTGGACGAGCTTTGGGCCGAGCTAAACGGCTATGTTGACAGTTTTACCGACGAGCATTTGAAGGCGCTGCTGCGGTCGTTTCTGGACGACGAGGAGCTTTCCGCTGCCCTGCGCGTGGCTCCGGCGGCCAAGTCAATGCACCACGCCTGGATCGGCGGGCTGCTGGAACACGTGGTTTCGTTGCTCGGCATCTGCGATCTGGCTGCGAAACATTATGCGGTACATCGCGACCTGCTGCTCACCGGGGCCGTTCTGCACGACATTGGCAAATTGCAGGAACTGCGCTGGGGCACCACCTTCGACTACACGCTGGAAGGCCAGTTGCTGGGCCACATCACCATCGGCTTGGGAATGGTTGACCGGAGGATTGCGGCGCTGCCGGACTTCCCGCCCGAGTTGCGCGTGCTGGTGAGCCATCTGGTACTGAGCCATCACGGCAGGTACGAGTTCGGATCGCCCAAGCTGCCCATGATTCCCGAGGCGGTGCTGCTGCATTATCTGGACGACATGGACGCGAAGATGCAGACCATGCGCAGCGAATTCGCCCGCAATGCGGCGAATGGCCGCGGCGCGCACGAAATGACGGAATGGGTGCGCTCGATGGAGCGGCCACTGCTGAACACGGCGGCATTTCTGGACAATGGTCGAAAGTCGGAAGAGTGAGTTGATGCCATATCTGCTGAAGACCGAGCCGGGGGTTTATTCTTTTTCCGACCTCCAGCGCGAGCGCGAAACCGTGTGGGACGGAGTTACGAATCCGGCAGCGGTGAAGCATCTGCGCGAGATGAAGGCCGGCGACCGGCTGCTGATTTATCACACCGGGGACGAGAAGACGGCGGTGGGTACGGCGAAGGTGCTGTCGGTCGATGCAGCCAATCCCAAGGTGCCGGTGGTGCGCATCCAGGCGGGCAAGCCCGTTAAGGAGCCGCGCACGCTGGCTGCTATCAAAGAGCGGAAAATATTTGCCAGCTCGCCGCTGGTCACGCAGGGCCGCCTCTCGGTGGTTCCGTTGACAGAAGCGCAATGGGACTGGCTCACCGGCGCGTAATCTAAAATTGAAGTAACTGGACAATTGGTAGGAGGCGAATGCTTCGTTTTTCCACGGCGGGGGAGTCGCACGGCGAAAGCCTGATCGCGATGGTTTCGGGGATGCCGGCTGGCGTTCCAATTGACAATGCACGCGTGAACCGCGAGTTATGGCGGCGCCAGCAGGGCTACGGGCGCGGCGGTCGCATGCGCATTGAGCAGGACACGGCGCACTTTCTCTCGGGCGTGCGGCATGGCAAGACCATCGGTTCGCCCATTGCAATTGAGATTGAAAACCGCGACTGGAAGAACTGGACGGAAGTGCTTCCGGTGGAGACGGGGGATCCGGCCAAACACAAAGCTGTAGCCTCGCCGCGCCCAGGTCATGCCGATTTGGCGGGCGCGCTGAAGTATGATTTTCCCGATGCGCGGTACGTGCTGGAGCGGGCCTCGGCGCGCGAGTCTACGGCGCGGGTGGCGGCCGGAGGCGTGGCCAAGGCCCTGCTGCTGGATTTGGGAATTGATGTGGCGAGTCACGTCATCCGCGTGGGCCGCGCGGCCATGGAGCGGAACGCATCATGGGAAGAGATCAGCGCCCTGCGGGAGAAGGACGAGGTCCTGCTGGGCTGCGTGGACGAGGAAGCCGAGGCGCACATGAAGGCCGAGGTTGACCTGGCGCTGCGGACCGGCGACTCGATTGGCGGCGTGTTCGAGGTGGTGGTCCATGGCGCACCGGCGGGCATAGGCACTTGCGCGAACTGGGACGAGCGGCTGGATGGGATTCTGGCGCAGGCGGTGATGTCTCTGCAGGCCGTCAAGGCGGTGGAGATTGGTCGCGGCGTGACGGCGGCGGAGTCGCTGGGGTCGGAAGTCCATGACCCTATCGGCTACGCGGAAAAGCTGGAGAACGGCGCGCATACTCGATTCACCCTCGAGCACAACAACGCGGGCGGCGTCGAAGGCGGCATCTCAAACGGTGAGGATGTTGTGGTGCGCGGCTATCTGAAACCGATCTCGACGCTGAGGCGTCCGCTGGCCTCGGTTCGGTTCGACACGAGAGAGGCGACCAAGGCGGCTTATGAGCGCAGCGATGTCTGCGTGGTCCCGGCCGCGGGAGTCGCGGCGGAGGCAATGGTTGCGCTGGCGTTTGCGCGGCTTGTGCTGGAGAAGGTCGGCGGCGATTCGCTGCGCGAGTTGAAGCGAAACTATGATGGGTATGTGGAGCAAATCCGCGCATATTAGACGATGCTGAGAGAGATTGTTAAATATCCCGATCCGGTGCTGGAGCAAATGGGCGAGCCCGTGACCGAGTTCAATGACGAACTACGGGCGCTGGTGGACGACATGTTCGAGTCCATGTATGCGGCCAAGGGCATCGGGCTGGCCGCGCCCCAGATCGGTCTGTCGAAACGCCTCACGGTGATAGACCTGAGTTTCAAAGAAAAGCCGGAAGACAAGATCGTGCTGATCAACCCGGAGATCGTGTTCCGCGCTGGCAAGCAGCATGAGGAAGAGGGCTGCCTGAGCCTGCCGGATATTCGGGAGAAGGTTACGCGGGCGGCCAAGGTAAAGGTGAAAGCTCAGGACCTCGAAGGGAAATGGTTTGAGATCGAAGGCGAGGAACTGCTGGCCCGGGCCTTTCAGCATGAGATCGACCACCTCGACGGCATCCTGTTCTTTCGGCGCGTGAGCGCGCTCAAGCGCGACCTCATCCTTCGGAAGATTCGCAAATTGCAGCGCGCTGGCGAATGGTAGGACTGGCGGTCCAGGCAGCGCCTTCGGCGCCCTTCCGTTGGTGGGGAATAGCTTCAATGTCATAATTTATCCGTGAACGCGAAATCTCAGCCGACCTGCTACGCTTGCGACGAACTTGCGATCACAAAGGAACACGCGCCGCCACGGTCCTTTTTTCCACCAGTCCATAGAAGCAAGCTGATCACAGTTCCATCTTGTGCCCGCCACAACAACGATAATTCCCAAGATATTGAATACGCGCGTAATGTCATCTCAACCTACTACGGCGTGAATAGTGCAGGTCAGGGCCTATTCCTAGATAAAGCAATGCGGTCGTTTGACCATTCTCCGGCGCTGCTAAAGACCACGTTTTCCGATATAAGGCCGGTAACCATTCAGGGAGCGACTTGCGGAGCATTCACTGTTGATGTGGAGCGGATTGAAACGGTAATGAGGGCGTGTGTTAGCGCTCTGCATTTTCATTTGAAGGGTGAGAAACGATTCGACTGGGAAATAGTTCTGGCGAGCCTTCAGCATGGCAGTGTTCCATCTGATGCGTTGGACGCGTGGTCTGGTCTGCTTTCAATTTTTCAGCAGATACCGTTCACTGTAAAACCGACAAATGCACCAGATGTTTTTGAACTTGCGACCGGCGATATTCAAGGCGGTCTCGTTTACGGATTACGATTTTACAAATCATTCCTCGTTTATGCATTTGCGGCAGAAGAACATGGCTGCAGTAACTCATTTCCACTCAGATAGAACAAGTCGAAAGATCAGAAAAGCAATGAAACTCATCTTTTGCGGTACACCTTCGTTTGCGGTTCCCACGCTGAAGGCCGTGCTGCGCGCGGGACATGAGGTTGCGCTGGTGGTGACGCAGCCGGACCGTCCCAGCGGTCGCAAAATGACCCTCGCCGCTCCTCCCGTGAAGGAGGCAGCGCTTGAGGCGGGTTTGCCTGTGATTCAGCCGGAAAAGATCAAGAAGAATGCGGAGTTCCAGGCGCAATTGGAGGCGATTGCTCCGGATGCGATTCTGGTGGTCGCCTATGGGCGCATTATTCCCAAATGGATGCTGGACCTCCCGCCGCACGGCAACCTGAATCTGCATGGGTCGCTGCTTCCGAAGTATCGCGGGGCCGCGCCGATTCAGTGGGCAGTAGCGAACGGTGAGGCTGAGACGGGCGTCACCACCATGCGACTGGACGAGGGGCTGGACACCGGAGATATTTTGATGAAGCGGGCGATGGCCATTGCTCCGGACCAGACCGCGGCAGACCTGTTCCCACTGCTGGCGGAGATGGGCGCAGCGCTCATGATCGAGACGCTCGATGGACTGGCCGCAGGCTCGATCACCCCGGAGAAGCAGGACGATGCGGTAGCAACGCATGCGCCGATTCTCACGCGGGAAGACGGGCGAATGGACTTCACGCAGCCGGCGATGACCATTTACAACCGCTGGCGAGGCTTCCAGCCGTGGCCGGGCGCATGGACCACCTTCAACGACAAAAAGCTGACTGCGGTGAGGCTAATGCCCATTGAAGCCGGATCGCTGATGAGCGCGCCCAAATATCCGGGCGAGGTGGTTGCGGACCAGGAGCGGCTGTTCATAGGCTGCGGTGAAGCGAGCTGGCTGGAACTGGTGGAAGTACAGCTTGAGGGCAAGAAGCGCATGGCGGCGGCGGATTTTCTTCGCGGCCATGCACCGCAACCGGGCGACAGGTTGGGCGAATGATTGCCCCGGCACGCGCGGTGGCGTTTGAGATTCTGGTAAAGGTCGTGACGACCGATGCGCACAGCGATGAGTTGCTGCGCGGGCGCGATGTCGATGCGCTCTCCGTGCAGGACCGCGCGCTGGCGACCACGCTGGTGCTGGGCGTCCTGCGTTGGCGGATGAAGCTCGACACGAGCATCCGTCCGCTGCTGGCGCGCCCTGAGGCGAAGCTTGCTCCCGCGGTGGAAACGGCACTACTGCTGGGTGCGTTCCAGCTTTTGTATCTGGACCGCATTCCAGCGCACGCGGCCATTGGCGAGAGCGTGGAGCTGACCAAGGAGGCCGGGGAAACATACGCCGCAGGCATGGTGAACGCGGTGCTGCGGAAGCTGGCGCGGCTGCCGCGTGTATGCGAGCAGAGTGGGGAAAGCCCGGAGGTGTTTGCGCATCCACGCTGGATGGTGGAGCGGTGGGAGCGCTTCTATGGGCGCGAGGCGGCACGCGCGACTTGCGCTTACAACCAGCAACCCGCGCCGGTCTACCTGCGGCTGGCGCATCCCGATGCGGAGCGTGCGCTGGCCGAGGATGGCGTGGAGGTCGCGCCGGGTGAATTTCTTACTGCGGCGCGGCGGGTCGTGCGCGGCGATGTGGTTCGCAGCGAAGCTTTCCGTCGCGGTTGGGTACGGATTCAGGACGAAGGCTCGCAACTCGTGGCGGAACTGGCCGGGCGCGCTGCGAACATTCTCGATACCTGCGCGGCCCCGGGCGGCAAGACGGCGATTCTGTCTGAGCGTAGCCCCGAAGCTGAGATTACGGCGATGGATGTGAGCCGGCGTCGGCTGGACCTGATGCGGCGGAATTTTCCGGAGGAGCGGATCAAATTCGTGTTGGCGGATGCGGCTGAGATGCGAGTCGCTCCGGAATATGATTTGATTCTGAGCGACGTGCCCTGCACGGGCACGGGCACAATTGCGCGGAATCCGGAGATTCGCTTTCGCGTGAGCGAGGCTGAGATCTCGCGACAGCATGAGCGGCAGGTGAAGATTCTGTCCCGCGCGCTCCAGGGGCTTGCCCCCGGCGGGCGGCTGCTGTACTCAACCTGCTCGCTGGAGCCGGAAGAAAATGAGGCCGTGCTTGCGGAGTGCCTGGGCGCGGAATCTGGCTTTCGTGCGATCCCGCTCGACGAGGAAATGGCGCGGCTGGAGCGCGAGGGCGAGCTTCACGCGGAGGGCGCGAGAAAATTACGGGAGTCGGCGCTGCGCGGTAGGTTCCTGCGGACTCTGCCCGGCGTGCATCAATGTGACGGATTTTTTGCCGCGTGTCTTACTGCGCGACGGTAAGTTGTATCGGCGTGGAAGCGTCGACGCGCGCGCCGGGAGCCGGGGACTGGCTGGAAATGGTGCCGGAGGAAACCACAGGCTGCATCGGCTGACTGGAGCCGGGGGTCGGGACGCTGGGAATGGCGCCGGACGCGGTTTTTTCCGGCGCGAGCGTGAGACCGGCTTTGGTAATGTCCTGCGCGGCGGCGGTGAATTGCTGACCGACAAGATTGGGCATGATGTAGGCCAGGGTGGTCTGATCGGCAGGCGCGGCGAGCAGCAAGTTGACGCTGGGTCGCGCGACTCCGGCTGCTCCGGGGGCGGGGTTCTGTCCAATAATGGAGCCTTCCGGCGCATAGGCCCAGGGCAAACGGGCCATTGACCCCAAATCGAGCGATGCGCCGCGAAGCTCGATGGAGGCGACGCGCAGGTCGAGCCCGAGCAGGTTGGGCACTGCGATGCGCTGTGGGCCGAGGCTCTCAGTAAGCTGCACGTGCCATTGGCGGCGGACGACGGTCCCGGGCGCGGGAGACTGGCCGGAGATGTGACCGGCAGGAACATCGGCGCTGAAGAAGTGGTTCTCGACGCTGAGGTTGAGGCCCAGCGACGCGGCCTTACTGGTGGCCTGCGCAACCGTGAGTCCCTTGAAGCTGGGGACCGTGACCTCGGCTCCATGAATGGCGAAGTGCATGGTCACGATGGCCGACAGCAGGGCCAGCCCGGCGAGCACCAGCAGAACCAGAAGGAATCGGAAAGCGCGCAGCATTCTTTAATCAGCGTACTCGATGGAGTAGGTGACTTCGGCGGCTTTCTCGAGCATTTTTGAGACCGAGCAGTATTTGTTTTTGGAGAGAGCAACGGCGTCTTCCGCCGCTTTTTTTGTGACCGGCCCGTGGATGCGATAGGTGAGGTGGATGCGGGTGAAGACGCGCGGCGGCTGGGTGGCCTGCTCGGCGTTGGCGGAAACCATGAGTCCGGCGAGCGGCTCGCGCTTCTTTTCGAAAATGCTGACAACATCGACGGAGGTGCAGGTGCAGAGCGCGGTGAGCACGGCTTCCATGGGGCTGGGGCCGGAAGCATGGCTGTCCGTCGCGTCAAATTTGATGGTGTGGCCGCTCTGGCTGCGGCCCTCGAAGAGCATTCCTTCCTTCCATTCGACGCTGGCGATCATGGCCTGCTTCTCTCTCCTTCAGTGACGGTTGTCGGTTGCGGGTTCGGGATGAATGAGCACTCGGGAAATTTCCGGCGCTTTCAGTTTTAGATGATCTTCGAGGCCGGTGATGATCTCATGCACCTGCTGCATCGGCATGTCGTCGGGAAGCGTGCAGTGACAGGAGACCTGGAGCTTGTCGCCCACGCGACCGGTCACGACTTCGTGGATGTCGAGGATCGCCGGGAACTCGGCCGCGGCGCGGCGCAGCCGATCTTCCACGCGACGATTCCGTTCCAGAATCTGCGGGTTTTCGATGGTGGCTGGCTCGTTTTCAATGTGTGTCAAGACTTCGGCGACCTGGGGCAGGTCCTGCCGAATTTCGTCTTCAATGCGGCGGACGAAGCTGTGGGCCTGCTGTAGAGAAAGATTTTCGTTCACCTCAAGGTGCTGCTCCACGCGCAGGCGGCCTCCAATGGACTGCACGCTGATGTCGTGCAGTGTGACATTGTTGCGCGAGGCGACGGCGCGAATCTGGTCGAAGATGCTTTCGGCCATGGTGGAGCGCGGGATGGTGTGGATGACGACGTCGGCGCCGGGAAGCACGCGATGGACAGCGGCGGTGGCATCGCGCACCAGGTCCTCGACTTTCTGGAAAGTAAGCTGGCGCGGGAGCGAGAGGGTGAAGTCGGCGAAGTATTTCGCGCCAGCACGCCTCATGCGCGCCTGATCAACGTCGAGCACGCCTTCGGTGTGCTGAAGTTCGTGGAGGACGTGGCGGCGGGTTTCCGGAGAAACGGAATCGGTGAGCGCGCCGACTGTTCGCAAAGCGAGGCGCAGGCCGAAATAGAAGATGAGCGCCGAGACGACGATGGCCGCCACCGAGTCGGCGAAGCGCAGCCACGGGATATTGAGGACCCAGCCGATCCATGCCACGCCGAAGCCGATGAAGACGGCGGCGCTGGCCCAAATGTCCGAGGCGAAGTGGAAGGCGTCCGCGGCTAGCGCTTCGCTCTGGTAGCGCACGGCCACGGTTTTGAGATGGCGCGAGCGGGAGAAGTCCACGACCATGGAAATGGCCAGCACCAGCAGCGGCCAGAAGCTGTAGTGGAGTTCGACGGGCCTGAAGAAGATGCGGATGATGGCTTGGACGGTGATCCACAAGGCGGAAGCCAGCATGAGAAAGGTCTCGATGAAGGCGGAGAGGTTTTCGATCTTCGCGTGGCCGTAGGGGTGGTCCTCGTCGGCGGGCTTGTCGGAGACGCGGACGGAGAAGAGTGTGAGGGTGGATCCGACGAGATCGATGCCGGAATGGGCGGCGTCGGACAGCAGGCCGAGCGAGCCGCTCAGCAGCCCGACAACCAGCTTGAACACGGCCATGCATGCGGCCGCCGTGACGGACAGGGCCGCGGCGGATTTTTTTTCTGCCGTGGCGGAGCGACCCGGGGTCTGCTGCGTGGCCTGACTCATGGCAACCTTCAGCGTACACGCGGAGCGGGTTGCGCCGCTAGGACTGGCCGTCCAGGCAACCGCGCCTTCGGCGCATCTTGCGGCGCATCGTTTGTGGCCCTCCCGCTGGTCGGGATCGGGCCTATTCGACAACGCTGAACCGCTCTAAGATCTGACTCCTCGATAGAGGCCCGCGATTCCGAACGTGTAGGGCGTCCAGGAAACATCGGCGTAGCCGGCTTTCCGCATCAGCGCAAGCATAGCCGGCGGCGGCGGAAATCGATGCACCGACGCAGGCAGATAGCTGTAGGCGCTGCCCGTGCCGGAGATCATTGAGCCAATGGTGGGAAGGATGCGGCGGAAGTAGAAGGCGTAGAGCTTGCCGATAAAACCGCCGGGCTCGCTGAAGTCGAGGATGCCGAGTTCGCCTCCGGGGCGAAGCACACGATGGAATTCGCGCAGCCCGGCTTCGTAATTCGTGAGATTCCGGAATCCGAAAGCGGTTGTGATGAGATCCAGGCTGCTGTCGGACAGCGGAAGATGAAGAGCATCGGCCTCGATAACGGCAGCGTTGTAATTGCGGAGCTTTTCCGCGCCGCGAACGAGCATGGCGTGGGAAAAATCAGCGGCGAGGATGGGCTTCGCGCCCTGAGGACGATGGCGCAGCAGGGCAAGAGTCATGTCGCCCGTGCCGCAGCAGATGTCGAGGATGGAAGCTTCGGGCCGTGCGAGAACTTCGCGGAAGCGGCGTGCGGTTCGTCGCCACCAAAGGCGATCAATGTTGCAGGAGAGGACATGGTTCAGCAGGTCATAACGCGGAGCGACGCTGTCGAACATTTGCCGCACTGCTGCGGCGGAGCTTTGCTCGTCGGAAGTTCCGGCAGGCTGCGCTCCGGTGGCGCTCATGGGCGCGCCTCGCGAAGAACGGGTTCAAGGGCGGCTGTGATCTCCGCATCGGTCACGTCTTCCACGACGCTGGCTTTGCCGATCCCGGTGGTGAGGACGAAGCGTCGGGTCCCGGCCTTGTTCTTCTTGTCGCGCCCGGCGGCTTCCAGCAGTTCCGGAACAGTGGCACGGAACGAGGGCAGCGGGCCAAAGGCGCGGATGAGTTGCGCGATGCGCAGGGCTTCTTTTTCCGAGAGCAGTTGGCGCGAGCGGCTGAGGTTGAGCGCGGCCAGCATTCCCCAGGCGATGGCCTCGCCGTGGAGCAGCTTTTTGTATGCGGTAACGGCTTCAATGGCGTGACCGAGCGTGTGTCCGAAGTTGAGGATCATGCGCAGGCCTGATTCGCGCTCGTCGATGCCGACAACTTCGGCCTTCATGGCGACAGACGAGGCGACGACGCGCTGGAGTGCGGCGGAGTCGCCGGCGAGAATGCGGTCGCGGCTGGATTCAAGATAACGAAAGAGGCTGGGGTCACGGATGATTCCGGCCTTGACGCTCTCGAACAATCCGGCGCGCGATTCACGGGGCGGCAGGGTCTTCAGCACATCGACATCGGCGAAGACGGCAAGCGGCTGGTGAAAGCTTCCGATGAGGTTTTTGCCGGAGGTTAGGTTGACTCCGGTTTTGCCGCCGACGGAGGAGTCGACCTGCGCGAGCAGCGTTGTGGGGACCTGAACATACGGGATTCCACGCATGTAAATGGCAGCGAGGAAGCCGCCCGCATCTCCGATAATGCCGCCGCCGAAGGCAACGAGCAGAGAGGAGCGGTCCGCCCCAGCGATGGAAAGCTCAGTGGCGAGGCGTTCGACTCCAGCGAGCCGTTTGTGCTGCTCTCCGGGTGGAAGAAAGAGCGCGGTGGGCTGCTGGTTCTTGGGAAATCCGGAAAGAAACTGCTTGCCCCACAACGACCAGATTGCCGGCGAAGTGAGGACAAAGACGCGGCGCGACTTGCCGGCAAATTTTTGCAGGCGCTTGCCGAATCCGGCGAGGAGACCTGTGCCGACGTAAACGGGATATTTTGCCGAGGCTGTGTTGACGTGGATTGTGCGCACGATGGTTTCATCGTATCGAAGATTGCGCGGTCCCGTCGCTTGCCCACTTGCTGTTCGCTTTGCGCCCGTCACAGATGGGACACCGCAACACGGTCTAAAATCGAAGCAGTAGCCTGAGAGAAATGGCGATCGCGAAAGAGACGGATTATCTGATTGTGGGCGCGGGGATTGCGGGGCTACGCGCCGCAATCGAGTTGTGCGAGACGGGCCGGGTGCTGGTGGTCACGAAAGAGGCGCTCGGCGAGTCGAACACCAACTATGCACAGGGCGGCATTGCCGTGGCCATGGGCGGTGATGAGGATGTGTCGCTGCATCTGGAAGACACGGTCCGCGCGGGCGATGGGCTGGTGGACCGCGAAGCGGCGCGAATTCTGGTGGAGGAAGGCCCGCTGCGCGTCGAGGAACTGCTGCGCTGGGGCACGGGTTTCGACCGCGAAAATGGGCAGCTGATGCTGACCCGCGAAGGTGCTCACAGCCGCAACCGGATCCTCCATGCCAACGGCGATGCGACCGGAGCGGAGATTGGCCGCTCGCTGCTGGCCCATGCGCGCGCCCAGAAGAACATTACCTTGCTGGAATGGACAACGACTGCCGACTTGATTGTTGAAGACGGCGCGGTTGTGGGCGCGGTGCTGCTCGGGGCCGACGGCGCACTGGTCGCGGTGCGCGCGCGGGCGGTGCTGCTGGCCAGCGGCGGCGCGGGCCAGGTTTATAGCGATACCACAAATCCGGCGGTGGCCACAGGAGACGGCATCGCGATGGCGTGGCGCGCCGGCTCAGAAATCTCCGACATGGAGTTTTACCAGTTTCATCCCACGGCGCTGAGTCTGCCGGGAGTTCCGCGATTTCTCTTGTCGGAGGCGCTGCGGGGTGAGGGCGCGTATCTGGTAAACGCGAAGAGTGAGCGGTTCATGGAGCGGTATCATCCGCTGCTGGAATTGGCCCCGCGCGACGTGGTGGCGCGCGCGATTGTGCGCGAGGGTACAGGGCCTGGCGGCGAGCAGCTTGCGGTGTATCTGGACATGAGACACGTCACGAAGATTGATCCACATAAGCGCTTTCCGGGAATTTCGGCTTTTCTCGCCCAGCATGGGCTGGAGTTGTCGCGGGACTTGGTCCCGGTGCGTCCAGCGGCGCATTACCTGATGGGCGGCGTGCGAACCGATGTGGACGGGCGGACGTCGCTCGCGCGCCTCTATGCCGCAGGCGAGGTGGCCTGCACGGGCGTGCATGGGGCGAACCGGTTGGCGAGTAATTCGCTGCTGGAAGGACTGGTGTTTGGCGCTCGCGCGGCGTCGGCCATGCGGGAAGCGAAGGCCGTTTCTTCGGGCGCTAGTCAGATGCGGCGGTATGCGGAATCCGGCCCGGCGGATGTTGCCGCCTTGCAGAAAACATTGCAACAGCAAATGTGGAGGGACGCCGGATTGCTTCGCGACGCGGAGGGGCTGACGGCGATGCAGCGGGAGTTGGAGCGGTTGCGGGTGGCTCCGGCGTCGGAGCGGGCCTCGCTGGAGTTCGCGAATCTGCACGCCGTGGCGGAGCTGATTGTGTTGTCGGCGCTGGCGCGCGAGGAGAGCCGCGGGGCGCATTTTCGGAATGATTTTCCCAAGCGCGATGACACGAATTTCGGCAAGCACTCGTTGGTGCGGGGCACGAGTGTCAGCTTTGGGGCTGCTCCTCAGGCGGTTTTGGCGACGTAAAGCGGCTGAGAAGCGCGAACAGCGCCAGCACGCCCACGATAAAACCGAGCGACCAGCCAACGGGAATATCAACCCAGCGGGTCAAAATCATTTTGATTGCCACGAAAGCCAGGATCACGGCCAGGCCATAGTGCAGCAGGCGCAGGCGGTCGAGCGCGTGCGACAGCGCGAAGTAGAGCGAGCGAAGGCCGAGAATCGCAAAAATATTCGACGTGTAGACGACGAAGGTATCGCGCGTTATCGCGAGTACAGCCGGGACGGAATCGAGCGCGAAAACCAGGTCAGTGGCTTCAACGGCCAGCACGATCAGCAGAAATGACCGCATCGGTATGTGGCCCTCGCCGCCGCTCCCGGCGCGCTGCATGAGCCAGCGAATGGGCCCGGATGGCTCATCCATTTCCGACTGGTGCCGCATCAGGCGGATGGCGGCGAACAGCAAGATGGCCCCGAAGACGTACTCGATCCAGATGAAATGCGCGAGCAGGGACGCACCCACAAAAATGAAGATGGCACGCATGACGATGGCACCGATGACTCCCCAGAGCAAAACCTTGTGCTGCTGCTCGGTGTTGAGCTTCAGGGAGCGGAACATGAGCAGGAAGACGAAGAGATTGTCGATGCTGAGAGAGGCTTCGACCAGATAACCGGAGAGAAATTCGAGTCCGCGCTGTTTGCCTTGGGTGTGCCCGAGAAACAGGGCGAAGCAGAAGGCCAGCGCCGCGAGGACGGCTGTCCATGCCCAGGCGGCGCGGACGGAAACGGAACGGCTGCCTTTGTGCAATAGCGCCAGATCGACGAATAGCAATACGGCGACAATTACAGCGAAGGCGATCCAGTAGGCCGGCGAGGCTCCTTCAAACATTCTTTCACTGTAAAGCTATCGATTGCTTATGCGGAGGCCGATTCCTTCTTTTTTCTTCGCCGCGCGGGGCTTACGGAATACGACACGCCGATGCTGATGAGGTAGAGGCCCAGCAGAGGCGTGGCAAAGACGCACATGGTTAGCGGGTCGGGAGTGGGCGTGATGATGGCCGCGAAGATAAAGATGATGAGTACCGCGAACCGGATGTTCTTCCACAAGAATTTGGGGCTGACAATGCCAAAGAGCGAGAGGAAGAACACAAGAATCGGCAGCTCAAAAGCCGCACCCAGCCCGAGGATCACAGTAAGGAAGAGGTTCGTGTACTCGTTGATCTCAATGAGTGGGAGAAACTGCTTGCTGAAGGTGAAAAGAAAATCCAGCGAACCGGGAAAGACCCACCGGAAGCCGAAGTAAGCTCCGGCCAGAAACAGCGTGACCGTTGCGCCCATAAAGGGAACCACGTAGCGCTTTTCGTTCTGGTAAAGCCCCGGCGAGATGAACAGCCACACCTGATAGAGGATGAACGGCGACGCGATAATGCACCCGGCCATGAAGCTGATCTTCAGGTACATATTGAAGCCGTCGACCGGATTGTGAATGACCAACTGCGTGGGCAGATGGTGCCGCCGGAGGGCGTAGACAATGGGCTCTTCCATGAACCCGTAAATTTTGTCGTGGAATGCCCATGCGATGGCGAACCCGCCGATAAGATAGAACGCGGAATGGATCAAACGGCGGCGCAGCTCCTCGAGGTGTTCGAGGAGGCTCATTCCGGGAAGTTCGGCGCGTTGCGATACGGCGGATCGTGCGCGGTCCAGGATGTCATCCATGATTCACTATGGCCTGTGCGCTCTCTGGCTCTGGGCCGGTATGGTTCGAGCTTCCGTTCCGCTCAGCGGCGAGCGCCTCGGCGTAAACGGGGTGCGGATCGGCGGCGGCGGCCTCAAGCAGTTCGGGAGGCGCAACCGGCATACTGGGCTTATTAGGCCGGTCCGCATGGACGGTCTCGCCGGTGGACGGAGGAAGGATCACAGGCTCGGCCGGATCTTCCATCTCATCCTGGTCCTCGTACAAATCCTCATCGAGCGGGCGCCGCCTGTAGGAGTCGTCTTCCTCTTCCGGCTCCACCAATTCCGCCGATGCATTTTCAGGAGCGGTCAGCGCGGGCGTTTGCGCGGCGGTCGCTTCCAGCTTCTTCTGCCGGTCTTGCTGTTCCATGGAGCGCAGCTCGTCGTCGATCTTGGACTTAAAATCATTAGACGCGCGGCGAAACTCCATCATCAGTTTTCCAACCTGGCGCGCAACCTCCGGCAATTTCTTGGGGCCGAAGAGGATCAGCGCGAGCAGGAAAATAACGATGGAATCGGCGAAGTGCATTGCTCCCATGATACCCGCTGGATTGGAACGCCACAATCCGGATCGGACCCATTTGGGAGGCCCAAAAAGGCGTTTCGGCGCGGCGGGCGCGCTCTTTCGCGCTTGTTTGGTTAGACTTGTAATAAGCTAGGAATGGAGCCTCGCGCAGCAGGTTTTTGCGACCAGACGCCGCGCGGGCCCATCGAAAGAAGAACGGGTTGCAACATCCCCGTCGGTTGAGCGGCTTATGCCGCGGCGAATCGACTGCGACCCGAAAGTAATTGCTTTCAACATCCCCGTCCGAAACTTGGACTGAAGGCGGAAAAAATGAGTGTACTGGAAGAAGAAGCGGTAGAGACGGCTGCTGTTGAAGAAGGGCAGAGCTGCTCCCTTGATAACTACCTTGCGATGCCCGACCACACCATGGACGAGCGG
>JAICYR010000153.1 GCA_025934135.1 Acidobacteriaceae bacterium | reverse complement strand
GATTCAGAAGACCGAAGCCGAGATGCTGAAGACGAAGAACTTCGGCCGCAAGTCGCTGAATGAGATCAAGGAAATTCTGGCGCAGATGGGGCTTTCGCTGGGGATGAAGATTGACGAGCACGGCAACGCGGTGCCCGGACCTACTTCGATTCTTCCCGCGGCGGCGCTGGCTGCCAGCTACGGCGGGTACGACGAGGACGAGGAAGACGACCTCGAAGGCGATGCTGTGGCGCGGAACGAAACAGAGAACTTCTAAAGGCAGTAAACAGTTCCCAGTTACCAGTTTCCAGTTTTGGGCTGGCAACTGAGAACCTAAAACTGAAGACTAGATCAAGAGAGATTGTCATGCGTCATCGCAATGCAGGATACAAACTGGGACGGAACACCAGCCATCGCCGCGCTATGCTGCGCAACCTGGTCACGTCGATTGTTCTTGAGGACCGGGTGGAGACGACCATCGCCAAGGCCAAGGCCGCGCGCCCTCATGTTGAGAAACTCATCACGCTGGGCAAGCGGGGCGACCTGCACGCGCGGCGTCAGGCATTGGCCTATTTGCAGACCCGCGAAGCGGTGACGCGGCTGTTCGATACGGTTGCGCCGCGCTACGGCGACCGGCAGGGCGGCTATCTGCGGATCATCCGCTCGGGTTTTCAGCGTGGAGACGGCGCGGAGAAGGCGTTTATCGAGTTGCTGGGGGCCGAGCAGCTTCTGGATGAGAAGCGCGAGAAGCGTGCGGAAGCGCGCGCGAAGCGGCGCGAAGAGATGCAGAAGCAGCTCGAAGAGCAGCAGCCGGAAGGCGGCGAGCAGGCGTAAAGACCTGTTCCTGCGCACGAATACGAAGGGCTGGATCCCGAATGGGGCCGGCCTTTTGTTTGTTCAGGGGATGAGCACGCCTTTCGCGTTCAGGCCCTGTTGCATGTGGGTGAATGCGGTGCCGAGGCCGGAGAGCGGATAGGTGCAGGTCACCATTTCGTCGAGCTTTAGCCTGCCCTGCTGGTAGAGCGCGAGGAGCACGGGGAAATCGATGAAGGGGCGGCACTGTCCATAAAGCGGGTTGATGTAGCGCTTATCCCACTCGAAGAGTTCCATATTGACGGACACGACCCGCTCGACTCCGCTGACGGCGACGGCGCAGCCTCCGTTGCGGACCATGGCCAGAGGTGCGGAGCCAAGTTCCGGGACGGCCGTACATTCGAAGGCATAGTCTGAGCCGCGGCCGGTAAGCTGGCGCACCTGCTGGGCCGCGCGCAGAAGCCCCTGGTCTTCTTTGTCGGCAAGGATAGTGTGGGTCGCGCCGAACTGCTTTGCCAACTCCAGCCGGTTCGGGTTGATGTCGATGACAATGATGGTGGCCGCGCTGGCGTACGCCGCGCCCTGAATCACGCTGAGGCCAACGCCGCCCGCTCCGAGTACGACGACGGAAGAGCTCTTCTCGACCTTAGCGGCGTTAACGACAGAGCCAAAGCCGGTCATGACTCCGCAGCCCAGGATGGCCGCCGAGGAGAATGGAATTTCCACTTCGATTTTGACGACGGCCTGCTTGGGAACGACCGTGTGTGTGGCCATGGTGCCGAGATGGAAGGATGTTTCGATGCCGGCTCCGTGGTATTGAAAGCGTTCGCGGGGCACGGATGGTTTTTGCTCGCAGATGTTTTCCGCGCCGGCGCGGCACTGAAAGCAGTCTCCGCAGGGAATGGCCCAGTTGAGCAGGATGCGGTCTCCAGGGCCGACATGGGTAACGCCGGGTCCGCATTGGAGCACAACACCCGCGCCTTCGTGTCCCATGACGAGGGCGCGTCCCCAGGACATGGAGTCGAAGTCGGTGTGGCAGACGCCGCTGGCTTTGACTTCGACCAGCACCTCGTTTTCGAGCGGGTCGCCAAGGGTCAGTTCATCAAGAACAAAGTGGCCCTTGCCGTCGGTGATGATTGCTGTCGCGTTTGTCATGGGATCGTGATTGGAAGGTTCATCCGGCGACTTGTTTCATGTCAGGACGGGTGGTTTCGTAGGTCGTGTCATAGGCCAGCAACTTGGGGTCAGGCTGGATTCCCCAATATTGACAGGCCTCACGATAAACTTCCGGCCACCAGTTATGGTGTTCGGTGAGGCCGTCTTCACGCCACTTGTTCCAGTCACTCAGGACGCGGGACCAGGAGCGGTCGCCGAACGCCAGGGCCTCCTTCTGGCCGCCGAGTTCGGGGACGAGCCAGTCGCGTCCAATGCGGGCGTGGAGGACCTCGTCGGCCCAGTCGTAGTCCTGGATAAGTTCGGTGAGGCGGTTCGCGGTGGCCAGGGCGACTTCCCATTCATATTGCTTGCCGGTGTTTTTGGGCATGAGGCCCTGCTCGATGGTATAGAGGACGGCGTGCCGCTCCAAGGGCGTGAGCAGGGTGTTAAGGCCGAGCGACCACGTGAAGTTGAGCGGGATTTTGGTCCAGTCGATGCCCATGGAGACGAATCCTATTTCACCCATCATGGCGTGGCGGGCTTCGTCCCATAGCTGGCGGGTCATGGCGCGGTAGTATTCCCAGGGCTTGCCCTGCGTTTCCGAAAGAATGCTGGACATCATTTCGGGCACGTCAATCTCGCGCATGCGCTTGAAGTAGAGCATGACGGTCTTTGGAACAGGCGGAATGTCGGGATCGAGGAGAAAAGCCTCAGCGTTTACGCCCATGTTGTAGAGGTCATGAAAGCGGTCGTCGCGTTTGGGCACGGGGTCGTATTTATATGGTTCGGCGGAGTAGATGGGGGTGAGGTCGCCTTCCGTTCTAGGTTGGGAGCCGTCCAGATCGCCCGCCGCACTCAGAAGCCGCTCCAGCAGTGAGGTCCAACCACGGAGGTTGGCTTCGGTTTTTTCGTGGATGAGGGCCTGGACGGCCGCTTCGCCGTATTCGAGAACGTCGCGCATTTCGACCAGAGTGAGGCGGCAGATGCGCCAGGTTGGGTGGTCGAAAAGCTTGTTGGTGTCGGCGATGAAGCGCTCAAGCGCGCGCACTACCGCCGGGACGGCATAGCCATAGAGGCCCAGGACGAGCGGTTCGATGTCCGGTGCGGCGAGAATTTCGTCGAAGAAGGTGTCGAGGGCAACGTCGGGAGAAACCTCCAGGCCATAGGGAGGCTGGCGCATTTCGCGCACGCGCTTTGCGAATTCCTCAACGTGCTCCGCGCAGTAATGCGAGTGCAGGCTGAAGGCCATCTTCAGCTCATAAACAGGCATGGCGGTGATGCGGGAAATGAAGATGCGGTGCAGCTTTTTGAGCGACCAGTGCAGCCGCATGATGCGGGAGACAGACTCGGCGACGGTGAGTCCTGTGGAGGTGGCCTCGGCCATGGCTTGGAGACCCACGAGCGCCGGAAGATTGCGGTATCCGCGGTAGGGGCCGTTCCCATCTTGTTGCGCGTTCGAGCGATGATTTTGTGTCATTGGCGAGTCTCCTGGCAGGCCTCTTATCGAGCAGGATATCGCCGGAGCCAAGGCAAATCTTCCTGAGAATTGACAGCTTTATGTATTCAATTGGCCGAGATCGGCGAGAGATGCAATAGGGAGCAGTTAAAACGGTAGAATTTCCGCATGAAGGCGCATTTTGAGAAGCTTAGTTCCGGGGCCGGGTCGCTGCTGGCGTTTGGGCGCGTCGATGTGGAGTTTCCGTTCCACTGGCACTATCACCCGGAGTACGAACTAACGCTGATTGTGAACAGTCATGGACAGCGGCTGGTGGGAGACGGCATTGCGGACTACGGACCGGGGGACCTCGTGCTGCTGGGGCCGAATCTTCCGCATAGCTGGCGCTCGGGGCCGGTGAGGCCGAGTCAGGACGAGTATCATCGCGCGGTGGTGGTCCAGTTTCGCGAGGATTTTCTGGGCGAAGCATTCTTCAAACTGGAGGCGATGGATCCGGTTGCGCGGATGCTGAGGCGGGCCGCGTCGGGGCTGGCATTTGATCACACGAAGACGGGGCGGAGGGTCGCGGAAAAGATGGCGGCGATCCCGTCGTATTCGCCGGCGCGCCGTATTGTTGGGCTACTGGAGATACTGGTTGATCTGGCCGGGGAGCCGGGTGCGAAGACGCTCTCAACTGACCGGCTTCGCCCCATGTGCCGCGTGGAGGACCAGCAGAGGATTGAGGCCATCTGCTCGCACCTTAATGAACATTTTGACGAGGAGATCGACTTCAGCGAACTTGCGCGAAGAGTCCACATGGACCAGGCGGCGCTGTGCCGGTTCTTTAAGCGCGCGACCGGGCGCACCATGACGGCCTATGTGAACGAAATGCGGGTAGGCGCGGCTGCGCAACTGCTGACCGATACGGACATGAGCATTTTGGAAATAGGCTTCAAGGCGGGGTTCGGCAATTATTCCAATTTCAACCGGCAGTTCAAGCGCATTAAGGGATACGGTCCGCGGATGCTGCGGCGGCAGTTTCAGGGGAATGGCGCGCGGGAGAGAGCAGAATCCGCAGGGGGCGTGGAAGGATTTGGGACGCCTTGTGTGGAAGCGTCCCGATAATCTCTTAGAAGTGGTAGGCGATGCCGATGACCGGATCGCTGACGTTGAAATAGCGGCCGGTGCTGAAATCATTCACTCCGAAGGTCGGGGTCTTGATGATGAAGGCGCGGTATTCGGCGCGAATGTCGAAGCTGGGACTGATTTCGTACGCGAAGCCAGCGCCGTAGAGTGCGCCTACGTTTGTATTTCGCGAGAGGAAGTGAAGCTGTGTACCCTCGTCATCGATCGGGCTATAGATATATCCGCCGATGCCGCCCTCAACGAAGGGGTTCCAGTTGCCGAGGATGAAACTGCGGACGTAGGCGCCCGAGATTTCCTGGAACCGCGAGTGAATCATTACGTTGTTGGTCTGGTTGTAGAAGTGCAGGTGCTGCTGCGCGTACTGGTAGTTCAATTCGAGGCCGCTGCGCGGCGTGAGCAGATAACGATAGCTGATTAAAACGCCTTCGCCCGGATTGGAGTGCAGGTGGGCACCGCGACCTACAATGGCCGGAGGAAACAGGCCCGACCCGCTTACGCTGATGTCTTGACGGCTTTCCTGACCAAAGGCAGCCATTGTGACGAGGGGCAACAGCAGCAACAACAAAAGACTCTTCTTCATTCGTTTCGTGAACCTCTTGCCCGTCGCAGCGGGCGCAAAAAACCCCTTCGGGTGTGTCAATTTATGGAGCCGGCCGCGAGGGGCGGTCCACTCACGCAATTGTACAGGGACTGGCCATCCAGGGCACAGGGTGCAGGGTCTAGAAAAACAGCGATCAGAGATCGGGCGCTGGAGAGTGGGAGGGCGCCGGACGCGCATCGCGGCGGAAGCTGAATGGCGCGCCGTTTTCGGCGGCGATGGCCTTTACGCACTTGAGGAAAGCCTGCGCAGCGTGGGAGAGCGTCGCGGTGCGGCGATGGATGAGCAAAAGCTGGCGGTCGATGCGCAGCTCCGGCACCTGCACCTGGACAAGCTCGCCGCGAGCGAGTTCATCGCGGACGGTGAGGCCGGGGACGAGCGCCACTCCGTTGCCCATGGCGACGAAACGCTTGATGGCTTCGAGGCTGGGCATTTCAAACTTGATGTTGAGCGGCGTCTTGTGCTGCTGGAAGAGCGCGATGACCCGGCGGCGCAGGGGCGAGGCGACGTTGTGGGCAATGAAGTCCTCGGAGCCGAGGTCGCGAATGGCGACCTTCCTGCGGCGCGCGAAGGGATGGTTGGGAGCGACGATGAAAGCCACGGAATCCGTGTAGACGCTGATGGAGCGGAGCTGCGGTTCTTCCGAAGGGAACGTGACGATGCCGAGCTCGACATTGCGGCCCGCAACATGCTCAGGGATGCGGCTGGCCAGCGTGCGCTGCACCATGACGCCGATCTGTGGGAACTGGCGGCGGAAGCGGTCGAGCACGGGCAGCAGGTAAAGGCAGGTGTATTCATTGGCGGCCATCTGGAGGTGTCCGCGTTCGAGGGAACGCAGCTCTCTGAGGGCGGCGGAGGCTTCGCCGCGCAACTTGAGCAGACGCTCGGCGTACTCGCGGAGCAGCTCTCCGGCGGCGGTGAGAGTGCCTTCGCGAGAGGCGCGCTCGAAGAGCACCTCTCCGATTTCGTCCTCAAGGCGGCGGATGGTGTGGCTGACGGCGGGCTGAGTCCGGCGGAGGCGCGAGGCGGCGCGCGAGAAGCCGCGCTCTTCAATGACGGCGAGGAAGGTTTCGAGCTGGGAGATGTCCATGATGGCAGTTCATGGCGGGCTCCGCCATAATCGGGATCATAAACGAAATCTATCGATTCGGTAAAAATTATAAATTTGAATTATGGATGTTTCTTTGAAAGACTGGAGAAGTCCGCAGGGTTTAAGGCAATTCCTGTGACTCAGGAATTGTTATAGCAGGAGATGCCTATGGCCAACGACCGCGTACATTTTTTTGACACCACGCTCCGGGACGGCGAGCAGTCGCCGGGGTGCAGCATGACGCAGCACGAGAAGCTCCAGATGGCGCATTCGCTGGCCGATCTGGGAGTGGACGTGCTGGAGGCGGGGTTCGCGATTTCCTCGGACGGAGATTTTGCTTCGATTGAAGCTGTGGCGCAGGACGTGCGCGGGCCGGTGATCGCGTCGCTGGCGCGGGCCAAGCGCGAGGACATTGAGCGCGCCGGGGAGGCGCTGAAGAAGGCGCGGCGGTCACGCATCCATATTTTTCTGGCCAGCTCCGATATTCATCTGGAATACAAATTGAGGATCAGCCGGGAGCAGGCGCTGGAGCACGCGGCGAAGGCCGTGTCGCTGGCGAAGTCGGTGGTGGACGAGGTGGAGTTTTCTCCGGAAGACTCGACGCGCACCAGTCACGAGTTTCTGTGCGAGATTGTGGGCGTGGCGATTGAAGCCGGGGCGACCATCATCAATTTGCCGGACACGGTCGGCTATGCGATTCCGACGGGCTATGCGGAGATGTTTCGCGTGATTCGCGAGCGCGTGCCGGGAGCGGACAAGGTGGTGCTTTCCGCGCATACGCATAACGATCTTGGGTTGGCAGTGGCCAACGCGCTGGCGGCGATTGATGCCGGAGCGCGGCAGGTGGAATGCACGATCAACGGCATTGGCGAGCGCGCGGGCAACGCGGCGCTGGAAGAGATTGCCGCGGCGCTGATGGTGAGGGCGGACCACTTTCCGGTGGAGAGCGGGCTGAAGATGGAGAAGCTGTACTCGATGAGCCAGCAGCTTGCGAAAACGATCAGCTTTGGGCCTTCGCCAAACAAGGCAGTGGTGGGCAGCAACGCCTTTGCGCACGAAGCGGGAATTCATCAGCATGGAGTGCTGTCGAATCCGCTGACGTATGAGATTATGACACCCGCTTCGGTGGGGGTTCCGACGAACCGGATGGTCCTGGGCAAGCACTCGGGACGGCACGCGCTGCGGTCGCGGCTGATCGCCCTGGGATACGACCTGGGCCCGGCGGACCTGGACATTGCGTATCGCGCGTTCACAGAGTTGGCCGACCGGAAGAAGGCAATTTACGATCTGGACCTCATCAACCTGGTGGCGCACCACCAGCGGAACGAGGATCTGATCGGCGATGGCATCACGGAAACGGTGGCGCGGACGAACTGAGGTCCCCCACTCAAGCAAAAGCGCTTGAGTGGACCACCCCTCACTAATTGAGAGATATAGGAATACAGAGAAGTACTGGAGACGTTCATTCGATGAAGCTGAAGGTGCTGGTTGTCGCTGGAGATGGGATTGGCCCCGAAGTGACGGGCGAAGCGGTGCGCGTGCTGCGCACGGTGGCCGAAATGGGAGGCCACGAGTTTGAGTTTCGCGAAGAGTTGATCGGCGGCATCGCGATCCACAAGACTGGCTCGCCGCTGCCGAAGGCCACGCTGGACGTGGCGCTCGAAAGCGATGCGGTGCTGCTGGGCGCGGTGGGCGGGAACGAGTTCAATGCGCTGCCTCCAAACAAGAGGCCTGAGGCCGGGCTGCTGCAACTGCGGCAGGCGCTGGGCGGGTTCGCCAACCTGCGGCCATCGTTTGCCTGGCCGGCGCTGGCGCAGAATTCTCCGCTAAAGCCGGAAGTGGTGAACGGCACGGACATCATCTTTGTTCGGGAGCTTTTGGGCGGCCTTTATTTTGGCGAGCCGCGCGCGTGGGACAAGGAAGCGGGAGCGGCATGGAACACGATGCGCTACACGCGCGATGAAGTGATTCGCGTGGCGCGGGTGGCGTTTGAGCTTGCGTCGTCGCGGCGGAAGAAGCTGACCTCGGTGGACAAGGCCAACGTGCTGGAAGTTTCGCAGCTTTGGCGCGCGACCGTGACGGAGCTTGCACCGCAGTATCCCGATGTGACGCTGGAGCACCAGTATGTGGACGCCTGCGCGATGCATCTGATGAATACTCCGCGCAATTTTGATGTGGTGCTGACGGAGAACCTTTTCGGAGACATTTTGTCGGACGAGGCGGCGGTGATTACGGGGTCGCTGGGAATGCTTCCGTCGGCTACGATTGGCGGCGCGGTGAATTTGTATGAGCCGGTGCATGGATCGGCCCCGGACATTGCGGGCAAGGGGATTGCGAATCCGCTGGGCGCGATTTTGACGGCGGCCATGGTGTTGCGCCACTCGGCCAAGCT
>JAICYR010000016.1 GCA_025934135.1 Acidobacteriaceae bacterium | reverse complement strand
CCATTTTGTTGTGGGTGCCGTCGCTGATGGGATAGGTGGCGCTGATCTGGCCGCCGCGGGCATCGAGAACCGAGAGGAAGCCCTGGAAAAGGCCGTCCTGCTGCTTCTGCTGCCCGGCGACATAGAGGGTGTTTCCGTTGAAGATGGCGTTGGTGGCTCCGCCCGGGATGGGAATGTTGTGATCGGCGACGAGCGCGATGCCCTTGGCTCCGGAGGTATTGCCGTTGAGCGAAGACTGAGTGATGGGGATGACGGTGATGCCGGTGAATCCGCCATTCGCGGCCGATGCTCCACCGCACTCCTGACCGCAGTCAAGGACATAGGCGGCTGATCCGTCGGGCGAGAAGACGGCCTTGACGGGGTTATCGAAGCGGGGATCGGTCGCAGCACCAGTGCCCGCGCCGGTGCTGACGGGAAAGATGCAGAAGGCGGGCAGGTTCTGAGGCTCGCAGTCCTGGGCGTTGAGATAATGCTGCGGGTCCACGGAGCGGGCGGCGGCCTGCTGCTGGTCGAGGGTCAAGCCGACGACGCTGTAGACGCTGAAGGAGTCGCTGGGTGTCGTGCCGATCTGGGCATTTGGGCCCTGGGTGGAGTTGCGGACGAAGGCCAATGCGATGGTCCCGCCAGGATTGATGGATACCTTGTAGACGTTGGGCAAGTTGAGAACGTAGGACGTATTCTTTGCGAGGTCCGACACTACCAGCACGTGCAGGTCGCTATTGGCCGCGTAGACGTACTGACGGGAGCGGTCGATGAAGATGCTGGATGCGGTCCCCGGGGGCAGTTTGATTCCAGCGCCGGTCTTCTCCTGCGAGTAGCTAACTAAAACGAACTGACCGTCGGCGCTGGCGATTCCACCCACCTGCTCTTCGGGCATGTTCTGGATGGTGAGCGGCAGGGATCCCGCGTAGCCGGCAATGGAGAACGCGCCAAGATTGGTGTTATAGGCGTGGCGGATGTCGTAATAGGCATCGACGAAGGGAAGGGCGCCCTTGGAGAATCCGCTGGGGTTCTGCTCCGCGATGAGGACGCGATTGAGCACTTTGCTCGGAGGAAGGTTTCGGCCCGCGAAATAGAAATTCTTGCCGCAGGAGGTGAGCAAAGTCGCAGACGCCAGCAGAAGGAGCGTACTGACGCCGAAAGCCGTGAAACTTCTTTTCTTCAAACCTGAAAACCTCACAAAGCGTGGGAAAGCTAAGTATACAGTGTGGAGAGCCCACTCGGCCCGCCGCAGGCGCAGTTGGCTGCCGATTGCTGGAAATGCAGCCTGCGCTGGAATACCATGACGGGAAGGTATTTTGATGACGGACCGTATTCAGGAAATGTTTGGTGGCCGCACCATCCTGTGCGATGGGGCCATGGGCACCACGCTGTATGCGAAGGGTGTCTTTATTAACCGCTGCTATGACGAGCTGAATTTGTCGCAGCCGGACCTGGTTCGCTCGGTGCATGACGACTACCTGCAGGCCGGGGCCGAGCTGATAGAGACCAACACTTTTGGGGCGAATGCCTTCCGGCTGCTGCGTTACGGATGCCAGGACCAGGTGTTCGCCATCAACAAGGCCGGAGCGGAGATTGCGCGGCAAGCTGTCCACCAGATCGAGGACAAGCAGGCTGGAAAGGCCTGGGTGGCGGGCGCAGTGGGGCCTCTGGGTGTGCATCTGGAGCCGCTGGGGAAGACCGGACTGGACGAGGCGCGGGCCGCGTTTTCGGAGCAGATTCGAGGGCTGGTGGCGGGCGGAGTGGATCTGTTGGTGATCGAGACAATTGTGGCGCTGAATGAAGCCGAGCAGGCGATTCTGGCGGCGCGGGAGGTTGCTCCCGATCTGCCGGTACTGACCATGATTACGGTGGATGAGGACGCGAACTGCCTGGACGGAGCGAGTCCAGAAGCCGCCGCCGCGCGGCTGGAAGCTGCCGGAGCGGACGCGATTGGATGTAACTGTAGCGCGGGTCCGGCAACGGTGCTGACGGCGATTGAGCGCATGAGCGCGGTGAGCAGCTTGCCACTGGCGGCGATGCCGAATGCGGGAACTCCGCGAGCGGTGGATGGGCGCAACATTTATCTATGCTCGCCGGAATACATGGCGAGCTTTGCGCGGAAGTTTCTGAAAGCGGGCGCGCAGTTTGTGGGTGGTTGCTGCGGGACGACTCCGAACCATATTCGGGCGATCAAGTCAGCTATTCGCGCGGTTGAAGCGCAAAAAACGGCGAAGCCTGTCGCCGCGAGCGAAGCGATTGTGACGGAGACGCCTCCGGCGCCGCTGGAGCAGCGGTCAAAGATTGGGCGGCTGATCCACGATGGGACATTCGTGACGCTGGTAGAGATCGTTCCGCCGAAAGGCATTGACTGCGCCAAGGAACTGGAAGGCGCGGCGCTGCTGGCCGGGCGTGGCATTCATGGGATTAATGTGCCGGACTCGCCGCGCGCTTCGGCACGGATGAGCGCGCAGAGCCTGTGCATTCAGATTCAGCAGAAGACGGGTATTGAGACAGTGCTGCACTACACATGCCGTGACCGCAATGTGTTGAGCATCCAGAGCGATCTACTGGGGGCGTCGTCCATCGGGCTGAAGAATATTTTGTGCCTTACGGGAGACCCGCCGAAGCTGGGAAATTATCCCGACGCGACGGCGGTGTTCGACGTGGATGCGATCGGGCTGGTGAACATCGTGCGGCGGCTGAATCATGGGCTGGATATTGGCGGGAATCCGATTGGAGCATCGACGGGATTTACGATTGCGGCGGCGGCGAACCCGGGTGTTCCGGACATTGATAATGAGGTTCGGCGGTTCGCCTATAAAGTTGAGGCGGGCGCGGAGTATGCGATTACGCAGCCAGTGTTTGATTTGCGGCTGCTGGAAGCTTTCCTGAAACGCATTGAGGGGTTCCGGATTCCGATTATCGCGGGAATCTGGCCGCTGACGAGCCTGCGGAACGCGGAGTTCATGAAGAATGATCTGCGGGTGTCGGTGCCGGACAGCATTTTGTTGCGGATGCAGCAGGCTTCGACGCCGGATCTGGCGCGGGCCGAAGGGGTGCGAATTGCGCAGGAGATGCTTGCAGCCGCGCGCGGCATGGTTCAGGGCGTGCAGGTGAGCGCTCCGCTGAGCCGGTATGCGCTGGCAGCCGATGTGATCGCGGGAGTGCTGGAACCGAAGGGCGAGAAATCCGAGGGGGCCGCCGTTGCAAAACTTTGAGCAGTCGCTGAAGCAGCTCGAGGGGATTGTGGCGCAGATGGAACGCGGAGACGTGTCGCTGGAGGAATCGGTGAAGCTGTTCGAGGAAGGCTCGAAGCTGGCCGAGCAATGTCGGCAGCAGCTTGCGGAGGCCGAGGGCAAGGTGGAGATTCTGATCAAGCAGCGGAGCGGCGCGATGAAGCGCGAGCCGTTTAGTTAAGGGAGATTCGGGTCAGCTTCTCATGGAGCACCGCAATGTGGAGATTTGCTGGGTTCGTCATTCTGGCCTGCTGCGGCACCACTTCCCTGATCGCCCAACCTCATCAAGGATGTACTACAGAGCCTGAATTCGCGCCGAAGGTGGTAAGCAACGTTGATTCGACGGTCACCTTTATCTGTGATCGCGCTACTCCGATGGACCTCATTCGTGCTGTTGGACACCAGACCAGAATTCCAATTGGGATTGTGATAGGCGAGGACGCTGGCCTTCTTTCAAAGCCGATCCATTCTTATCACTTGGTAAAAATGGATGCGAGAAGCGCGCTTCAAGAGGCGATTCAAGGCACAGGCTATGCGCTGAGAGATGAGATTCCCGTACTTGTGCTGATTGCCGGCGACCTCACGGATCGTCAGATGGACCTGCTGACTCGTTCTTATTCTGATTTCAAAGGTGAGCCAGGCGGTACGATGGTCGAATTGGGAGCGGATCTGTCCATGTGGATGGAAGCTTCTTTGGACCGTGGCTTTGGCTTCGGCGGAAGTATCATGTATTCAACCAATGATGAGCGATTTACCTTAGGAGACTGTTCGGGCGAAACCACGGAACAGATCGCCAACAAGATTATTTCCCTTGGCTCAAAGGGCATGTGGGTTTTCAAAGCAAATGCATTTGCGGCATCTGACAAGTTGCGGGACGAAGTGATTATGGAGCCGTACCAGCATTACTCAAATAAGCCGAATATCGAGCATTAGGAAGGATCATCAACTCCGCTAATTGCGGTGGATGATTTTTGCGTCTCCAGGCTTTACATCGCCGCAGTTGGAGCTGAGGTAATGGGAGTTGAAGGTCATGTCCATGGTCAGGTTTTGGCCGTTGGGGCCTGCCGTGCTGCTGGTCATGTGGGCCGAGCCTTGGCCGTGCTCCTTGTCCACTACGTGCATCTCCCAATGCCCATTGGTAGTCGCGCCGTTTTCTGATTTGCAGCTTATATTGAACGAAACGCTATGCGGCGTGACCTGGCGGTTGGTGGTCTTGCAGTCGGTGCCGGTCGGCTTGTTCATGTCGGCCATCTGCTTTTGCCACTCTTCGGGCGTGAGGCAGCCCTGGGAGACCATCGTATGCGTGCCTCCCGGCACACTTCGGCCCATGGCCTTCAACTTTGTGACAACGTCCGGGGGAAGCTGAAGTCCGCTAATTTGAGTAGTGGTTGAAGTCTCCCATAGACCCATTCTGACCGGCGGAGGAGCGGCGGGCGCGGCGGTTTGCGCGCCCGCGAGGGAGGCGCAGAGCAGAATCATACAGGTTGGGATATGGCGCAGGAACATTGGGATTCTCCGGAATCTGCCCGGCAGAGCTGAATGCTTCACGGTTGTATCACAAGGCCGCGAGGATGATCGAGTCGGATTTTGATGGCGTGATAAGGTCATTTGCTTGTGGACAAATGCCGCGGTTTCATTTCTGCTTTTTTGGGGGGGTCTTTGCGCGGGCGGTCTTGCTTTACTTCGCCGAGCCGCGCCAAGGCAGCAAGTTCCTTCAGGTATTGGTGCAGCGGGCGGGCGGGGCGTCCCCAGTGGACGATGCCCGCGCCCTTCAGCTTCTTGTGCGTGAGCACGCCGGAGCCGGAGCCGAGGATAACGCCTTCGCCAATTTCGGCATGGTCGCCGATGCCCACCTGGCCGCCGACGACCGCCCCCGCGCCGATGACGCAGGAGCCTGAAATGCCGGTTTGGGCCGCGATGACCACGTTGCGCTCGACGCGCACGTTGTGGCCGACGTGGACGAGGTTGTCGATTTTGACGCCGCGCGCGATGCGGGTTTCTTCGAGCGCGCCGCGGTCGATGGTGGTGTTGGCGCCGATCTCGACGTCGTCTTCAATGATGAGGCGGCCCTGCTGCGGGAACTGAGTGTACTCGCCTGATTCGTTGTCGCGCACGTATCCAAAGCCGTCTGAGCCGAGAACCGCGCCCGCATGGACGACGACTCGGTCGCCCAGTTCAGTGCCCGGATAGATGACGACGCGGGGATAGATTCGGCACGCACGGCCCAGCTTGACTCCGTGTCCGATGACCGCGCCAGATCCGATGGTGGATTCGTCTCCGATGTGTGCGCCCGCCTCGATGACCGCGTAGGCGGCAACTGCGATGTGCCGTCCGCGAACGACATCGGGGGCGATCTGCGCGGTGGGGTGAATTCCGGCTTCGACTTCAGTAGAGCGAAGCAGCTTTGCCGCACGGGCGAAGGCCAGCTTGGGATTCACGGCGACGAGAACGGCTTTGCCGGTATCTCCGGCAGAGGCGTTGATCTTGGAGGAGACGATGATTGCTCCGGCGGGGGAGGACAGCGCGTCGCGCAGCACAGCAGCGTCCTCGGCGAAGACCAGGTCGGAGGAGCGCGCGGTTTTGATTGAGGCGACTCCGGTGATGTCAAGCTCCGGGTCGCCGTGAAGTTCGGCTTTGAGCAATTCAGCTAACTGGACAAGTCGCACGCAAAACTCCTATTCGCCTTCGGGTCGGGTTTTCCACCTGCGATGCACCCACAGCCACTGCTCAGGATACCGCCGCACCCAGTCTTCAATGACCGCGGTAAACCGGGCCGTGTTGGCGAGGGCGTCCGCTTCGTCGTCGCCGGTCGCGACGAGAGGAATTTCTTCGCCGAAGCGCAGAACGTATTTTCGCTCCGTCTCCTCCCAGAGCATGAAGCCGGGTAGCACGGCAGCGCCTGTCTTGAGGGCCACGCGCGCGAGGCCGGAAGCAGTGTAGGCTTGCCGTCCAAAGTAGGGCACAAAAACACCCTGTGGCGGAGTCATGTTGGTGTCCATGAGGATGCCGACACTTTCGCCATGACGCATGGCAGCGAGCAGCCCGCGTGCAAAGTCATTCTTGTGGAGGATGCGGTTGCCGTGCAGGCAGCGAATGGAATTCACGAGACGGTCGACGCGCTCGTTGTCGAGGCGGCGGATGACGATGCTCATGGGATGGCCCATGAGCGAGTGGTAGTAGCTGGAAAGCTCCCATGCGCCGAGGTGCCCGGTGACGATGAGCACCCCCTTGCCGCGCGCCTGTGCCGCGAGGAAATTCTCCAGTCCTTCGTAGCGGAGGAAGCGTTGAGTGCTTTCGCGGGTGTAGCGCGGCATCTGGCAGAACTCGGCAAGTAGCCAGCCGAGATTGCGGTAGAGGCGGCGGAGAATGCGTTCGCGGTCGGCGGCGGATTTTTCTGGAAAGGCGAGTTCGAGGTTCCGGAGACCGACATTGTGCAGCCGACGCAGCGACAGATAGGCCGCCGCGCCGACGCCTGCTCCCAAGCCGCGAGCCACAGAGCGCGGCATACTTCCGAGCAGCGCGACCAGCGCGCGGACTATCGCATACTCCAGCCATTTCCGCATTGCAAGGGGTATGGACAGTGTAAATGGCAGGGGCTAGAAGTGGTTTTTGAGCACCCAGCCGGCAAGCACCAGCACAGGCGAAGGGCCGGGCTCAATTTGATGGAGTTGATCGAGGGTGGTTTTGATAATGCGCTGATCGTGCTGGGCGGCGCGCGAGATTGCGGCGCAGGGCAGGTCGGAGGGAAGGCCCTGAGCGCGCCATTCTGATGCGAGCGCGCCGAGGTTGCGCCCCGGCATATAGACGACGCGGGTAGGCTCGGGAATGGCCGGAGGGCCGCCGGTGGCGTGATGTCCGCTGGAAAAATGCACGCTGGAGGCGGCGCGGCGGTCGGTGAGGGAAAGTCCCAAGGCCGCGGCGGCGGCGAAGGCGGCGGTGATTCCGGGGACGACTTCAAAGGCCACTCCGGCTTCGCGGAGGGCGTCGATTTCCTCGGCGGCGCGGCCAAAGACCAGCGGGTCGCCGCTCTTGAGGCGCACGACGGAGCGGCCCGCGCGAGCGTGTTCGATCATGAGCGCGTTGATTTCCGCCTGGGTGATTTTCTTTTTGCCGCAGCGCTTGCCGACGTTTTGGGCCAGAGCATCGGGGTAGGCGAGGGCCAGAATCTTTTCCGGGACCAGATCGTCGTTCAGGACAACGTCTGCCGTGGCAAGCAGGCGGGAGGCTCGCGCGGTGAGCAGGTCGGGATCACCGGGGCCTGCTCCGACCAGATAGACGCGGCCGGGTTCAGCTCCGCCGAATGCGATGGCACGGGCTTGGCAGGCGGCTGATCCGCAAACCTCGCGCTCGGCGAGGCGATGCAGCAGCAGGCGGAGGTCTTCGCCGGGTTCGACGCGGGCGAGGACCTCGCGGCGGAGGCGTCCGGTTTCGGCCAGCCATGGGCCGAGGTCTTCGGGCAACTGCGCGTCGATTTCTTTGCGGAGGCGCTGTGCGAGAGCCGGGCTTCCGCCCGCCGTGGAGATTGCGATCTGGAGGTCGCCGCGCGAGACAACGGAGCCAAAATAGAAGTCACAGTGGGGAGGGTCGTCGACGGAATTGCAGAGGATGTTGCGCTCGACTGCGGCATCGTAGACGGCGGCGTTTATGGCTGGGTCGTCGGTTGCGGCGATGACGAGGAAGGTGCGGTCGAGATCTGTGGCAGAAAAGGCGCGCCGTTCGAGTGAGATCGTCCCGGCAGCGGCGAGAACGGCGACTTCAGGATGGATGCGCGGAGCGATGACGCGCACGTGGGCTTCAGCGGCGAGCAAGGAAGAGATTTTCTGTAGCGCAACCTCGCCCGCGCCGACGACGAGGCAGGGACGGCGAGCGAGTTTGATGAATGCTGGGAACAGGGTCATATAAGGGACCAGGGTACAGAGACCAGGAACCAGAAAAGCGTTTGGCGATCAGCGGTCAAAATGTCCCCACTCAAGCCGAAAGCAGCTTGAGGGTGCCACCCGGAATTAGACTGCTGCGAGGATTGGTTCGCCGGCAAGCAAGTCCTTCAGCTCGGAAGTTTCGTGGCGGGCGAACCAGGCGCGCAGGTTTTCTCCTTCGGCGCGGTCTTCCAAATAAGAACGAAGCAGCCGCTCGATGGCGTCGGGAACTTCGGTGGCCGGAGCGCGATAGCCGGTCACGCGAGACAGCCCGGCGTGTTTGCCGAGCGCGCCGCCCAGGACAAAGTTGTAGGCATCGACCATCTGGCCGTTGTGCTTCGCCTTCTTGCCTTCGAGGCCGATGTCGGCGATCCAATGCTGGCCGCAACTGTTCGGGCATCCGGTGATGTCGAGCTTAATTTGCTGATCGAATCCGGGCAGGCGGTCTTCCAGTTCCTCGACCAGCCACTTGGCGAAGCCCTTGGTTTCAGTGATGGCGAGCTTGCAGAATTCGGTCCCGGTGCAGGCGATGGTCCCGCGCCAGAACTCTGTGCCCTCCACGCGGAAGCCGATGCCGTGCAGCTCGTCGACCAGATCTCGAGCGCGCTCTGTAGGGACGTTGACGATGACGAGGTTCTGCATGACAGTAGTGCGCAGCTCGCCTCCATTGACACCGTACTCTTCGGCGAGGTTAGCGGCGGCGATTAACTGGTCTCCGGTGACGCGGCCCCGCAGCACGGACGCGCCCACATAGCTGAGGCCGGGCTGCTTCTGCGCGTGAATGCCGACATGGTCGCGGAGGACATCACTCGGGACTTTTTCCTGCGGAGCGGGATCGAATTTGACGCCGAGACGGGTTTCAATTTCGTTGAGGAAGCGGTCGGGGGTCCAGCCGTGGACCATGAACAGATACTTGAGGCGGGCCTTATCGCGGTTTTCGCGCAGGACTTGCTGGTCGCGGAAGATTTCGGCGATGGTGCGGGCCACGTCCACCACCTGATCGGGGCGGACGAAGGCGTTGAGCTTGACGGCGAGGTGTGGCTCTTTGGAGAGGCCGCCGCCGACCCGGACGGTGTAGCCGATCTCGTCTCCGCGACGGACCGCGGTGAAGGCGCCGTCGTTGAGTTCGGGATAGCAGCACCAGCTTGAGCAGCCGGTGACGCAGAGCTTGAATTTGCGCGGCAGGTTCACGAAGGCTTCATTGCCGATGATGGCGCGGGCAACCTTAAGCGACAGTTCAGATGCGTCGGTGATTTCCTCGGCGTCGACGCCGGCCAGCGGGCAGCCAGTGATGTTGCGGGCCACATCACCGCAGGCCCCCTTTGGGGAGAGGCCAATTTTGTGGAGCGCGTCGACGACTTCCGGAAGCGACTCAATGGTGAGCCAGTGTAACTGGATGTTCTGGCGGGTTGTGATGTCGCACATATTGCGCGCGTACTTCTTTACGAGCTCGCCGATGGCGCGCACCTGATACGACTTGAGCAGCCCGTTCGGCGTGCCGATGCGCATCATAAAGTATTCGGACATGAGGCCCTCGCCGCCCTTGCCCCCGATGGCGCCGGCGCCGTCGCCTTGCGTGTAGGTTCCCCACCAGCGGAAATAGGAGCTGATCCATTCAGGAGTGACGCTATTGCGCCCCTCGCGCGCGAACTGGCGCACTTCATCGAAGGCCTGCCAGGGGTTTTTCTCGCGCTTGATGCGCTCGACGCGCTGGGCCTTAGTTTCCTTTACGGGTACCGCTGCGGCTGGGGTATCAGTCATCTCTCTCTCTGAAATCTTTCGGGCTGGGAGCAAAAATGTTCTCGAAATAAAAAACCCACCAGAAGAAGGGTGGGCGTCGGCGAGTGCGGCTGAAGACAGATCAGCGACAGGTCCGGCCCGGAGCCGAACAACAACACATCGCGTTGAGGAACATGAACATCTTGACTAACTAGATGATACACGGCTGATGGCGCCCGGCGCAAGAGAATTCCCGGGCGTTCATCCATTTGGAGGATGACAGGCGACCCCGTTTGGGCGGATGATGTATGCTAACCCTTGCATCCCCCAAAGAACGGGGGCGTTCCATGAGCGGGATTTCCCGCCGCGATTTTCTGAACACCGGAGCGGCCACCGCAGCCGCGTTTGCGGCGAGCTCCGTGCTTGCGGTTGTTCCCGGCTTCGCCGAAGTCCGGCCGAAAGGCAGGCCCGCGCCTATCCGCCTGGGTCTTGCCAGCAATACATTTCGCAATTTTTCCCGCGCGGAGCTGATCGCCTTCATGAAGCAGCTTCGCGTTGTGGCGCTGAACTCCAGAGACGCGAGCCACCTCCCGATGGACCTGGCGCAGGAGGCCGCCGCGCTCACCGATTATTCCGCGAACGGGATCCAACTTCACGCGGTCGGGACCATTTCCTTCCGCGAAGGCACGGATGATGATATTCGCTCAAAATTTGAATACGCCAAGCGCGCCGGAGTTCCGGTGATCGTTGCCGGAGACTCGGCTCCGGACGCCTTGCCGCGGATTGAGAAGTTCGTGAAGCAACATGATATTCGTTTCGCCATTCACAACCGCGGGTCGGAGGACAAGCTGTGGCCCTCGCCAATGACCGTGCTGAAGGCCGTGAAAAACATGGATTCGCGGATGGGCTGCTGCATTGACGTGGGGCACACGGTCCGTGCCGGGATCGATGTGGCCGAGGCGATTTATGCCGCCGGGCCGCGCCTGTTCAATGTGCATATGAAGGACCTCACCGACTTCCGCGATCGGTCCAGTCAGGTTGCCGTAGGCCAAGGGCGGATGCCGGTTCGTGAGATATTCAAGGCGCTGGCGGCCATTCGCTATCCCGGATTTGTGGATCTCGAATACGAGGTCCATCCTGAAAACCCGATGCCGGGGGTGATCGCCAGCTTCGCCTATATGCGCGGGGTACTCGCCGGTCTGGGCTGCATGAACTGCGGATGAAATCCGCAGGCGATAAATCCATGCCGGATGAGGTATAAGGGCTGAGGATGATCGACCCTCACAGCCTTTACCTGCTGATTGCCGCGTTTGTTGCCGTCGTCGGACTGATTCTTTTGGTCGCGGTGGCGAAGCTGAACCCTTTCATCACGCTGCTGGTTGTTTCGCTAGTGCTTGCTGTCGCTGCCGGGATGCCTCCGGACGCCATTCTCCATTCGTTTGAAGCGGGGCTGGGCGGCACGCTGGCGCACATTGCGGTGGTCATCGCTCTGGGCACGATGCTGGGCAAAATGATGGCCGAGTCGGGCGGGGCGGACCAGATCGCGTACACACTGATCCGGCTGTTCGGCGAAAAGCATGTCCACTGGGCGATGGTGGTTATTGGACTGATTGTGGGCCTGCCCGCGTTTTTTGAGGTTGGCTTTGTGCTGCTCATCCCCATCGCCTTCACGGTCGCGCGACGCACGCGGACCTCGCTGGTGATGGTGGGCTTGCCGATGGTAGCTGGGCTGTCCGTGGTGCACGGGCTGGTGCCGCCGCATCCGGCGGCCATGCTTGCGGTCACCATTTTTCACGCCGATGTGGGCCGGACCATTTTTTATGGACTCATGATCGGCATTCCCACGGCGATTATCGCGGGGCCTATCTATGCCAAGCTCATTGCGCCGCACATCCAGCTTGCGGAAGAAAACCCCATGGCCGAGCAGCTTGCCGACACTGATCCGGAAGATGCGGCGGTTCGCGCGCTGCCCAGCTTTGGGCTGACCCTGTTCACCATTCTGCTGCCGGTTTTTTTGATGTTGGTGGGAAGCTGGGCCAGCGCCCGGCGCGGGGGCGCCGTAATTGAAACGCTGCGCTTTGTTGGAAACGACGACATGGCGCTGTTGATTGGCGCGCTGTTCAGCTTTTATGCGCTGGGCACGCGGCGCGGATTTACCCGGCAGACCATCCTGCGCTTCTCGAACGAGAGCCTTGCGCCGACGGCCATGGTTACGCTGCTCGTGGGCGCGGGCGGCGGCTTTGGGCGCATTCTGCAGGACAGCGGAGTGGCGCACGCGGTGATCACGCTGGCGCTGCACAGCCATATTCCGCTGCTGTTTCTGGCATGGCTGCTTGCCGCGCTGATGCGGCTGGCGACCGGCTCCGCCACGGTGGCCATGACCACCGCCGCGGGAATTGTCGCTCCAATTGCGCTGCACAGCCCGCACGTGCAGCCGGAGCTGCTGGCGATTGCCACGGGGGCTGGATCGCTGATCTTCTCGCATGTGAATGATGGAGGCTTCTGGCTGGTGAAGGAGTACTTCAACATGAGCGTGGTTGAGACGATTAAGACCTGGTCGGTGTGCGAGACGATCATCTCCGTGGTGGCGTTTCTGCTTACCTTGGCCATGTCGTATGCACACTAAGACGTTAAAATTGCGCGCCAACGCGGGCGAAAATGTGGCAAAATCAGCAGCAGTAGAAAAAAGAAAATGCCAGACCCACTTTTTCCCACATCTGCCCCCGCCGACCCCGGTTTGCGCGACCTACTCGTTTTTCATAATGTGGCGCGCGCGCTGACCTCGTCGCTCGACCGCGACGCAATTCTGCGCGCCATCATGCAGCAGATGGAGCAGTTCTTTAAGCCGGAGACGTGGTCGCTGCTGCTGGTGGATGAAGCGAAGCACGATCTGTATTACACGGTGGCCGTCGGTCATACCGAAGAGAACCTGCACGACCTGCGCGTGCCCTTTGGACACGGGCTGGCGGGCTGGGTGGCCGAGCACGGCGAAAGCCTGATTGTTCCGGAAGTCGGCCAAGGCCCACGCTTCGATTCAAAGATGACGAAGGATGCTGCGGCACCCGGCCTGCGGGTGCGCTCCGCCATCTGCATGCCTCTACGGTCGCACCAACGGACGCTCGGCGTGATTCAGCTGTTCAACTGCCAATTGGAAGCGCTGACGGATTACACAATTTCGTTTCTGCATGTGCTTTGCGACTACGCGGCCATTGCGATTGACAATGCGCGGCATGTGGAGCGGATTCAGGAGCTGACCATCACGGATGACTGCACGGGTCTTTACAACGTGCGGCACCTGTATCACTTGCTGGAGACGCGGCTCGACGGGCCCGATTCCGCGAACGACGAAACGCCATTCAGCCTCATCTTCATTGACCTGGACCATTTCAAGCAAGTCAACGACCGGCACGGGCACCTGGTGGGGAGCCATCTGCTGAAAGAAGTGGGCGAGACGCTGCGTGCAAGTTTGCGGAAGCAGGACATCGTGTTCCGCTATGGCGGAGACGAGTTTGTGGCCATGCTGCCAGGGGCCGACAAACGCGCCGCGCAGTATGTAGCGGAACGTCTGCTGAAAGGGCTGCGCGAACGGAGCTTTGGAAACGTGCTGGGGCTGGAGGTGCGGGCCAGCTTTGGCGTGGCGACGTGGCCGGAGGACGGCAGGACAGTCCATGAGATTATCCGCTCGGCGGACGAGATGATGTATCTGGTGAAGGGCGCGACCCGCGACAACATCGCCATCGCGGGCAAGGGGCTGATGCAGCCCTAAGCCGGATTCGCATCCGTACCGTGGGTCTCGAACCCCAACGGGTTCTGCTCCTCTTCATCACGGGTGGAAACAGCGAATTCACTACAAACGGGAGTGGCCACGCCAAGCAATTGCCTGGACGGCCAGTTCTATATTCGGTTGAAGGCTTTCTGAATGTCTTTCCAGCTATAGTGCAGCGCGATGGGTCGCCCGTGCGGGCAGCTTGTGGGATGCTCAGTTTTCGCAAGCTCGGCGAGCAGCCAGTCCATACGTTTGCCGTCGAGCGGCATATTGACCTTGATGGCCGAGTGGCAGGCGAGCGACGCGGCGATGCGCGTGCGCAGCGTTCCCAGATTTTCTGACTGCGCGGGATTGCCGGCCTGTTCCAGGACTTCCATCAACATGCGCTCAAGGCGGCCCGGATCAAGTCCGGGAGGCGCGGCCTTGATGGCAATGGTCTGAGGGCCGAAAGGCTCAACGTCGAAGCCGTTCCGCTCCAACTCTCCGGCGATTTCCGCAAATAGGACCATCTGCTGTGGAAGCAGGTTGATGAGCAGGGGCATGAGCAGGCGCTGCCGCTCGATTCGCTCCACCTCGCGCTCGCGCAGGATTTTTTCGAACAGCACGCGCTCGTGGGCGACGTGCTGGTCGATGATCCACAGGCCCTCGTCGTTCACAGCAAGTATGAACGACTCGCGAAGCTGGCCCATGGGCTTGAGCGAGGCGAGGGAGTTAAGAGTTGGGGGCTCGTCTGGAACTTTTTCTCCCGCGCTTTCCAGTCGCTCCGAGCCCGTCAAGGATGGGGCACCCGGAGCGTTCACGAGAGACAGGGCACCCGCCGAAAACGGAAGTTTTATGCTTTCAGGCGGAAGTTCCGGTGCTGTCACCTCAAGTGGAGGAGCGGCGGGCGACGCGAAGGGTTCCGCGTCTTCGGCGCGGACCGGCGGTTCGGAGTCGGGCTTCGGGTCGGAATCTGGCATTGGCGACACATCTGGCATGAGCGCCGGAGTAGCATGCGGGGCCGCGGTGAGGGCCGAGAGAAATTTGGCCGCGGGGCGCGCCTTCACCAGCGTGTTGCGCAGACTGTCTCGCACGAAGTCGTGAACGTAGGATTGCTGGCGGAAACGTACCTCGGTTTTTGCCGGATGCACGTTCACGTCCACCTCGTGCGGAGGCATTTCCAGAAACAGCAGCACCACGGGAAACGAAGTCGACGGAATGACGTTCCGATAGGCCTCGCTGACCGCATGCAGGATGAGGCGGTCGCGGATGAGCCGCTGGTTCACGAAGACGTAAATCGAGTTGCGGTTGAGCTTCTGCAACTCGGGCTTGGAGGTAAATCCGCTGACCCGGAGAAAACCGGGGTCGGGCGGTGCGTAATCGTCATCGCGTTTCCAGGGCGGAGGCTCGGGGAGTCCGGTGCGATCGAAGGGACGTTCCGCGGCGACGGGAATCAACTGGTCAAGGGTGTCGCGGCCAAAAATCTGAAATATGCGCTCGGCGGGCTTAGCGACAGGAGGAGCCAGCAGGAGCGTGTGGGTGGTCGAATGAAGCTCAAAATGCTTGTCCGGATGCGCGAGAGCGTAATGCGTAACCAAGGCGGTTACGTGCGATAGCTCGGTGGATTCGGCGCGCATGAACTTGCGTCGCGCAGGCGTGTTGAAGAAAAGGTCGCGGACGGCGATGGTGGTTCCGACGGGGAGGCCGGCGTCTTCGACTCGGAGAATTTTTCCACCGGCGATATCGAGCAAGGTGCCGGAAGCATCGTCCTGCGCGCGTGTTTCCACCTGCACGCGGGCAATGGAGGCGATGGAGGGCAGGGCCTCGCCGCGAAATCCCAAAGTGGAGATGGAGAGCAGGTCGTCGCTGGAGCGAATTTTGGAGGTGGCGTGGCGCTCAAAGGCCAGCAGCGCGTCGTCGCGCACCATGCCGGTGCCGTTGTCGGAGATGCGGATGAGTTTGCGTCCGCCCGCCTCAACTTCGACCAAAATGCGGGTCGCGCCCGCGTCGAGGGAGTTTTCCAGTAACTCCTTTACGACGGACGCGGAACGGTCCACCACCTCGCCGGCGGCGATCTGGTTAGCTACCTGGTCGGTGAGGATGCGGATGCGGCCCATTGGCTTATTGTCGAGGAAAAAAGAAAACCCCGCACAGGAAAAACCCGCGCGGAGTTCGAGTCATTCCAGATTCAGGAAGCACAGGGCGATTCAGGAACGCCATGAATCCTGCCCTGTGCTCTGGTTTATTGCGCGCACGCAGTTTCAGCGACGGGCACCTGTTTGGGAGCGCCGAGGGCGTCGCCGAGGATATGGAGCCGAAGGAAGTTGGTGGATCCCGACTTGGTGAGGGTGCCGGCGACAATGCCGATGATGTCGTGCGGCTCGGCGTATCCGGCACCCTCCAGCAGGGTCTCTGCCAGATCAACCATCTGCTCGGTAGTCTGGGCCTTTGCGCATTGAATTGGCTGCACACCCCAAAGCAGGCACATACGGTTTATGACCACCTTCACGCTTGAGAGCGCATAGATGGGAGGGGTGGGGCGGTATTTGGAAAGCTGCCGGGCGGTGGTCCCGGTTTCGGTGAACACAGCAATGGCCTTCACATCGAGGTCCTGCGCGGCGTGCGCCATCGATTCACAGATTGTTTCAGCCACGGTAAGGCGCACGTTGGCCGGGTGTCCGTTGTGCGGCAGGCCCGTTTCGCGGATCTGTGCCTCGGATTCGGTGATGATGCGGGCCATCATTTTGACGGCTTCGACCGGATACTTGCCGGCCGCGCTTTCGGCGGAGAGCATGACGGCGTCGCTGCCGTCGTAAACGGCATTGGCAACGTCGCTGGCTTCGGCGCGCGTGGGGCGCGGATTTTCGATCATCGATTCCAGCATTTGCGTCGCCGTGATGACGGGCTTGCGATGCTCCGACGCGCGGCGGATAACGTGCTTCTGAATGGCTGGGACTTTTTCCGGAGGGACTTCCACGCCGAGGTCTCCGCGCGCGACCATGACGCCGTCGGCGGCTTCCAGAATTTCCTCAAGGCGCTCGATGGCCTGTGGCTTTTCGAGCTTGGCGATGACCCAGGCGTCCGCGCCGAAAGATGCGATGCGCCGCTTCACGAGCTTTACGTCGTCGCCGGTACGGACGAACGACACGGCAATGGCGTCCACTCCGTTCTTAACCGCGAATTCAAGATCAGCCTCGTCCTTTTCGGTGAGCGAGGGCACGCGCACGGCAATTCCCGGCAGGTTGATGCCTTTGTTTTCGCCCAGCAGGCCGCCGTTGATGACCTCGCACTCCACGTCTTCACCTTTGACGGCGAGTACACGCAGCTCGATCAGGCCGTCGGAGAGGAGGATGCGGGACCCGGGTTCAAGATTTTCGGCGAGAGTCTTGAAGGTGGTGGAGAGGATTTGGGCGTTTCCGGGAATGTCGCGAGGAGTGATGGTGACCTTTTTGCCGGCCTCAAGCTGGACCGGGGTACGGTTTTCCAGTTTGCCCGTGCGGATCTTGGGGCCTTGCAGGTCCCCGAGAATACAGATGTTTTTGCCTTCCTCGGCTGCCACCTTGCGGACCATTTCAATGAGCTTCAGTTTTTCCGGGTGTGTTCCGTGGGAAAAGTTCAGGCGCGCGACGTCGAGTCCGGCGCGGAGAAGCGCGCGAAAAGTCTCCTCAGTATTTGAGGCGGGGCCCAGCGTGCCGACGATTTTGGCCCGACGCAGGCGCGTGTCGCGCACATTGTCCGAACCGGTAAGCATAACGTTCATCCATCCCCCAACTGCAATCGAATTGTTTGAGTCCACTCCCGATTTTAGCAGCGGGAGTCAGGCGCGTGTTCGTTCGCGGGCAGGACGCTTTGCGACGAAAAGCTGCGCGTTGTATTCAGCGCCGAAGAGAACGGTGAGGCAAACCATATACAGCCACACCAGAGTGGCGATACCGGCGGCGAGCGATCCATAGATAACGGAGTAGTCGGCATGGCGCGTGATGTACCAGCCGTAGACCAAGGTGACGACAAACCAGGTGACGGTGGCCAGCAGCGCGCCGGGAAGCGCCTGGCGCCATCGCCGCTTTCCCGGAGTTCCAAAGTGATAGATAACGGCCAGCACGGCCACGCTGGTCGCGGTGGCGATTGCCCAGCGCAAAATACGCCAAAGAAAGATCACGTAGAACCGAAGGTCGAGGCCTGCGTTTTCGATCATCCAGTGCTCGATGACATGGCCGAAGGCGACCAGCACGGTCGCGAAGATCATGGGGATGAGGGTGGCGAAGATCAGGGCGAGGGCGACGAACCGCTCTTTCCAGAAACCCCACTCGCCGCGGGGCAGCCGATGGGCGAGGCGAAAGCCTTCCATGAGCGACAGGTTCGCGCCGAGCGCGGCGGCGAAGGTGACAAAGATGGCCCCGGAGATGATGCGGATGGAGCGCGCGTGGTCCATCTGGAAGTAGGCCTGGACGAGCGACATGGTATCTCCCGGCAGGATGCTGCTGAAGGCCATCCGCAGGTCGCCGCGGACCGTATCGGTCTCTGGTGAGAAGGCGAGCAGGGCCGTCACCACCAGCAGCGCCGGGAAAAGGCTCAGGATGGCCGAGTAGGCGGCGGCTTTGGCGTTGGTGAAAACGCTATGTCCGAAGGCCTCCCATGCGGCCCGGCGCAGGTGATGGAGGTGGCGCAAAATCATTACGCAGATGAGGGTAATTGAAAACCGGGAGGCAGGGTATAGGGATTAGGAATTAGGGATTAGGGATTAATCTTTGCCTTCCAATCGCGGCGTGGATTTCAAATTCACCCATTTGGTTTCCGCCACACCGTCGCGATAGGAGGTGATCTTGCCCGCAAGACGGTAATAGCCGTTCAGGGATGGCGCTTCCGCATCGCCGCGCAGGATTTCTCCGGCGAACGAATAGCTGAGGCCATGCACGATCCTGGTGGTAAATGTGACGCGCTTTCCGTTGATGAATGTCTTGTTGAAAAACAGCGTAAGGGAGGTGTCCTGCTGCATCAGTGTGATATAGCCGTCGAGGCGGTTATGCTCGATGGTTATCTGAATGACCGAGCCGTGGCTGTCCAGTGTGAATTCGCCGGAAGCGTTTTCCGGCAGGGTAGAAACTCCTTTCGCGGCCTGCGTTGGGGATGCCTGCTGGTCGTTGTGGCCGCGCGAATGCAGCGCCGGGGTAGTCTGCGCGAAGGCCGGTCCGATAAGGAATAGCGTTGCGATTATGATCGATGCCGCCATAGGTCTACCTTTCAGTCTGCTCCCGGCTTAAGCGCTATGGGCCGGTTTCGGCTCAAGGCCGGAGCGGGGCTGGCTTCGCCGGGGTCGGGCCAAGCATGGAGCCGCTTCAGGACTTTGCGCGCCAACCCGGTCAGTGGCAGCGTTGGCAACTCGCTGGCGGCGAACCACCGGCGCGCGGTTGTTGTCGTGGAGAGCCTGCGAAGCTCTTTGAGATTCAACCCATAAATCGAAACAAAGTAGTTCGTATCCGTGATGGAGTGGCGGAGTGTGAGGATTGGCGCATCTTCGGACGCAGGTTTCGGACCGAGCGCGGGCATCTCCCACATGCCGGGCATCAGGGTTGCGTCGGGCGGACGCCGCTCCAGCAGGACTTCGTCCCCTCGGTTCCGCTTGCGCAGCAGAAAGGCGTAAGCGGATTCCCTGGCGCGCATCGGCTTGCGCGCGCGGGCCGGGTGCTCGCCGCGGGTGGCGCAGAGGCCGCAAACCGGGCACTGGAGGCAGAGCGGCGAGCGAGGCAGGCAGACCGTGGCGCCCAACTCCATCATGGCCTGGTTGAAGTCGCCGGGGCGGCCCGGATCGAGCAGCCGCGCAGCCTCCTCGCGAATCTTCGTCCGCAGGCCTGAATCTTCGTGCCAGGCGCGCAGGCGCCGAAGCACCCGCTCTACATTGCCGTCGATGCAGGCCGCCGCCTCTCCAAAGGCTATGCTGGCGATGGCCGCGCTGGTGTAGTCGCCTACCCCGGGCAGTGCGCGCAGTTCCGCCGCTGTTTGGGGAAGCCTGCCGTCCATCTCGTTCACGACGACCTGCGCCGTCCGGTGCAGCAGGCGCGCGCGCCGGTAGTAGCCAAGGCCGCTCCAGTGCGCCAGGACCTCGTCTTCCGCAGCGGCTGCCAAATCCTGGACAGAGGGAAAGCGACGCAGGAATCGGTGGTAATGCTCGAGCACAGCGGCCACTCGCGTCTGCTGCAACATGATCTCGGACACCCAGATAGAGTAAGGATCGCGCGAACGCCGCCAGGGCAGGTCGCGGGCGTTTTCGGCGAACCAGTTCAACAATAGCCGTCGAAATTCGCGAGGGCTGGGTCCTGTACTCATGGATTCCGATTTTAGTGAATAACGCGCGCAGGGCAACAAAAACGGGCCGGGGCGCGTCTTCTCAGTCGCGGGTCTTGAATTGCACGACTTTTTCCCAGTTGATTGATGTAAGCGTTGGAGCAGATGAACAGACCAAGGTGCAGGCAATGGCAAGGGGCCAATCTTCCGCCGCTCGATTCGGCAGCGAAGCCGCCTCTCCGCATTCGCAAGGCAAGATCAGCGGCGACGGAGAGATGGCGGAGCTTGTCCGCTCCCATGACTGGTCGGACACTCCTCTTGGTGCGATTGATGACTGGCCTGAAACCCTCCTCAGTTGCTTAAACACCATTCTTGCAAGCCGCTTCCCAATGGCGCTGGCCTGGGGACGGGAGATGCTCCAGTTCTATAACGATGCTTATCGCCCGCTGATGGCGGAAAAGCATCCCCACGCGCTAGGCCGGCCCGCCGCCGAGAGCTGGGAGGAAGCCTGGTACATTGTTGGTCCCGAGCTTGAGGCCGCGCTGCTGCGCGGCGAGGCAACGTATCGGGAAAAGGTGCTGATCCCTGTGAGGCGCAGAGGCCAGTTGCGGGACGTCTACTGGACGTACAGCAACAGCCCGGTCTATACGCCGTCCGGTGAAATTGTCGGGGTATTGAGCGCCTGCCATGACATAACCGGGGAGATATTGGCAAAGCGTGAGCGGGACACAGTTACAGCGCAGTTGAACCAAGCGCTGGAGGCAACGGCTGACGCCGTGGTAAGCGTGGATCGCGACTGGCGCATTTCCTATGTGAACCCTGTGGCCAAGCACGTTCTGGCCAACTATGGCGATGTGATTGGCCGGCTTCTTTGGGAAGTATTTCCTCATATCGGTTTTCCGGGATCGCCCTTTGTGGAGAATTACCGCCGCGCGATGGAACAGGGCACAGGCGGAGAATTTGAAGGATATTATCCCGAACCGTTCAACGTCTGGGTGGACGTCCATGTGCGCCCGACCAAGGATGGAATCGTCATCTTCTTCCGCGACATTACGGGACAAAAGGAGACGGAGAGAATTGCCCGCGAAACCTCCGCCCGCCTTGACGCCATGTGCAATACGTCGCTGGAATACATGGGCCTGGTCTCGCCGGAGGGCAAGCTCCTGGATTGCAACCGGGCTTCTCTTGAGTTTGCCGACAACACGCGCGAGGACCTGATCGGGAAATGGTTCTGGGAATGTCCATGGTTTACCCACACACCGGGCGCGCCGGAGATGGCCCGGGAGGTGCTGGCGCGAGCGGTTTCCGGCGAGCACATCCGGTTCGAGTGGCCGCTGGTGCGGCCGACGGGCGATATTCTGGTTTTTGATTTTTCGCTTTCTCCAGTGCGAGACCTGGACGGCAAGGTTGTTTTGCTGGTGCCGGAAGGCCGCGACATCACGTCGCTCAAACGGGCGGAGTCGGCCCTGAAGAAGAATGAAAAGCTGGCCGCGGTTGGCAGGCTGGCGGCTTCCATCGCGCATGAGATCAATAATCCACTGGAAGCAGTGACGAACCTGCTTTTTCTATCGCTGGAGTCGGCGGACCCCGGCCAGGTCCATCGCTATATCCAGGCCGCGGAGCGGGAGTTGCGGCGGGTTTCGATTATCAGTAACCAGACCCTACGCTTCCATAAGCAGTCCACCAACCCGAAATTCGTGCGCTCGGATGAGCTTCTTCGCGGAGTGATTGCCGCGTATCAGGCCCGGATCATGAATGCGGGAATTCATGTTGAGGAACGCCTTCGCGCGCAGGAGCCGCTCTATTGCTTTGATGGAGAGATCCGGCAGGCGCTCAATAGCCTGATTGGGAATGCGATTGACGCGATGCGCTCCGAGGGCGGGCGGCTGCTGGTGCGGAGCCGGGAGGGTACGGACTGGCGGTCCGGCCACAAATGCCTGATCCTTACGATTGCCGACACCGGACACGGCATCAGCCCGGAAAACCGCGACCGGATTTTCGAACCGTTCTTCACGACCAAGGGCATTGGGGGGACGGGGCTGGGCCTGTGGGTGACACAGGAAATCGCCGAGCGGCACCAGGGATGGCTGCGCGTGCGCAGCGCGGAGACCCGCGGACAAAGCGGCGCGGTGTTCAACCTTGTTCTACCCTTCGACGGAGTTGCGCGGCAGAACGCCGCCTGATTCTTTTTCGATATTGGCGCGGACGCGACGCATGGTTTCGAGATAGAACGCCAGGTTGTGCAGCGTGTTCAGGACGGCGGCGAGCGGCTCCTGCGCGATCATTAAATGGCGCAGGTAGGCGCGGCTATAGCGGCGGCAGACAAGACAACCGCAGGCCGGGTCGGGCGGGTTCTGGTCATCTGCGTATTTCTTGTTTTTGATGTTGAGCCGGCCCTCCGAGGTAAACAGCAGGCCGTGACGGGCGGCGCGCGTGGGCAGAACGCAGTCCATCATGTCCACGCCCATTGCGGCGTACTCGGCAATTTCGTCGGGATAGCCGACGCCCATTACGTAACGGGGCTTGTCGGCGGGCAGGAGCGGCAGCGTTTCGGCGATGATTTCGCGGGTCAGCTCGCGCGGCTCGCCCACGCTGAGACCGCCGATGGCGTAGCCGGGAAAATCCATTTCGACGAGCTGCTCGGCGCACTCGCGGCGCAGGTCGGGATACATGCCTCCCTGCACGATTCCGAAGAGGCTGGGGTTTTGGCCAGCGAAGGATTCGTCCCACGGCCGCTCACGCTTGCGCTCGTCAAAATGCCGCTTGCTGCGCTGGGCCCAGCGCAGGGTGGTTTCGAGCGAGTGGCGGGCGCGCGTGCGGTCGGCCGGGTACTCGGTGCATTCGTCGAAGGCCATGGCAATGTCGGAGCCGAGTGCGATCTGCACGTCCATGGAATGCTCGGGTGAGAAGAAGTGGCTTGAGCCGTCGAGATGCGAGCGGAACTGGACGCCGTCGTCCGTGACTTTGCGAAGCCCATTGAGGCTGAAGACCTGGAACCCTCCGGAATCGGTGAGGATGGGGCGCGGCCAGCTCATGAAACGATGCAGCCCGCCGAGGCGGCGGATGAGCTCATGGCCGGGGCGGAGATAGAGGTGATAGGTGTTGCCGAGGATGATTTGCGCGTCCAGTTCTTCGAGCAGATGCTGGGGTACGGCTTTGACTGAAGCCGCGGTCCCGACGGGCATGAAGACGGGCGTTTCCACCGCGCCGTGCGGCAGGGTTATAGTGGTGCGGCGCGCGGGGCCGCTGGTTTTGTGAATGTGGAAGGAGAGCGACACTGGGTTGATTGTAATGGGCAATGTGGCATAAACCTGCTCATTTGAATTTAGGAATTCGGCGGATTCTGCATTGGTATGTAGAACAAGAGAAGCCAATAGTTCGCGGGCTATTCGCGGCTACACTGTTGCTTTGTACACGGGGGCGCGGATGAGGGTTCGTTCGGCTGTGTCTGGCGTTGCTCTGGTTTTGATACTTTCGGTTTCGGCGCTGGCGGCTTCACAGGGCGATCTGGACCGGTTTGTTGGGCAGTACCGGGATGTGGACGAGCCTGACATTGTGCTGTCGGTCTTCCATACGGGCGACCACCTGACCATTGAGACGGCGCGCAGCGCGGCGACCGGGCTTAAGGCCGAAGCCGCGACAGATTCCGAAGCGAAATTCAAGGCTCCCGACAACGGGCCGGAGTTCGTCTTCACCATCAACGCGGCGGGCGACGTGACGGAGGTCCGGCGCGAGGAGCAGGGGGCCGCAGCCTACGCGACGAAGATCAGCGCGACACCGGAGCACAACCACTTTCGGCATTACAACCGCGAGGAAGTCATGATTCCGATGAGGGATGGCGTGAAGCTGCACGCGATTATCCTGCGACCCACAGATACGAAGGAGCCGCTGCCGTTCCTGATGCAGCGGACTCCGTATGGCGTGGAGGGGAGCACGTCGGACTCGATTAACGAGGAATATACGGAGCTGGCGCGCAGCGGCTACATCTTTGTGATGGAGGACATTCGCGGGCGATACGAGTCGGAGGGGCAGTTTGTGATGATGCGTCCGCTGGCTGTGCATCACGACCCGAACTCGGCGGACTCGCGCGACGTGGACGAGAGTACGGACACGTATGACACGGTGGCCTGGCTGCTCAAGCACGTTCCAAGCAACAATGGGCGCTTGGGCGTGCTGGGGGTTTCGTATCCGGGGTTTCTGGCTACGGAGGCGGGGATTGATCCGAATCCGGCGGTGAAGGCGATTTCGCCGCAAGCCCCCATGACGGACGTGTGGCTTGGAGACGACTTTTTCCATAATGGGGCGTTCCGGCAGAGCTACGGATACGACTACGTGCTGGGGATGGAATCGAGCAAGAAGGCGACCTTCGGCAAGCTGGATGAGGACGCATACACCTATTTTCTGAATGCCGGGTCGGCGGCGGCAGCGGGCAAGAAGGGCGGGTTGACGGAGCTTCCGACCTGGAAGGCTTTTCTGAAGAACCCGACGTATGACGCCTACTGGCGGGCGCGGGCGGTGCAGCCGCACTTGACGAGTGTAACGGTGCCCACGCTGGAAGTGGGCGGCTACTGGGACCAGGAAGACATGTGGGGTCCGCAGGAGCAGTTCGCCATGCTGAAGCCGCATGACACCAAGCACGAAGTCTTTATGGTGTTGGGGCCATGGGACCACGGGCAGTGGGTACACACGACGCGGCATTTAGGCGTGCTGAATTTTGGCTCGGCGACGGGCGATACCTTCCGGCAGAGGATTGAGGCTCCGTTTTTCGCGTATTACCTGAAGGGCCAGCCGGGATTCGCGTTGAAGGACGTTGCGAGCTTCCAGACGGGGTCCGACCGGTGGATGCGGTATGACGCGTGGCCTCCGAAAGACACGGTGGAACGGGACCTGTATCTGGGCGCGGGTCACATGTTGTCGTTTGCGAAGCCGAAGGACGACGGCGCGTATGCGCAGTATGTGTCGGATCCGGCGCATCCGGTGAACTACCGCAAGCGGCCGATTCAGGCGACCTATGCTCCGGGGTCGAAGTGGTACACGTGGCTGGCCGAGGACCAGCGTCCGTATGACCGGCGGCCCGATGTGGCGGTGTGGACCAGCCGCGTGCTGACGCATGACGTGACGGTGACGGGGAACGTGATAGCGGATCTATTCGCGTCGACTTCCGGCACGGACAGCGACTGGATTGTGAAGCTGATCGACGTGTATCCCACGGCGCCCGACGTCGCGTGCGCGCCGGGGCAGTCAACGGTGATTCCGGCGATGAGCGGCTACCAATTGATGATTGCCGAAGAGATTTTTCGCGGACGATACCGGGAGAGCTTCGAGCATCCGGAGGCGATTCCGGCAAACAAGGTCGAAGAGTATAAGTACAGCCTGCATGCGGCGGACCACGTGTTTAAGGCCGGGCACCGAATCATGGTCCAGGTGCAGAGCACATGGTTTCCGTTGTATGACCGCAATCCGCAGACATTTGTGCCGAACATCATGACCGCGAAGCCACAAGATTACGTGAAAGCCACTCAGCGAATTTACGCGGGGTCGCACCTGGAACTGCCAGTGGCAGAGGCGCGGTAGTTCACTTTGCTGCCTCGTAAGTCGGCGAGAGCTCGCGCAGGTTTTGGACTACTTCGATAAGACGGTCGGCTGTGTAGTCAATTTCAGCTTCGGTGTTGAAGCGGCCCAAGCCGAAACGGAGCGAACTGTAGGCGATTTCGTCTCCAAGCCCGAGGGCGCGCAGGACATAAGAAGGCTCCAGTGCGGCGGAAGTGCAGGCCGATCCGGTGGAGAGGGCGACATCGCTCAGGCCCATGAGGAGGGCTTCCCCTTCGACTCCGGCGAAGCTCATGTTGAGGTTTCCGGGGAGGCGGTGTTCGAGCGAGCCGTTGACGCGAACCTGGTCGAGGGCAGATTTGAGCCGCTCTCGGAGACGGTCGCGCAGGCGGCGCAGTCGTTCGGCTTCAGAGGCCATTTCCTGAGCGGCGATTTCGCAGGCTTGACCGAAGCCGACGATGCCGGGGACATTGAGCGTCCCGGACCTCATGCCGCGCTCGTGGCCTCCGCCGTTGATTTGCTCGGCGATTTCGACTTTGGGGTTGCGGCGGCGGACGTAGAGCGCGCCGACTCCCTTGGGGCCGTAGAGCTTGTGCGCGGAGAGGGACAGCGCATCGATGCTCATGGCGTTTACATCGAGGGGGATTTTGCCCGCAGCCTGCACGGCATCGGAATGGAAAAAGACGTTTCGCTCGCGGCAGAGCTGGCCGATTTCGGTGATGGGCTGGATGACCCCGATTTCGTTATTGGCGGCCATGATAGTGACGAGGATGGTCGTCTCATCGATCGCACTGCGAAGGTCTTCGACGTTGATGAGGCCAGCGGAGTTTACTGGAAGATAGGTGATGCGGCAGCCGGATTTTTCCAGCCGGTGGCAGGTGTCGAGGACGGCTTTGTGCTCCGTGACCTGGGTGATGATGTGGTTGCCGCGTTCGCGGTATGCCTCGGCGATGCCCTTGAGGGCGAGGTTGTCGGATTCTGTTGCTCCGGAGGTAAAGACGATTTCCTTCGGTGATGCTCCGATGAGGGTGGCGACCTGCTGGCGGGCGTGATCGACGGCGGCTTCGGCTTCCCATCCGAACGAGTGGCTGCGGCTGGCGGCGTTGCCGAATTTCGTTGTGAGCCATGGCATCATGGCTTCCAGCACGCGCGGGTCGAGCGGCGTGGTGGCCTGGTTGTCCATGTAGATGGGCAGGTTGAGTTCGGATGGATTTGAGGCGGTTGCGGGTTGGGCTGGGGCGCTCATCTTCAGGGCTCAGGGCCCAGGTCCCAGTCCACCGACTGAATTGCAGCGGTTCAGACTTGCTGGGTTTGTGGCCCTAGCTGAATTGTAACGAGTTCCTGAACCTGGGACTTGGAACGGCCGTACGCGGGGTCAGCCTCGACTAGATCGGAGATGCGGATTTTTTTCAGCAGATCGGAAATACTGTCGTTGACGCGGGCGAGCGGCTCCTTGATGGTGCAACTGCTGGTGAGGTCGCACGGTCCGGCGTCGGTGATACAGGACGTGATGAAGAGCGGGCCATCGACGATGCGGATGACCTCGAATACGGAAATGTCGTGCGGATCGCAGTTGAGCGAATAGCCCCCGTTCATGCCGGCATGGGACTGGAGCAGGCCCTGACGGGCGAGAAGCTGAAGAATTTTGGCCAGCAACTGCGGCGGAATGTGATAGGCGGATGCGATGTCCCTGGCGCTGAGCGAGGCTTCTTCGGGGTGCTCGGCGAGGTATTTGAGCGCCATAAGACCGTAGTCGGCCTTTTTGGTGAGTCTCAGCATGGTGGACCGTTCCGTGGGTCTTGCTCTTAGTATAGGCCGGACTGGGGTCATCCGGGTGAGAAACAGCAGTGACAATGGTGCTTGACAGGTGACCCGGGAAGGATAGAATCTTGCCGAGAATGCCCCAAAATGGCGTTCCTGAACATTCAACATGGACACCCTCTGCAAACACCCAAAAGTGCGCGTCGTAGCGCGTGAAGAGGACACAGAATTCGTCGAATGCCAGGAGTGCGGCGAGGTTTTTGACTCGGACGAATTTCGCGACATGACAATTGAAGAGAACCGCGAAGTCGAGGATGAGGACGACGGCTGAGGGGCAAGGACCGCGGTCAAGGCCGCTTGGTCGAGCTTTACTCGTCGATGGGCGCGGGCGATGCGTTGAAGCGGCGCGTGCCCAGCCATGCGTAATGGAATCCTGAGACGACGGTGAAGACCACGGTGGCCACCAGCGACCAGTGGCGCACCAGCAGCACGAAGGGCGGCGCGTAGAACATGCTGAGCAGCACGGTGAGCAAGGCGACGATCTGCGCGAGTGTGTTCGCCTTGCCGAAGAGGCTGGGGCGGAAGTCCTTCATGCCTACCGAGGCATAGAGGATGGCCCCGACCAGCACTATGCCCAGATCGCGGGCGAATACCAGCACGGTCACGAGACGGTTGATAAGTCCCTGATGGTGCAGGACGAGGAAGAGCGTGCTGAGGAGCAGCTTGTCGGCCATAGGATCAAGGTACTGGCCGAGAATGGTGCGCTGCTTGAGGAACCGGGCCAGCGAGCCGTCGAGCCCGTCGGTGATTCCGGCGAAGATGAACAGACCGAAAGCCGTGCGGTAGGACTGGTCAAAGATGGCCAGCACGATGAACGGGATGATGCACAGGCGCAGAAGCGTGAGCTGATTGGGCGCCGCCCATAACTGGGCGGTTTTGCGCAGGCTCATGGAGCGGGTCGCCACGGGGTCTTCTCCTGTCTCTGATTCATAATAGGGTTTTTCCGCTGAAATTCGCATGGGTATTTCCGGAGACAGGGGCTGCTCTGCGCAAAGTCGTGCGCGGGCGGAATCGTTTTCCAACTATTATGGGTTGCATGAGCGTGGTTGCCGATCCAACGCTGAGGCCACAAACTTCGTTGCGGAACCGCGCGGGGCGTTTCTGCTGGGTCGTTTCCCGGGCCCTGCTGTACCGGACGTCGCCGCGTCCGTGCCACGGGTGGCGGGCAATGCTGCTGCGGGCGTTCGGCGCAAAGCTGGGGGCGAAGTGCCATTTTTATCCGGGCGCGAAGGTGTGGGCCCCCTGGAACCTGCGCTGTGAGGACCGAGTGACGCTGGGCGACGGCGCGGAAATTTACAATCCTTCTCCAATGTATTTTGGTTCGCACGCGATTGTTTCGCAGGGCGCATATGTGTGCGGGGCAACGCACCTTTACAACGAACCGGAGTTCCCCATGGTGTCGTTCCCGATGAGGATCGGAGCTTATGCGTGGATTTGCGCGCGGGCGATTGTGGCTCCGGGCGTGAATATGGGCGAGGGTGCTGTGCTTGGGTTGGGATCGGTGGCGACCAAGGACCTGGAGCCGTTCGGGGTCTACGCAGGCTCCCCGGCGAAGAAGGTAAAGACCAGATTGCGCTCAGCGATTCCTTCCTCTGTCGATTCAGAATGCGAAGAAAGCACAACTGACTGAGATTGCGTTTCGCGTGCGCCTCGTTTGATCTGAGACAATCGCAACATGAGTGATGGAGTTCGACTGCGAGCGCTACGCGCTAGCATGGAGCGGGAGGGCGTGAGCGCTCTTCTCGTCACGCATCTTCCTGATGTGCGCTGGCTGTGTGGGTTTTCTGGCTCGAATGCGGCGCTGGCGGTAACGGCGAAGGCCGCGGTCCTGTTCACCGATGGCCGCTACATCGTGCAGGCGAAGCAGGAGACGCGCGGCGCGCGCGTGGTGATAGCGAAGAAATCCGCGCTGAAGGAAGCTTGCACGCTGCTGGAGTCGCTGGCGAAGAAGGCGTGGTTCGATCCCGAACATACGTCGGTGGCCGCACTCGAAATGGCGCGCTCGGCGATCAGCGGAAAAGTGCGGCGGAGCTTTTTCGCTGCGCTGAACAAGCCGCTTGTCTCCGAACTGCGCATGGTCAAGGACGCGGATGAACTGAGGCTGATGGAAAAAGCGGCGGCGATGGGCGATCGCGTCTTTAATGATCTGCTGCCGCACATTGCCAGCGGAATTCCGGAAACCGACATTGCGGCGAGGTTGGAATTTCTGGCGAGAGGAATGGGCGCGGAGGGCATGTCGTTCGACACGATTGTGGCCTCGGGGGAGCGCTCGGCGATGCCGCATGGAAAAGCGTCGCGCCAGAGAGTCGCGCGCAACGGATTCATTACTCTCGACTTCGGTGTTATCCTCAATGGTTATTGCAGCGACATGACGCGCACGGTGTGTGTGGGCAGGCTGACTAACGAGCAACGCGCCGCGTATGAGGTGGTGCTGGAGGCGCAGCAGGCGGGCGTGGCAGCGGTTAAGCCAGGCGTGACCTGCGCGGAAGTGGACGAGGCGGCGCGGTCGGTCTTGCGCAAGGTGGGTCTCGCCCGGTACTTTACACATTCAACCGGCCACGGCGTGGGGCTTGAGATTCATGAGGCCCCGCGACTCGCGGCCGGGCAGACGCTGGAACTAAAGCCGGGTATGGTGGTTACGGTGGAACCCGGAGTTTATCTGGCGGGTAAGTTTGGAATTCGCATCGAAGATATGGTTGCGGTGACGCAGCGCGGGAACAAGGTGCTGACCAAAGCGGCCAAGGCATTGATTGCATTGTGATGACTGAGAATAAACGCGACAGGCAGGCAAAAACGCGAGTGATGAAACCGGAAGACATCCAAGAGCTGAAAGAACTGATCGAGTTTCTGAAGGAAAGCAACATAGGCGAGTTCGACCTGGAGCGGGGCGACCTGAAGGTCCGGATCAAATTTGCTCCCAAGCCGGGCGAAGCGGGCGTGTTGGACCTGACGCAGATGGCCCAGATGGCGCGGCTATTTGCGGCGCAGCCTCAAGCGCTTGCTCCAACGGTGCTGCCCGAGGTACACGCGACAGCGCAGGCGCATTCGGCGCCAGCGGCCACTGCCGGGCAGCCCACGGCGGGTGAAGCGGAAGACGCTTCGCTGCACATTGTGAAGTCGCCGATTGTGGGGACGTTCTATGAGTCGCCTTCGCCGGGAGCATCGGCGTATGTGAAGATCGGCGACCAGGTGGAGAACGGGCAGACGCTCTGCATTGTGGAAGCGATGAAGCTGATGAATGAAATTGAAAGCGATGTCGCGGGCGAGATTGTGAAGCGCCTTGTGCAGAGCGGACAGCCGGTGGAATACGGCCAGCCGCTGTTTGCCGTGCGTCCCAGATAACGATTCCCGACAGGCGAGTTCGAGACAGATATGTTCCATAAAGTACTGATCGCCAATCGTGGCGAGATTGCGCTGCGGGTGATATGCGCCTGCAAGGAAATGGGCATCCGCACGGTCGCGGTTTACAGCGAAGCAGACCGGCACTCGCTGCATGTGCGCTTCGCGGACGAGGCGATCTGCATTGGGCCTCCGCGCTCGGCTGAAAGCTACCTCAACGTCCCCGCTGTGATCAGCGCGGCGGAAATCGCGGACGTGGATGCTATCCATCCCGGCTATGGCCTTCTGAGCGAGAATGCAAATTTTGCGGAGGTGTGCCGCGCGTCAAACATCAAGTTCATTGGGCCTCCGCCGGACGTGACGCGGCTGATGGGCGAGAAGGAAAAAGCCCGGCAGGCGATGAAGCATGCGAAAGTGCCGATTCTGCCGGGGTCTGACGGCGTGATCCAGTCGGATGGCGAGGCACTGGAGTGGGCGCGGTCGGTTGGGTTTCCGGTGATTCTGAAGGCATCGGCGGGCGGCGGCGGACGGGGAATGCGCGTGATCCGCTCGGCGGAAGAGCTTCCGGCGCTGTTCCATGCGGCGCACACGGAGGCGATGAACGCCTTCGGCAACGGCGATCTGTACATGGAGAAGTTCATCGAGCAGCCCCGGCATATCGAGTTCCAGGTGCTGGCGGACGAGCACGGGACGGTTCTGTCGCTGGGCGAGCGCGAGTGCTCGATTCAGCGGCGGCACCAAAAGCTGATTGAAGAGGCCCCGTCGCTACAAGTGACGCCGAAGCTGCGCGAGGAGATTGGCAGGACGCTGAAGAAATCGCTGGAGCATGTGGGCTACCAAAACGCGGGAACCGTGGAGTTCCTGATGGATGAGGACGGCAAGCTCTACTTCATCGAGATGAACACCCGCATTCAGGTGGAGCATCCTGTGACGGAGTTCGTGACGGGCATCGACTTGGTGAAGGCGCAGTTGAGGATCGCATGCGGGGAGAAGCTGTCATCGATTGTGCCGGAGCATGTGCCGATCAAGGGACACGCCATCGAGTGCCGCATTAACGCGGAGCATCCGGAGAAGTTCACGCCATCGGCAGGCAAGATCACGGCCTTCAATGTGCCGGGCGGCAATGGCGTTCGCGTGGACACGGCGCAGTATTCGGAGGGCGTTGTTCCTCCGTATTATGACTCGCTGATTGCGAAATTGATTACGCACGGCCACGATCGGGAAGAGGCGATGGCGCGGATGCGGCGCGCGCTGGGGATGTTTGTGGTGCAGGGAATTCATACGACGATTCCGCTGCACGCGAAGATCTTCGAGGATGAGGAGTTCAAGACGGGCAAGTTCGATACAAAGTTCATGGAGCGTTTCTTCGAGCGGCAAAAGAGTCAATAGGTTCTCCGCAAATCGTTAAGAAATATGTAAGAAGTACATAGATGCCCGTTGAGAAGCGGCCATTATCGGCCTGTGGCGCTACCCTCAGGCCCTTTTGTTTCTGCAAGTTACTTTCGTTTTATGCTGGATTGTCGATTTTGGTCTGGTAAGTGCATCCTAGTGTGCGAGTTGGGTAAGTTCGCAAGGCTGGGATTTCGCAATCGGGCGGAATTCCGGCTCTCGCGAAGAGCAAGACAAGTGAGGGTAGGCGATGAAAGTACTTCCATTGATCGCTATTGCGTCATTTGCAATCACGGCGGGCGCTCAGACGGCGTCGGGCTATGGCTCGGCGAATGCAACGGCCCCGCAAACCACTGTTTCCCAGAGCGCGGGCACCCTCTGCGACGACGTACAGCACCGTTTGCTGCACAGTGCGGTGTCCCTGCCATTCGACGCCCAGGGACACGCTGGCGGCCATGTCAAGCGTGACGAAGGACTTCAGCGACTTGGGCGGCCCGAATGTG
>JAICYR010000149.1 GCA_025934135.1 Acidobacteriaceae bacterium | reverse complement strand
CGTGGTCCAGGACGCCTTTTTGAAGGCGTATGAGAAGCTGGACCAGTTTCAGGGCAACTCGAAGTTCTACACCTGGCTGGTGCGGATTGCCGTGAACGAAAGCCTGATGCGGCTGCGGAAGCGGCGCACGGGCAAGATGGTGTCGATTGACGAGGACGTGCAGACGGACGAGGGATCGATGCCGAGGGACCTGGCGGACTGGTCGCCCGATCCGGAGTCGCTGTATGGGCAGTCGGAGATGGGCGAGATTCTGAGGAAGACGATTCAGGGGCTTCCGCAGGGGTTCAGGGTGGTGTTTGTGCTGCGTGACGTGGAAGGGCTTTCGACCGAAGAGACGGCGGAGACGCTGGGGCTGAGCGTTCCGGCGGTGAAGTCGCGGCTGCTGCGCGCGCGTCTGCAACTGCGGGAGCGGCTGGCAAAGTACTTCCGGAATAATGGCAAAACGGGTGGTGCGAAGTGACTTGCACGGAATTTCTGGCGCAACTGGACGATCTGATTGATGACGAGGTAGGCATCGCGCTGCGGGCCGATCTGGAAGCGCATTTGAAGGCGTGCGAGCACTGCGAGATCACGCTGAATACGACTCGCAAGACGATTGAGATTTATCGGAAAAATGAGTTGTATGAGCTTCCGGAAGATGTCCGGGTAAGGCTGGAGACCGCGATTCTGGCCAAGTGCCGGAAGTGCTAGCAATCAGCGGTCAGGAATAGCGGGCAATAGGCAACAGCAATTAGGGCTGGGGAGATTATTCCCGAGCCCTTTGCTTTTTCGTCTATTGCGGGGTCCTGGTTTTTTCCATGGGCAACAATATACTTGTAACACCGAGCATTCTGATTTACAGTAGCTTCACCATGGACATCAAGAGAGAAGATTTGAAGGTGCCGCGCAGTCTGTTGGGAGCGACACGCTATTTTGCGAATAAAGACGCTTGCATTGAGTTCGTTTCCGCGATGCGCTGGCCGAGTGGAGTTTTGTGCCCCCATTGCGGCGGGCGGGAATATTCGTTCCTGACTACACGGCGGATATGGAAGTGCAAGGGTTGCCGGAAGCAGTTTTCGGTGAAGACTGGCTCAGTGTTTGAGGATTCCCCGATTCCGTTGGACAAGTGGCTGTTGGCGGTGTGGCTGGTGGTGAACTGCAAGAACGGGGTGAGTTCTTACGAGATTGCGCGGGATTTGGGTGTGACCCAGAAAAGCGCGTGGTTTATGCTGCACCGGATACGGCTGGCTTTGCGGGATGGATCGTGGAACAAGCTGGGTGGCAGTGGTGAGCCAGTTGAGGTAGACGAAACCTACATGGGCGGGAAGCTGAAGAACATGCACGCCAAGAGACGGCTCAAGCTGAATCAGGGCCGCTCCTCGCGCAAGGTGGTGGTTATGGGGATGCTGGACCGCGACAGCCGCCAAATCCGCGCCAAGCTGATTCCCGATGTGAGCCGCGAGGTTCTACAGGGTGAAATCCTGCGCCAGGTCGAGAAGGGTTCTACGGTCTATACCGACAAATTCTCCAGCTATGACCATCTGGCGAAGCACGATTACATCCACGAAACCGTGACTCATGTTGAGGAATACGTGCGCGGACAGGTTCACACTCAGGGCATTGAGAACTTCTGGAGCTTGCTCAAGCGCGGGCTGAATGGAACTTACGTTGCCGTAGAGCCGTTCCACCTTGACCGCTACATCGACGAACAGGCGTTCCGGTATAACAACCGTGCCACCAAAGACAATCCGCTGGACGATGCAGACCGTTTCATGCTGGCAGTATCGCAGATTTCAGGGAAGAGACTGACTTACGCAGAACTGACCGGCAAGGTGCCGGGGACGGAAGCGTTCTAGTTCGGTTTGGCTGCCTCGCCAGAATCGCGGGAAGCGGAAGAAGAAGTCTTAGGCTTCCGCTTTTCCTCGGCTATCCGCCTGTTTAGCTCCACCTTCGACACCTTCATAATCTGCCGCATCGCGGCGGTGAAGCGGGCGAATTCGGGCGTGTCCGGCGGTGGCCTCATGAGGCTATGATAGCGCACGAAGAAAGGCACGGGCACGCCAAATGAAGCTAGAGCATTTCAGAGCAATGTTGCGGCAACTCTGCACGTTGGTCGAAAATCTCGCCATAGAGAATCAGGTTTATTTCGACGCGATACTAGAGAGCGGCTCTATCAATCTTCCGAATCTGGAGGAACGGGTGAACGAGGCCCAGGTTGACCCAGAGAAGCGGAAGCAGGTTCATCAGATGTATTCGGAGATGTGGAAGGTCGTCGAAGATACCGGGACTGCTGCGTTCTTTGAAGACCTATTAAAAGACCTTCCGCCCACCGACAAGCCAAATTAGCGATAGCCCGTATCTCTTCCTCTTGCATCGGACACACTCCCGTGCGATGATTCGCGTGAGCACGTGAACGAACCGAAGCCTCGCTGGCAGGCGGGGCTTTTTTCAATTGGACGCAGTATAAAACTCAGTCAAAGGTGATCTTCTTAGCAGCATCGTGCACGTGCTGTGCATGAGCATCTTCCTCTTTGCGCCGTCGTTCGTCTTCGGCTTGCGTCTTCGCCAAGAAAGCGGCGTATTTTTGGTTCGTATCGTCTAAGGCAAGCTGAAGAGTTTCCTTGTGTGTTCTCTCGATCTCTTCAAGAGTAGTGCCATTTAGCCAAATCCTGTCGCCGACGACCTCGCAGATCCCAGGTCGGTGGGAAGATGTCCAACTGGATGGATGGTTCCATGCCTCTGGAAAATAATCAGACCACTCGATCGGAGGATACGCCGATAATTGGAAGGGGACGCGGTAAAGGGCGGCCCCGGGAGTTCCGTCATTCCTTGGCTTGGACACGTCTTTCTCGATGATTCCTGTAATACGGATAGGTTGAAACTCTGACATGGCGTAGGGCTCCTTATATCTATTGAGGGGTGAGACCAGTCTACGCGTAGATTGACTACCCGGAGGTCAGCATACTCCGGCCCGGTAGATGAGACGGAGAACCCTCGCCTACTCGGGTGGACAGCTTCTCCATGAAATCGCGAACATGCAGCAGTATGCTGTGTGTCTGGTCCCGGTCGTAGGTCTCTCGCATATGGGCAACGTGATTGCGCCACGCATCTTTGAAGTACCGGAATTGGACCGCACATTCGGAAAAAAACTTCACGCGCTCGTCCCGAGCCGCGCTCCGTGGCTCGTTTCTCATCGGCTCGATCTTTTTCTCAATTGCGGACAGCACGTCTTGCCACTCCGCCAGTTCTATGGGATAGCGTAGTGTCGCACCAGCAGCGCCAGCCAACGCGTACAGGCCAGACTGAAGGATTGCCATGCAATGGAACACACATGCGGTATATCGGCCCAAAGCATAACAGCGGCAGGCTTCGTCGATTTCTGGCCGTGTAGACGGATACGCGCCCCAAGTCAGCGAGAAACTGGCCAGTGGACTCCGGTACAAGTTCGCATCCTCGGGCACAACGAACAGGAACACCCGTCGGCGCAGCTCGTCTTCCAGAATCTCGTTGAACATTCTGAGCCGCGAGATGAGTTCCTGAATCGATGGCTCGTCATCGGAAAACTCTTCCTCGATCCGCTTCAGGCAGTCAAGCGCGCTCAGAAGTTCATGGCTTTTTAGCCACAAACCGAAATTCTCAGCCACTACTCTGAAATTGTCGCGGTCCTGTTGTCGAAAATCAGCGGCGCTAGGTTCGTTTGTTCTTAAAAGAGTGGCAAAGCGCTCCTCTAAATTGTTCCGTATGCCTTGCAGGGCAGAAACATGATTGACCAGCGGCCATGCGTAAGTTTCGAGCACTTCCCAGACGCTCCCGAGTCGGTGAGCGCCATTGTCGAGGTCCAGCGGAGAATTGTCGAGTGAAATATCCAGCGAATGGACTTTCTCTGCGGTCTCAGCCTCGTCTATTACGTCCGCGATTGCCATGTGTGCTACCCCTTCCCTAACCGAGTAGCACAATATCATGGGGTTTCAGAAAGTGGCCCTTTTCGCGCAAGCGGACCCGCGCTATCTTATTGGTGCGACAAGTATATTTGTACCTTTCCATGTAGTTTTGGGTTCGAGCGGATTGGGCGGGGTCGCGCATCCATTGCTGCAGGCGCTTTCCGTTGAGGTCGAGGCGGACGAGGTTGAGTTCGTTTCCGTCGTAATCGGCGATGAACATGCGCATGAAATCTCCATGCGGCTGGACGTAGATGACGTCCTGCTGACCGCCGGCTTCGCGCTCGGTGACGAAGGGCTGCCAGCGGTCGCCTAACTCTTTGCGCATGAGACGACTGAGGTCGTCGGATTTGCCGAGGGTGAGGTTGTCAAACTCAGCGATGCGCATCCCCTTCACTCCTCCGCGCGACGCGGCCCAGGAGCAGAAGCTGACGAAGCCCATCATAGGTACGCGCTGGGCATGGGCGGCGTAATGCTGTTCGATGGTGGAGACAACATTGTCAAAGTCGTGGCTGGAGGCGCAACCGGTAATGGGCACCATCGCGCACAGCACGGAGGCGAGCGCGACGGCGGCGCGTGCGGGGATTTTCATTTGTTGCCTCCGGTGGAGGCGTTGTTGTTTCGGAACTTCAGCTTAGGAACGCCAAAATTTCCGCCCATTGTGGAGAGATCGTTGAGGCTGATGGGGCCGGATATGTAAACGAAGTCGAGTTCTTTCGGCTCGGCGTTGAGGATGAACATGCCGAGGATTTCACCGCCCTCCGATTTGATGTAAATATCGGAATCGCTGGAGCCGTCTTTGGAGTGGTCCTTCACCATCGGGGACCAGGCGGAAGTTTGGAACTGGCGGCGGATGGATTCGAGATCGGCGGCGGTGTACTGGCCGGGCTTGCTGAATTCGTAGGTGCGGACGTAGACGCCGTTGAGCTTTTCGATCAGGTGGCGCGTGGCGGCGTCTTCCTTTTTGTCCATAAACTGGCTGGCAAAGGCGAGCATTTTGCGGTCGAGCGTGACCTCGGTGTAGTTGCTGGCGCGGGCGGCCAATTGCTTTTGCAGCGTGACGGGAAAGTGCGGGCTACTCTGCGCGTGGGCGGCTGTGCAGGGTAGCAGGAGGGTGGCGAGAACGAGGGCGCATAACGGGATTATGATCGATAGCTTCTTCATGGTTGGGCTTCCTTTGTGGGGTGCTGAAGTTTCTGCTGGAGGATGGCGTCAAGGGTAGAGTTAGTGATGCGCAGAGCGAGAATGACCTGCGCGCGGGCGCGCTCTCCGGCGATGCGCTGTTCGCGGCGGCGTTGCCAGAGTGCGGCAGTGATGAGGACAGCGGCGATGAGGACGGCGGCGAGGGCTCCGCGCCAGTGCAGGAACAGAGCCGGGCGGGATTGCCGGCGTGTTTCCCGGCTCGCGACACGGGCGAGCACTGTCTCGGCGAAGCCTTCGGGAGCGGGTCTTGCGGCGAGGCCCTCGCGCAGTTCGCGTTCGAGGTCGTCGAGTTGATGGTGACGGTCAGTCACGGATGTACTCCTTCAGGGTTCGTTCGGCTTTGCCGCGCAATAGATGCAAGCCGCGCTGGAGATGGCACCTTACGGTTGCGAGCGGCATACCGAGTTCAATGGCGATGTCTTCCGGCTCCATGTCCTCCTGATAGCGGAGAACGATGACGGTGCGCTGGGCGGGCGGCAGAGTGAAGAGCAGGCGTTCGACGCGATTCATGAGGGGAGAAGGCGCGGGCGGTTCAGAGATGGGCAGCGCGCTTTCGTCCGGCTCGTTCCAGATTGCGCCGCCACGCGCGGCTCGGCGACGCAGGGCATCGGTGGCGCGATGGCAGGTGACGCGCCTCAGCCAGGCGAGGACGTGCTGGTCTGATTCCAGACGCGGCAGGCTGCGGTGCAACTCCAGAAAGACGTCCTGCGCGACCTCTTCCGCAGCGCCGCTCTCTCCGAGAATGCGATAGGCGATGGAGTAAACGCGCGCCTTGTGGCGGTGCAGCGCGTCAGTGAATCGGAATTGCTCGGTTGCCGAACTCAACGAGGGCGTCCCTTCACCTGGATATACGCAAAACGCGGGGGGAAATGATGCAGAATTTTGTGCTGGCAAAAGGCAATGGGCACAAGCGGCCGGCGCTAGTTCCAGTGTTTGAAGCGGCTCCAGTTTTGCTGCAGGTTGAGGCGGATTCCCATGCAGAGGTAGATGGGGGTGTTTTCTTCGCCCATTCCGTACTTCGATTTGTGGGGGAAGACGCGGTACGAGTCGCAGTATTTCCGCATGTCCTGCTCATTCGATTGCAGGGCGATGATATTGCTGTATTGCTTTGTGCCGGGGCCCCAGTACCAGTAGTTCTGGTGGCCGGAGATGGCGTGCGGAAGTCCATAGCGCGGGCCGAAGAGGTCGATGGCTCCGGCTTCGCCGTAGTTTCCGGTGAGGAGTCCGGTCTGCGCTCGCTGCGCGGGCGGCAGCGAGTTGTAGATGGCGGCGGTCTGGGCGACGAGTTCGGGCCATCCAAACTGGTCGGCCATGGGCTGCGGCAGGAGACTCTGCTGGTGGGTCTCAATCTTTTTGGGCATAAAGCCAATGGCGCGCGCGTAGGCGAGGTAATTTTCCGGTGAGAGCATCCAGGTGCTTGCGGGGACGAAGGCGGCCATGGCAAGGATGACGGCAGTAAGGATAGCGGTGTGGAGGCTTGTCCTGAGGGCCGGTTTTCTGATGCGGCTGAGCCAATGGGCGATGGCGACGGCGCCGGCGGCGAGCATCATGGGATAGGCGGGGAAGAGGTAGTATTCCTTGCCGTGCATCAGCTCCATCATCACGAAGAACACGACGAAGGTGAGGCCGAGGACGCGCCAGCGGCGGGTCCAGAGTGTCCAGAGGATTCCGACGAGCCAGACGGGAAAGAGGATGGGGTGGAGGTCGAGAATCTGGCGCGAGAAGAACGCGGCGGGCCCAAGGACAATGTCCTTGTGGGTGCGGCGGACGTTTTCGAGGTCTTCAAGCGTGGGGAAGTGGTGCCGGATTTGCCAGATGAGGTTGGGCGCGAAGAGGACGAAGGCGACGGCGATGCCGATCCAGATCCATGGCTTGAGAAACTCGCGGCGGTGCCGGGTGAGCAGCACGGTGATGACGACGGCGACGGCGAAGAAGGCGGTGGAGTGTTTGTTTTCCAGGCCGAGGCCGATGCAGACGCCGAAGACGATCCAGAGGTGGGAGTTGCCGGTGCGGAGAAAGCGGGCGAGGGCGAGGGCGGCGGCCATCCAGAAGAGCGGCTCGAAGGCGTTCATGGAGAGGAAGCTGTCCATGACGAGGAAGCTGGGCGAGAGCAGAACGGCGATTCCGGTGAGCCACTGGGCGTAGCGGCGGCCTCCAAGCTCGCGGGCGATGAGGATGGAGAGGGCGACGAGGGCGGTTCCGGCGAGCGCGGGCAGAATGCGGAGAGCAGCGAGCGAGCCTCCGAACAGGAGCGCGACGCGGGCGTAAAGGGCGACAAGCGGGGCGCAATCGACGTATCCAAAGGCGAGATGGCGGCCCAGGTCGAGGTAATAGAGTTCGTCGCGAAAGTAGCCGTAGCGTTGAACGCTGGTGAAGATATGCAGCAGGAGTTTCGCCGCGCAGAGGACGATGAGAGGGAGCCATTCGACGCGGGGCAAAGACCACCCGACGGACGAAGACCTGTCCGTGGTGGCCCCGGAAGTTAGAGAGATGGCGGGTTCGGCCATGCGGCGGTGCTTCCTCCGGAGTGAGAGTCTGGATCAGGATACGGCGAGGCGGGGCGGGAAGTTCCGTGGGGCGAGCGATCAGCGGCGGCATTTCACCCACATCTCAAAAGCGAGATGTGGGGCACCCGCACCCGCTTTCACCCACGCACCACGAATCCTAGACCGGGGGCATTCCCTCGACGACCTGCACTCCGGCGGGTGGGGTGAAGACGAAGGCGGAGTCGGGGGCGGGGGCGTTCGGCTTCCCATTGGAAAAGATGAAGGTATTGCGAACACCGTCGGTTTCGTCTACTTCCATGGAGCGGATCATGCCATCAGGCGTGACGGTCAGGCTGAGCGACGTGACGCGGTTTTCCATCCCCCTGGGAACACCGGTGAGGGTGTAGAGACCGTTCGCGGCGGGCGTCATGGTGAGGCCGTTCAGCTCTTTTTCAAGTTTGGTGTGGCCGAGGAGCAGACTCAGCGGCGAGCGCAAATCGCTTAGCTCTTTGGCGGGAACCCGCTGCGCGGTCGTCTGTCCCGGGGAGTAGAAGTAAGCGTTGTGGCCGTCAAGGACGAAGAGCTTTCCGGCTGGGTTGGAGTAGGTCCAGCGCATGCGGCCGGATTTTTTGAGCAGAAGCACGCCGGATTCGCGGCGGTCCATGCCCATTCCCTGATAGTGCTGGGTGAAGTTGACCTGAAGCGAGTGGAGCGCGTTGTAGTGGTGATCGACGCGGGACGCCAGTTCTTTCAGTGTGAAGGTCTGCGCCCGGACGAAGCCGGGCGGCAGTAGACAAGCGAGCATCGCAAGAGCGGCGAACAGGCCGGACGTCTTTTTCAAGAGGACGGCGGACTTCACTGGAGGCGCGTGGTGCAGTTGGTGCCACCGGCGGGATCGGACTTGATTTCCCCGGACATATCAATACAGAAGCCGCGGTGGCCGGTCTTGCCGACAGCCTGGGGCACGGCGACGGCCTCGTAGCTCGTGTACATGTCCTGATTGTTGACCGTGGCCTTCGTGCAATTGACGATGTTGAAGGTGTATCCCGACTAGTAGCCCGACGAGAGGTCGGCCTGGAGGAGCTGCGCCTTTTCTGGGCTGGGAGCGCCGGCAGAGGCGTCTCCGCCAAGGGTGGCCAAAGAGCAAGCGTATCCGTGAGCCGGATAGGTCGTGTTGTATTGAAGCTGCGCTTCGTAGATGGCGTGCAGCGACTGGATGGCCGAGGTTT
>JAICYR010000109.1 GCA_025934135.1 Acidobacteriaceae bacterium | reverse complement strand
TGGAAAATTTTTCAAGGATCAAGCGGCTGCCGCCTTACGTCTTCAACATTACGGGCGATTTGAAGGCCGCGGCACGCCGCCGGGGTGAAGATATCATTGACTTTGGCATGGGAAATCCCGACGGGGCGACCCCGCCACACATTGTGGAAAAGCTGATCGAGGCTGCCCGAAAACCGGACACTCACCGGTATTCGCTGTCCCGCGGAATTCCCCGTTTGCGCCGCGCCATTTCCAATTGGTACGAGCGCCGGTATGGGGTTGCGATCGATCCGGACAATGAAGCCATCGTTACCATAGGTTCAAAAGAAGGAATCGCCCACCTTTGTCTGGCTACGCTCGATCAGGGCGACATAGTACTGGTTCCCAATCCGAGTTATCCCATTCACATCTACGGACCGGTCATTGCTGGCGCGAACATCCGCAGCATGGCGATTCATAACACCGACAGTTTTCTGGCCGAGTTGGAACAGACAATCCCGCTGATGTATCCCAAGCCGAAGATGCTGATCCTGAACTTCCCCGCCAATCCAACGACGCAGTGTGTGGATCTTGCTTTTTTTGAGCGGATCGTCGAATTGTGCCGCCAGCACAGCATCTGGCTGGTGCATGATCTGGCCTACGCGGACATTGTCTTCGACGGCTACCGCGCGCCGTCGATCCTTGAAATTCCGGGAGCGAAGGACATCGCGGTGGAGTTCTTCACTCTATCCAAAAGCTACAACATGCCGGGATGGCGCGTGGGATTCATGGTTGGGAACAAGACGCTGGTTTCCGCGCTGGCGCGCCTCAAGAGCTATTTCGATTACGGCATGTTCACCCCAATCCAGGTGGCGTCGATTCTCGCGCTGGAAGGACCACAGGAATGCGTGGCTGATATCCGCGAGAACTACCAGGGACGGCGCGACGTGCTGGTGCAGGGGCTGAACAAGCTGGGCTGGGAGGTGGCCCTCCCCAAGGCAACGATGTTTGTGTGGGCGCCGATTCCCGAGCCGTATCGCAAGCTGGGATCGCTGGAATTTTCGACGCTGCTGCTGAAGGAAGCAAAGGTCGCGGTAAGCCCCGGCATAGGGTTCGGTGAGTTCGGCGACGGCCACGTCCGGTTCTCGCTGATTGAGAACGAGGAGCGCACGCGGCAGGCGTTGCGCGGCATCCGGCACATGTTTCAGAAGGACGGAGTCGCGTCGCCCCCGGCGATGGCGCGGGTTTAAGAGAGCTTACATCGCTTCGCGGCGAGGCAATGCAAGCTCCCGGTAAATTTCGTACCAGCGGTCCGCCATGTTTTCCGGCGAGTAGGCGCGAACGTTCGCAAGTCCCGCCTCTCTTAGTGCGTCCAAATCGCCCATGCGCGATGCGATGGCGGCCGCCGCGCCAGCAGCATCTTCGGGATCAATGAAGATGGCGGCGTTCCCGGCAATCTCCGTCATCGGAGACCGGTCGCTGGTGATGACAGGACACGCGCACGCCTGCGCCTCCAAAATCGGCCAGCCGAACCCTTCCTCCAGCGAAGGAAACAGCAAAGTCAGCGCGCCGGTGTAGAGCGCCCGCAACTGCTCATCCGGAGGCGCGACACATTGCACGACGGCCCCATCCAGCGCTTGCGCCGCTTTTCGTAAGGCGGGCGGCAATGCCGGCCCGACCATCACCAGCCTGGTGTTGCGAAATAGGGGGTGCTTCCGCAATTCGGCCATGATTCGCAGCACGCCGGGCCGGTTCTTGTACCAGTTGTCATTTCCAACATGCAGCAGATATTGCTCCTCCGGCGCAAGCCCAAGGGATGCGCGGACGGCCGCAACTTCTTCCGGGCGGGCCGGTGTAAACGCGCGGTCCACCGCATTCGCGACGACCTCCATCCGGGGCGGCGCGGAAAGAATTGTCTCCAAATCCCGCCGCGTCTTTTCCGAGACGCAGATGATTCGCCGGGCGCGGGCCAGTCCCCGCAGGATCCATCGCTGCAGCAGAACGCCGGATCGCCGCGTGGGGTTCTGCTGGAAATGCCCCAGCGCCGACCGTATCGCCAGCACGTCGTGAGCGGTAATCACATTGGGCGTTCTGCCAGTCCAGCGCAGATAACAGGAGTTGGAGTGGTCGCAGACATGCACCACGTCAGCATGGCGGGCACGCGGCCGCAGCAGCGGCGGGAAGAAAACAAACTTGTCCAGGTACGCGAGCCAGCGGAAAAGAGGATTTCCTGCGCCGACAAACCTGGTGGCTATGGGGCCGGGCCGGGTAAGACGCACGGTGTGGCCGCGCTTCCGCAACTCCTCACAGAGAAGCTCCGCGTACCGCGCCATGCTCCGCTGCCGGTCGGGTTGGTAATTGGCGACCAGGAGGATTCGCATACCAATCCGGGGAGGCTACTTTTTCTGGCGTCCGAAGCGGTAGACCACGCCCGCGTTGAAGCCGAGATTGTTCTGCGTGTCGCCCCCGTACCGGCTCATCAGATACGTTGACGAAAGCCGGATAGCGAGTCCCGGACCAAGGTTGTAGTCCACCGAAACGCCGGGCGTCATGTTGAATGCATTGCTGTCGGGATAGAGTCCGATGAGATCAGGCGGCAGCCCACCGGTGCCGGTGCCAAAATTGCCGTGCCCGATGCCGGCGAGCACATAGGCGTTCCAGCCCCAGTGCTGGCCCTCGAAGAAGCGGTATGTGGGTCCGGCCATGAAGGTGTACTGGCTGATGCTGGGCGAAAAAACCTGGTACTGGTTCACATAGGTGAAAGTTGTACCGTAGTAGCCGCGGGCGTCCGCCGTTGCGCCAAGCCTTCCGTGGAAGTAATCCGTGATTCCAACGTTCCAGTCGGCTTCCGTCACCTTCTGCAAGGAATGGCCCGGACGGAAGCGCAGATAACCGCCGCCAAAATAGACTTCGTATTGATGCGAATAGGTGTCCTCAATAATGCGCCGGACGCGGGCCTCGCGACGCGCCTGCACCCGCGCCCGCGCCTTGCGCAGCATTTCGACGCGCTGCTCCGGAGTTTGAGGCTGGGCCTGGGACTCGGATTGCGTCTGGGTCTGGTCCGATGATTCGGTCTGCTGCTGAGGCGAAGCGTCCTGCGCGCGCGCGATGGTGAAGGCGAAGAAAATGGCCAGGGCCAGAACCGGATACGCGAGGTATCCCCTGCGTTTTACAAAATACATGAACGGTGAAGCCTCCACTGCCTGGTTACTGCCGGGGGTCAAGTTGGATTAGCTGATAGCCTGCTCTCTATTAAACCATCTTGCCCGGAAAGCTGCCCGGAAACGATTTTTGGCGGGGATGGCCCAAAGTCGTCACTCTTGCATTTGACAGGCTGGGCTTTATCCTGTTGAAACGGATGAACCGACTATGAGGGCTTTCCTGCTGGGCGTAATTCTGGGTGTTATAGCAGTTCCGGTGGGCATATATGTCTACTTCAGGAACGGGACGTCCCCTGTAGCTGTGGCGGACCATCCATATCCTTTCGAGCAGTACATTGTGCGCATCCCGCTCCAAGCCCGGCTTGAGACGCAGGTGCAGCAGGTGCCCCCGATTGAGCCAACCTCCGCCAACCTCACGGCCGGCGCATTGACTTATAGCCAGAATTGCGCGGTCTGCCACGGAGTTGCGGGGCACTCCTCTCAGATTGGGGAGCATATGTATCCCTCCGCCCCGCAATTGTGGGAACGCCATCGCAATGGCGCGGTCGGAGTCAGCAAGGACCCGCCCGGAGAAACCTACTGGAAGATCGCCAACGGCATTCGGCTGACGGGAATGCCGGCCTTTGGCAAGCTGCTAAACAAAACACAAATCTGGCAGCTCACTCTGCTGTTGTCGCAGCCCGGCAAGCCGCTGCCGGTCGGGACCGCTCCGAAGCACAAGCGCGAAGACGCGCGGTCCACCGGCGCGGAGCAGAAGGATTAGCGACTCTTCTGTGTCCGCGAAGACCACTCTTTCCGTCGCCATGATTGCGACGAACGAGGAGAAGAACCTGCCCCGCACCTTGGAAAGCGTGCGCTGGGCAGATGAAATCATCATTGTCGACTCCGGCTCGGTGGACCGGACTCCGGAAATCGCTCGCGAGTTCGGCGCCAACCACTCCTTCAACCGCGATTTCAAAGGGCACCCTGAACAGAAGTCCATCGCGATTGCCAGGTGCTCCAGCGACTGGATTCTGCTGCTCGACGCCGATGAGGTGGTCAGCCCTGAGCTGGCGGCGGAGATCCAGAAGACCATCGCGGACCCGCAATTTGAGGCCTACTGGATCCCCCGACTGAACCTGTTCATGGATCGCTGGATTCGCCACGGTGGATTCTATCCTGACCGCAAGCTGCGGCTATGGAAGCGCGGCAGCGCGAAGATGGCAACTCACGTTGGCCCGCATGGGACTCCGCAATTCGCAGGCCCCAAAGGTACGCTAAAGCACGATCTGATCCACTACGCCTATCCCAGCTTCGAGCAGTACCTCAGCCACATGAACGACTACAGTTCAGAAAATGTGGAGGTGCTCGTCGAGCGCGGCAAGGCCACAACACTGGCTGGATTCCTCTGGCTGGCGCTGCTGAACCCGGCGGCGACTTTCATTAAAAATTACGTCTTCCGGCTGGGGCTTCTGGATGGCATCCCGGGGCTGATCTACCACCTGAACCACTCGGTCTATATCCACTGGAAATACGTGAAGGCGTGGGAAGCGCGGAAGCGGTAGATGTGGGTCCGCTGGTGAGCCCGCTGGGATTCGAACCCAGGACCCACGCCTTAAAAGGGCGTTGCTCTACCTACTGAGCTACGGGCTCCCGCTTTTTCAAAGTTATCACAGCGGGGGCCGCGCTTAAGAAGCGCGCCTCATGCGATGAGGCGCCGCTTCAAATGACGAGAACTGAATCTACTTGACCGCCGTTACCGGCACATACATGTCCGTGTTTTCCCAGGCGAGATGCAGTTGCGTGTGATTGCCGTTTGTGTGGTCGAAGTAAATCTTGAATGTCTCGACCGGGGAGCTTGGCGTCGGGCCTTTTTTCATCGGAACTCGCGCCAGGTCCTGCGGCTGGTTATAAACCGTCCCCCACTGCCCCACCTGCTTGTTCACAATCAGCTTCCATACCGTCGCCGAAGGCAGCGTATAGATGGTGTAGGTTCCGGCGGGGACCTTCTGGTTGCCGATCATCAGGTCGGCATCCGTCTTGAGCGTGGTCGAGGTATTGGCCCCCGTGCGCCACACCTTTCCATAGGGCACCAGCGTGCCGATAACTTTGCGCCCCCGCGCCGACGGCGCGCAGTAATAAATTGTGAGGTCCTTTCCGTTGAGCGTGACGCTGGTCTGCTCTGCTGGGCTGAGAGCAGGGTGCTGGTTGGCCGGAGGCTTGCACTGGGCCTGCATCACGGGCGTGAAGGCGAAAAGCAGAAGAGCGAAGGCGAGAGGAAGAGTTCTGAAAGAGAGGGATTTCCGCAGCATGGATCAGCTCCTTGAGGCGACAGCTACCCATCCATGAAAACGCTAAAAGGCCACGGCTGTCAAAAAGATGCGGCGCTATCGCCGCGTGATTTCACTCTCCGCCCGTTCCAGACCGCCGGAGCAGGGAGCGGAAAATTCCCACCGCCATCAGGACGACTCCCGGCCAGAAGGTGACGAACACCAGGATTCGCGGCCCTATGGGATTGGGGTTTGGGTCGGGCCAAAGGCCAACTTTTGCAAGAAGAAGAATGACCAGCAGCGGCGCGCTGCCCAGGATCACCACCGCGGCGCCAATCAGAAACAGCCTGTCGGAAAGGAAAGGCAGCATGAGCGACTCCAATTCACCCGTGAATCAGGTTCTATCCCCGCACCGCGGCCCGAATGACCGGAGACTCGCTGATTGCCAGTTTGATTTTAGGATCGCGCGCCAGCAGTTCCATCAGCATCTCAGTGATCTTGTCATCGACCGTCCCCGCGTACCGGATCATGACCGGGAATCTCGCCCGCAGTTCAGGGCCGCCATCTGCCAGTTGTAAACTCGAAACCACCGCTGGAGCATCCAGGTTCGAATCCACCCACGCTTCCAGCTTCTTGTGCTGCTGTTCAATTTTCTGGCGGTACTCATCATAAACCTGCTGAATCACCTTCAGCACAACTTCCGCCACCGGCCGGTAATCGGCCTCCGCGCGCAGCTTCACAACCAGTTCGTGCCAGGCAAACTCCGTTCCCGGCATCTGCTTGTAAAGCGGCGTGGTCGCCTGAAACAAAACGGCGTTGGAAAAAACTGCGACGCGGCCCGACGAATACAGGTCTGTCCCGCTGCCCGCCATTTCCATTACATAGAACCGCAGCAGGCCCACCTCCACCACGTCCCCGGTCACTCCGGCAATGGTGATGCGGTCGCCGGCCTTGATTCCGTACCGGCCCACGATAAAGAAATAGGCCGCAATCGAAAGCAGGACCGTCTGCAAGCCCACAGCAATGCCCGCCGTAATCAGCCCGGCGAACGTGGCCAGCGAGCTGAACTGTGTGACCAGGCCAAAAATCAAAACCAGCCCGACGAGAAATCCGGTGACAAATCGCCGCAGAACCAGCAACTGCCGCCGCCGCCGCACATCGCGCACATAGCGCTTGGTGCCGCGCCGCCACAACTCGCTGATGCCGAGAATGATGCCCAAAGCGATGACGATAAACAGCACCCGCAACAGCAGCGCCTGCAAGACTGTGTCGTATTCCTGATCAACCGCCGCGCTCCACGCCTGCAGGCCGGCCTGGTTCTGTTCCAGCGCCATAATCTCCTGGCTCAGCGGCACCGCCGCGCTGGACAACACCTTGAACGAAGCCGTCAGGTCTCTGAACTTCTTCTCGGTTTCCGCAGCCGATTGTGCGGCCGCGGATGCACTCGGAGCGTTAGGACCTCCGGCATTTTGGGATGCGGCCTGTCCTTCGGCAATCGTATTCTTCAACGCGGTAATCAGCGGGGCGCGCAGCGCGACCGCCTGATCATGCAACACATCCGATTGATCGGCAAGGCTGTTGATAGCTTCCCTGGCGTGAAGGAGGTCAAAAACAATTCGCGCCTGGCCGAACACGCCCATCCCCCGCGCCGTGGTCAGATTCTCCAGTGTCGGAGCCGCCGTCGTGGCCTTGTTCGCAACTACTCCCGGTGCGGACCGCTCCAGTTCGGCCACGCGCGCTCCGAGCCCCTTTTCGCCGGACAAGCTGGCCATGCCGGCAATGCGGTTCAGCGCGATGACCATCTCGTTCTGCAGATCGAGTTCCCCATCCACCTGCTCAAGCTGCTGCTGGAGCAGGGCGCGCTTCTTTCCTGTGGCGGAAGCAATCTGCCGGTCGAGCTGCGCATCCTGTGTCTTGAGTTCGGTGATTCGCTGGCGAGCGTTGTTCAACGCCTGCTGAACCCGTTGCGTGTGGCTGCTCGCTCCGCCCGACGCCTGCGCAAAGCGATCAATCATCCCGACTTCGGCCTTTGCGGACTGAAATCCAAAGCCCGCGATCCGCGTCGCCTGCGTCACCGCCTCATTCCTGTAATAGAGATCGCTTGGCTCGCCAACCCTTTGAATGGGAGCTTCCGATTCGCGATAGAACCGAAGCACCGCGTTCAGATGCGCGAGAATTGCCTGGCTGCGCGCCGATACATCGTAGGGAGGAGTAACTTGCGGCGGAGGAAGCGGAGCACTGGCTGTGGGGCGCGCATCGGAATAAGGCGCCAATTGCGCCTGCCCATAGCCACCGTTGCCGCATACCAGCCAGGCGGCAACGACCGCCACAGGGAAAAGAAACAGCCTCGTCATCCGAGTGTGGCTCACACTACGCTTGCCAAGCTGGCGAATCATTTTTCTCAGGAGAAACCATGGTGCGCCCGGAGAGATTCGAACTCCCGACCTATTGCTCCGGAGGCAATCGCTCTATCCAGCTGAGCTACGGGCGCGCTAGTTCAGGATACTACAGCGGACACTCCATCTCTCGATGGAGATGAATCTCCATCGACCGAGCGAAGACTAAGGCACCCGCCGCCGGATACTCTTAAGCGCATTGCGTAAGTAGAAGCGTTTGAGGCCAGGAAATCAGAACAGGTGGCGCATGAAAAAAATAGCAATCGTCTTAGTGTGCGCGGCAACATTCGGGCTGGGCAGCGCCTGGGGACAGGGCTGTATCGCCGCCCACTCCACGCAGAGGACCATGGATGAGCTGGTCTCCGCTAATGATCACTCGCCGGGCGGGCTTTCAATTCACAACCTCACCGTCACGGTGGGCTACCGCGTTTTCAACTCCAACAAGTATTTTGTCGGCACTGAGGAAATTAATCGCCCCACCGCCGTCCGCAATCACCAGAACATCTTTGACATTGGCGTGGAGTACAAGCTGACGCCGCGCTGGAGCCTGATTGCCAGCGTGCCGGTTTTTAACGGCACCCGCAATCAGATCTACCCGCCGCAGGGCGTCTTCCAGGTGAGCGGAATCGGGGACCTCACGGTTGGAGCGCAGGCATGGGTCTTCCGTCCGCCAACGGAGAATGGCGGAAATGTGGCCATCAGCCTCTCGCTGAAAGCCCCCACTGGCGTGGATGACGCGACCGGTTCGGCACTCTATCAAGGGCAAGTCATCAAGGCCACGGCGGACCAGTCGATGCAGCCCGGCGACGGCGGATGGGGCTTTCTGATTGCCACGCAGGGATACCAGCGTCTGTGGCACTCCGGCTTTGGCTATATGCAGGGGCAATATCTGGTGAACCCCATGAACACAAACGGAGTGGCGACCTTCCGCCGCCAGCCCGGCCAGGGTGTCATGTCCGTCGCCGACCAGTATCTGTGGCGTGCCGGGCTGGCCCAGGCGGTGCCGAAGCTGCACGGCGTCGCCGTGAGCTTTGGCGTGCGCGACGAAGGCGTTCCGGCCCACGACCTGATCGGCGGCAATGACGGCTTCCGGCGCCCGGGGTATATCGTCTCGATTGATCCTGGGTTTATGGTCAATTTCAGGCGCGATACGCTTTCCGTGAACGGCCCCTGGGCGGTGGCGCGCAACCGCGAACCAAGCGTCACGGAAATCAAGAACGGCACGACCGGCGGTGACGCCTTCTTCGCCGACTACACCGTGATCGTCAGCCTCGCACACCACTTCTAGAGCTTCTAACGCAGCTAGCCCCGGTTCCCCGCCGGGGCCATTTCCTCTATATACAGAGGAACATACCTTCCATTACACTCCGGCCAGTCGGTATCCCCTGATGCACGCCGCCTATATCAAATTCAGGAGAAAAAGGATGACTCGTAACTCATGCAGCATTTTCATGGGACTGTGCGCACTGGCCCTTTCCAGCCTGTGCTCCTTGCCGGTGAATGCTCAGAACTCAGAGGTGAAGGAAAAACCGCCGTTATATACCTACGTCGCCAATTGGCAGATTCCCCGGGCACAATGGGCGGACATGGCAAAATCAGCGGATGCAGATAAAGCAATTCTCGACAAGGAACTGGCTGACGGAACAATTATCGGATACGGCAACGACGTAAATCTCGTGCACCAGCCCGAGGGCTACACGCATGACGACTGGTGGTCGTCCATGTCCATGGCCGGCCTGCTGAACGTGCTTGACCAGCAGTACTCGTCAGGAAACTCCGCCACGCCCGTGCTCCAGGCCGCCACAAAGCACGCGGACGAGATACTCATCAGCAGGTACTACAACAAGCGCTCCGGCTCCTACAAGAATGCCACCCTGCAGGTTGCGTTTTACAAGCTGAAAGACGATGCTCCGGACGATGCTGTTGACATCCTCAGCAAGAACCTGATTGTGCCGCTGATGGAAAAGCTGTTTGCTGACGGCACCATCGTGGAGTACGAGGTCGACACGCAGGCGGTTCATACCAATCCGCCGGGAGGCTTTGCCATTGTCTGGCTCGCGGCCAACAATGCTTCCGTGGACAAAGTCGAAGCCGCGCTTCGAGAGGACATGAAAGCCAAGCCGCTCGGCGGTCCGGCATTCCTTTCCATGATCGACTTCAGCAAACACCGCGATGAACTCTGGCAAGGGAGCGGCGTTTACAAATAGTGTTCTTCCGAATGAGAGCGGCAGCTTCCATAACTGCCGCTCGCAGTCTTTACGCTAGCTCGTATCCGGCGAAGAAGTAGCCAATCTCAAACTTCGCCGTGTCTTCCGCATCCGATCCGTGGATGGCGTTCGCTTCAATCGATTCCGCGAACTTTTTCCGGATCGTTCCCTCTTCGGCGTTCGCCGGATTGGTCGCGCCCATCAGTTTGCGAAGATCGGCAATGGCGTTGTCCTTTTCCAGAACCATGGGAAAGATCGGCCCCGAGGACATGAATTCCGTCAGCGACGCGAAGAACGGCCGCTCCTTGTGAACGTAGTAGAAGCCCTCGGCCTGCGCCTTGGAGATGGACAGCTTCTTGATGGCGACAATTTTGAACCCGGCCTTCTCAATCTCGGCAAGAATGGCTCCGGTGTGGCCCTTGCGGACCGCGTCTGGCTTAACGATGCTGAACGTGCGTTGTGACACAGATTCTCCTGAATATCTAAAAAGTGCTTAGTTGTTAGTCCCCCAGTCCCCAGTTATGGCTCTGATAACTGGGGACTGATAACTGCTTTTACTTCCCAATCACCTTCGCCAGCGTCTCGCCAATTTCAGCCGGCGACTGCACCACGTGAATCCCCGCTGCTTTGAGCGCCTTCATCTTTTCGGCGGCCGTGCCCTGGCCTCCGGAGATGATGGCTCCGGCGTGGCCCATGCGGCGGCCCGGAGGCGCGGTTTGTCCGGCGATAAAGCCCACCACCGGCTTCTTCACATGCTGCTTCACATACTCGGCCGCGGCCTCTTCCGCCGTTCCGCCGATCTCGCCGATCAAGATAATAGCCTCGGTCTCGGGGTCCTCATTCAGCAGCTTCAGCGCGTCGATGTGCGTGGTGCCGATGATGGGATCGCCGCCAATGCCAATCGCCGTGCTCTGGCCAATGCCACGCTGCGTAAGCTGGTAAACGGCCTCGTAGGTCAGCGTGCCCGAGCGCGACACGATACCGACGTGACCTTCCTTATGAATGCGGCCCGGCATGATGCCGACCTTCGCCTTGCCCGGAGAAATCACGCCGGGGCAGTTCGGCCCCACCAGCCGCGAACTGGAACTCTTCAGCACGCTCCACACCTTCACCATGTCATTGGTGGGAATCCCTTCCGTGATGCAGATGATGAGCGGCAGCTTGGCTTCGTTCGCTTCCAGAATCGCGTCCGCGGCGAACGGAGGCGGCACGAAAATCACCGTGGCATTCGCGCCCGTCTTCTCCACGGCTTCCTCGACCGTGTTGAATACCGGCCAGCCTTCATGCTTTGTTCCGCCCTTGCCGGGCGTCACTCCGCCGACGACTTTGGTGCCGTACTCGGCGCATCCCTTCGCGTGAAAGGTACCTTCCTTGCCCGTAATGCCCTGCACAATGAGGCGAGTGTTCTTATCTACCAGTACCGCCATCTTTACTTGCCTCCCTTTGCCGCAGCAACGATCTTTTGGGCTCCATCCTGCATGGTGTCGCCGATAATGAAATTCAGCCCCGACTCCTTCAGAATCCTGCGACCCTCTTCCACATTCGTACCTTCAAGCCGCAGTACCACCGGAACCTTCACGTTTGTCTTCTTCGCCGCGCCCACAACGCCCTGCGCGAGCGTGTCCACGCGCAGAATGCCGCCGAAGATATTGATGAAGACCGCCTGCACATTCTTGTCCGACAACAGAATCTCGAAAGCGTGCTCAATCTGCTGCTCGTTCGCGCCGCCGCCCACGTCAAGAAAATTCGCGGGCATTCCACCGGCGTACTGAATAATGTCCATCGTGGCCATGGCCAGCCCGGCGCCGTTCACCATGCAGGCAATGTTGCCGTCGAGGCGGATGTAGTTCAGCGCGTACTTCGACGCCTCAACCTCGAGCGGATCCTCCTCTGCCACATCGCGCAGCTCCTTCAG
>JAICYR010000094.1 GCA_025934135.1 Acidobacteriaceae bacterium | reverse complement strand
CAGTAAAAAACTGAACGTCGACCACTGATCCCGTACATTTCCCCAAACTCATCCCCCCGCCGCCCGCTCCCCGCGTTACTCTATAGAGTGTTGAATTGGCCGCCCACGCGTAGCCGTAAAAACGTTTTCTTGGGCCCGTCACTCTATAGATAAAGGGAGTTGAGATGAAGCACCTCGCAATCGCTGGACTTTGCTTGTTCATGGCCGCGGGCGGCGCGTCCGCGCAGATCAATGCGGGCAACCAGAAGCCCGAGGCCACCCTGCCCTTCAAAATGGTCAAGGTCGCAACGTTGGATTTTCCGTGGAGAATCGCCTTTCTCCCCGACGGACGCATGCTCATCACCGAGAAGGTTGGCAGCCTGGAGCTGGTCACGGAGCAGGGAACGAAGACGCCCGTTTCCAATGTGCCCGCCGTCGTCTATCACGGACAGGGCGGAATGCTCGGCGTCTATCTTTCGCCCCACTATAAAAAGGACCACTACGTCTATCTGACCTACGCAAAGCCGGGCATCGACGGTTCGAGCCTGGCGCTTGCGCGCGCCAAACTCAAGCTCAGCAAGGGTGCGGCCAGCCTTCAGAACCTTAAGGTCATCTGGCACGACCCCGAGGGCGGCCACGGTGGACAGTTCGGTGCCGCAGTCGCTTTCTCACCCGACGGCAAGTATCTTTTCCTCTCCTCCGGCGATCGCCAGCGCATGACTCCGGCCCAGGACCCGAACCAGCCGCTTGGCAAGATCCTGCGCCTCACTCTGGATGGCAAGCCCGCACCCGGCAATCCCATGGCGGGCAAAACCGGCGCGGCTAAGGTGCCCATTATCGAACCGCCTGAGGACACCGAAGTAGCCAAGACTGCCCCGGTGGTCAGGACCTTTACCTATTCCGGGCCTAACCTCACTCCAGCGGAGACCTGGAGTAGCGGATTCCGTTGTCCTTATGGTCTCGCTTTTGCGCCGGATGGACGGCTCTGGGAGCTTGAACACGGCCCGCGCGGCGGCGATGAGCTGAACCTGATCGAACCCGGAAAGAACTATGGCTGGCCGCTGGTCTCCTACGGACACAACTATAACGGCGTGCCCGTCCCCAGTCCGGAAACGCGGCCTGACCTGACCGAGCCCGTCATTTACTGGGTCCCGGTCATCGCGCCCGGCAATCTTATGTTCTACAACGGCGCCATGTTTCCGAAGTGGGATGGCTCGGCTTTGGCGAGCGGTCTGGGTTCAAAATCGATCACCCGTATCACTTTCGACGGAGCTAAAGCAAAGCCTGTCGAGCGATGGGACATGGGCTTCAGGGTCCGCGACGTGGAGGAAGCTCCCGATGGCGCTCTCTGGGTCATCGACGATGCACGAGCAGGCGGCCTCTATCGCCTGACGCCGAAATAAGCTGAAGCAGCCTTCATGAAAGTCCGGTCCACCATGTCTGAAATGGTGGGCCGGAATCCCCCAACTCTTGAAGACGGATGTTGAATGAATCAGATTTTGAAACCGACCTTGGGAGCTCTATGCGCGCTCTTCCTCGCGAGCGCGGCCTATGGCCAGAACCACAATCTACCGGACGGCAAAGGTAAGGCGGAATTGATACGCGGCTGTACGGATTGTCATAGCGCGAACCTGGTCGTCCAGAAAAGAAGGACCCCGGAAGATTGGAAAAAGGTCGTCGACGACATGGCCGCTCGCACATCCGATAACTCACCCAAAGATGTCGACAACGTCCTCCGCTATCTCAACACAAACTTTGGAATCAAAAAGACCGGCACAACTGCCGCGCCCCAATCCGCAACTCCATCAGCTTCCACCCCGAAGCGGCGCTAAACAAGCGCGCCGTCTTCCCACTCCTCAGTTCGGTGTGGGCGGCTCAAGATGGTCGATCACCACAACCTGCACTGGCCCCTTCTGCGATTCCAGCCTAAGTCCCAGTTGCTCCCGCAGCGCCGTGAACAACCCCGGCGCGTCAGGAGCGTGAGAACTGCCGTTGGCTTTCGAGTCCATTTCTGCTTGCGGAGGCGTCCAGGCCAGATACCAGTCATAACTTCCTGTGAGCCCGGTCCTGTCGATGACGAGGCGCCCTCCGGATTCTTCCCGCCCCGTGAGCGCTGCGGCCAACTCCCCCATTGTTCCGCCAGACACATTCATGTGAGCCCATTGCGAACTGGATCCCATCGACCAGTGCATTCCCTTTGGTGGTCGTGGCGGATTACCTGGGGTGCCCTGCGGCTGCGTTACGTCGTGGGTCTGCGGCTCAGGTGTGGAATCCGGCGGCGCTGTAGGTTTCAGCTTCGGACCTCCTTTCGCCACCACCAGGGCGTACACCGGCAATTCGCGCGTCTCCACATGTATCTTCATGTGGAGCCGGTCCCGCAACAAAGCCTGCAACATCAGTCGCACGCGCCGCGACCGGTCGTTCGGAGACATGGTCTTGAGTTTCGCGATATCCGCTGGGTCTATCTTGGTCCGGAGGTCAAAATGCTGCTCCAGCAGTGCCTGCGGGCCACCCACCAACTGAGCCTTGGAATGAGCATCGTAGGCTTCGCGGATGATCTCGCTTAGGACGACATTGTCCATCTGGGGACCTTCGCTCACCCAGTTCTCTCGCGTCATGTGCGCGTCGGCTGGTGCGGGCTTAATGGTGGCCACTTCAAATGTGGGCAGCGTCTCGCCGTCCTTGGCAAGGACCAACTGCGCCTGCATCGGCATCAGGCAAAAAAGGCCCGACAAAGCCAGTCCCGCAACCACTTTCAGCAATCGCATTCCACCGCCTCAGTACCGCCGATCAGTATAAGGCAAAGTCAAGGATGATTACTTCACAGTTGCGGAGATGGCGGACTCCCATTTCTGCCCCGAAGTGTTGGTAGCAACCACGGCGAAGCGATGCGTTCCGGCAGCCAGGCTCACAGATGTGTTCAGGGTCTTGCTGGCGGTCGTGTACTTCTTCACTCCGTCGATCCAGAGCTGCATGTTGGAGAAGGTCCCGGTGATAGTTGCGGCGGCCTGCACCTGCACTGGCGAGCTGATGGTCGAGCCGCTGGTGGGAGCGCAGATGTGGACGCCAGCCGACGATGGGGCGCTGCACGCCCCGACCGTGAAGTTGAACGCGGTGGCCTGGAGCCGATTGTCGATTCCTGTTGCGAACATCACGCCTCTGTGAGAGCCGGACGCCAGCGCATCACTGAAATTGAGCCACCCGTAAGGCCCCCAGGTGTGGTGCTGCTCGGCCACCTTATTGCCGTCCACCCACAGCTCCATTTTTCGGAGCTGCCCGAAGGTGTCCGCCGAAGCCCTGAAGCTCACAGGAGAAGCAGCCGAACCGCTCGGCGCGCAAATCCTGATTCCCTCGCCGGCGCGTGGAAAGGCGCAGCCACCCCAGTTGCCGCCTGCCGTTGTGTTCAGGTCATCGGCTATCACCGTCGTGGACGTGGAATCTGCCATCACAGCCAGAACGTCAGGCTTGGTGTCGGAATTGAAATCGCCGACCACCAGACCGTTGACCCCTCCGAGAGTGGGCAATGCGCCGTACTGCTCGGTGAATGTCCCTTCGTCGGCTTCGGCAAGGAAGAACAGGAGTTGCTCGTTTGTGCCGGCGCCGCTCGGCGCTCCAACCAAATCCATTCTGGTGTCGCCGTTGAAGTCGGCCATGTAGACCTTCGTAAGCTGTGGCGGAATGGTGATGGTATAGGCATGGAAAGTTCGGTCGGGCTGGCCGTACAGCACCGTGAGTCCATCATTGTCGATTCCCGAGACCCCAAAAATATCGGTCCGCCCGTCGCTGTTCAGGTCTCCCGCCAGGAAAAAGAATGGACCGGCGAACGTCGGGGAGCTTACTTTGTCTGCAAAGCGTGACCCGCCGTTGTTGTACAAAACGTGCAAGGCGCTGTAACAGTTACCCTTGTCACAAGCGAAGTCATCCAGAAATGCGACATCTGCCCTGCTGTCGCCGTCAAAATTCCCCGCAGCCAGGCTGCTGCTGTCGATAAGATGATTCGCCGGAGACATATAGATGAGAATGGGATTTTCAAAATTCCCTCCGCCATCTCCCGGGAGCAGGTAGAGACCTCCCGTGTTTCCAGATGTGAGATCTACAGGCGAGGTCTGCGCCACCAGATCCAGCTTGCCGTCGCCATTGAAATCCGCCGCGGCAAATACACCTCCGAACTGCTGCCCGGTCGGCAGAGCCACAGTCACCAACTTCGGAGCCTGGAACGTGCCATCGCCATTGCCCAGAAATAACCTGAGTCGATTGCCTCCATCAGGATCGAGGACCAGATCGACTTTGCCATCGCCATTGAAGTCACCAGGAACCATCCAGGTAATAGGGGAAACAGGGACTTGCGATGAAGAGGAAAACGTATAAACCACCGGCGCGCGGAACGAGCCATCTCCATTCGCCACCCTCACCGTAAAGGAAAGAGTGGAATTGGCCCGGCTGGTGGATGTTGGCGGCAGGAACTGGACCAGATCTAAAATTCCGTCATTGTTTACGTCGACCGCATTGGGGCTGCTCGATAGGCGTTGGGTATAGGTCTGGGTTTTAAAAGTGGCGGGCGTCTGGCCAAAGCAAGCGGGGAGAAGCACAGCCAGGAACAGGCTGGCTAAAGATAGTTGGCGGGGAGTGGACATATCGTCCTCCTGGGTGATGAGTAGGAGGGACGGGGTTGTTGCCGGGTTGGACGGCTTGCAGTCGCAGGTCGTGGGCCGTTTTGATGGTACGAAGCGTCCTTTGAGCTTGCTCCTCAGCCGTAGCGCAGGCCGGTTACAACCTGATCGACCGCGTCTGTGGCTCCCTTGATCCTGTTCGCGATGCCAATGCCCGCGTCAATGGCCGCCAAAACCGCGATGACCGCGATGAGGCACTGCGAGATCACGCAGTATGCGCTCCAGGCCCGCAGGACAAAGGCCTCGATGTAGGTGAGATACGCCGCGAATCCCATTCCGGCCCAAGTGAACAGCAGCATCCATCCCCGCCGGCGAAACCACGCCAGCACCGCCAGAAGCAGGTAGCCTGCCACTCCAATCGCCGCCGCCGGAACCGGCCCAATCTTCGAGAACCCGCTGTGGGTGACCACACCCCCATTCGCTAACGACAGCGCCGAAACAACAATCCCGGCGACAGCCAACGCAATCATGACCTTCCGCAACAGTCTCACCTCCTTCCCAATTGAACCACACCATCAGGCAAGGGAAGAGTGACCTAAGACACACGTGTCCGCTTCCTGGCTGTCCGTGGAACAATGATGAAAGGGGAGAAAATCGAAATGACTCAGAGAGTCCTGATCGCCGGCGGAACCGGAGGGCTGGGCCGCGCCGTGAGCCTTGCGTTCCTCAATCAATCCGCGAAGGTGGCTGTAACGTATCGATCGGAATCCGAATTCGCCGCGCTCAAGACCGCCGCCGGTCCCGCCTCGGCCTCGCTTGAGGGTAACCAAACTGACGCGACCGACGAAGCGGCCGTGAGCCGCCTCATTGCGGAGTTGACCTCGAATGGCCACATCGACGCGATGGTCAACACCATCGGCGGATACTCCGCGGGCGCGCCTCTATGGCAAACTGACCCAAACATTCTTGACCGGATGTTCACGCTCAATCTGCGCGCGGGATACTTGCTCGCCCGCGCCGTCGTTCCCGTCATGCTCAAGCAGGGCAGCGGAGCTGTCGTGAACATCGCCGCGCGCGCCGCCGTCGATCACGCCGCTGGCGCCTTTGCCTACGCGGCATCGAAGGCCGCTGCCGTCGCCATGATCGACTCGCTGGCCGCGGACCTGAAGGGCACCGGTGTCCGCGCCAACTCGGTCCTGCCCAGCATCATCGATACGGAAGCGAACCGCAGGGCCATGCCCAAGGCCGACTTCTCCAAATGGCCCACGCCTGAGGAGATCGCCAAAGTCATCCTGTTTTTATGCAGCGAAGACGCGCGGCTCATCAGCGGAGCATCCATCCCGGTCTACGGCGCGGCCTGAGCTACTCCCGCACGACCGCCTTCACCAGGTTTCGCGGAGCGTCCACGTTGACGCCGTTGCGAATCGCCGTGAAGTAGGCGAACAGTTGGAGTGGAACAACCTCCAGCAGCGGCAGCAGAAACTCGTCCGCCGCCGGGACAGCCACTGAGTAGCGACTCAGCGCCGCCGCCTCTGCATCGCCCTCGTTCACGACTGAAAAGATCGTCGCGCCCTGCGCCTTCATGTCGCGCATCAGTTGCAGGGTCTTCTCATAGCGCAGCACCGAGTCGGGGTCTTCCGCATCACGTGTGGCCAGCACCACCAGCGGGGCCTCCGGGCTCACCAGCGCGTTCGGCCCGTGCTTCAGTTCGCCCACCGGATACCCCTCCGCCTGCATGTACGCTGACTCCTTCAGCTTCAGCGCGCCCTCGCGCGCTATCGCGTAATGGATCGCCCGCCCCAGATAGAGAAATCCCTTCGACGCATGCAGGTCATCCGCAATCCCGCTGATCTGCTCTTCCCATCGCGGCAGCGCAACCTCAAGCTGTTCGGGCAGCGTCTTCAGGCGCTGCAAGTGCGCGGACACGGCCTGCGCCGTCATGCGTCCGCTCAGCCGCGCCAGGTAAAGCGTCAGCAGATACAGCACCGTCAACTGCGTCGTAAAGCTCTTGGTCGCCGGAATCGCTTTTTCTTTCCCGGCAACAGTCGGCAGCGATGAATCGGCCTCGCGCGCCATCGTCGAGTCGGCATTGTTCGTGATGGCGATTGTCGCCAGTCCTCGCCCGCGCGCCTCGCGCAGCGCGGCCAGTGTGTCCGCCGTCTCGCCCGACTGTGAGATAACCAGCACGCCCGGATCATGCAGCGTATGCGTCGAGCGATAGCAGTATTCGCTCGCATACTCCACGTCGACAGCGAGCCCCGCGTAGTCCTCCAGCATGATCTCGCCTGCAAGCCCCGCGTGGCGGCTCGAACCGCTCGCGGCAATCACCAGCCGCTGCCGTCCGCGCAGTATCTCGGCAATGTTTGGAAACGCCTCCGCGCGCAGCGCGCCTTCCGGAGCGTAGCGTTCGATCGTCGCGGCAAGCGCCTCCGGTTGTTCGTAAATTTCGCGCAGCATGGCGTGGGGAAAGGCGCGGGTTTGCTTCATCGGCATGGCTCGTCTTCCACTTTCGACAGGCGTTCTCGACAATATATACGACTATACGTGACCGCCAGCGGCCTCGCGCATGCGGCGCGAATCATCACTGTGATGTAAGTCACGGTGCGGCGATCTCTTTCGCTTGTAATCTGCTGTCGGGCGTACTTGCGCATGAGTGTTTGTGCATCACACATCCATTGTTCGCGCGGGTCGCGCGCAAACACATGTGCGCCAAACCCTGATAAACTATGATTTCGTTTCGCCTCATTGGCACTTGTCAATCACCCAAAACGCTGGAACGCTGTTCCCGGGAAAGGACATTTATGAATCGGGAATGGTTGCGGGCGTCACGCAGAACAGGAATCGCAACTCTCTCGCTTCTTCTGTTTTCCTGCCGCGCCTTCGCGGCCGGGCCTCAGGCCACACCCAGCATCTTCGCGCCGGCTTCCACACCGGCCACTGATATTTCCCACCTCGCGTACTTTGTTCTTTCCGTTGTCGCGGGGATTTTTGTCGTTGTCGGCGGACTCATCACCTATGCCGTCATCCGTTTTCGCGACCGCGACCCCAACGACAAGCGCGAACCGGCTCAGATTTACGGCAGCAACCAGATCGAGCTCGCGTGGACCGTCATTCCAATCCTGATCGTCGTTGTCCTCTTTCTCACGACTGCGCGCATGATCTTCGCCATTCAGGATGCGCCCAAGCCGCCCTCGGCGTTGAGCGTCACCGTTGTCGGCCACCAGTTCTGGTGGGAGTTTCGCTATCCCAAGCTGGGAATCGTAACAGCCAACGAACTGCACGTCCCGCTCAGCAATCATGAACAACCTCGGCCCACTTATCTCAAGCTGCTTTCCGCCGATGTGGTACACAGCTTCTGGGTTCCGCAGCTTGCCGGCAAGACCGATGTGATTCCGAACCATAGCAACCTCACCTGGATCGATCCACAGCAGCCCGGCCTCTATGTCGGACAATGCGCGCAGTTCTGCGGCGTGGAACACGCCAAGATGCTGCTGCGCGTCTACGTGGACACGCCGGAGCAGTTTGCAGCGTGGGTGAAGAACGAGCAGAAGCCCGGCGTGCAGGACCCGGCTGTGGCGGAAGGCCGCCGCATCTTTGAAACCGAAGCCTGCATGAACTGCCACACCATTCGCGGCACGGCGGCCACCGGACGTTTCGGACCTGATCTTACGCATCTGATGAGTCGCGACACCATTGCCTCGGGCGCGGTGCCGCTGAACAGGCAGACTCTGCGGCAGTGGATTGAAGAGCCGGACAGTATGAAGCCAGGCGTACTGATGCCGGCCATGAAGCTGAGCGACCAGCAGCTCGATCAATTGACCGACTACTTAATGACGCTGAAATAGAGGAGCGATGGCAGACCAAACTTTTCCAATTGGAGGCACGCTCGACCTCACGCCCCCGCGAGTGGCGAGGAAGACATTCCTTGAGTGGATGCACGAGTGGGTCACGACCGTGGACCACAAGAGGATCGGCCTTCTCTACATATGGTTTTCGATCATCTTTCTGCTGGTCGGCGGAGCCGAAGCGCTCGCCCTCCGGATTCAACTGGCCACACCGGACAGCCATTTTCTGTCGCCGGATACCTACAACCGCCTGTTCACTATGCACGGCACAACCATGGTATTTCTCATGGGCATGCCATTTCTGTTCGGGTTCGCCAACTACATCGTCCCGCTGCAAATCGGCGCGCGCGACATGGCCTTTCCGCGCCTCAACGCTTTCAGCTTCTGGCTCACCGCATTTGGCGGCGCCATGCTGTATTACAGCTTCATCGGCGGCAGCGGACTTTACGGTGTGGGCAATGCTCCCGACGTGACCTGGTGGGCCTATGCACCGCTGACCTCGCGCGCCTTTTCGCCCGGCCACGGCGTGGACTACTGGGCGCTGTCCCTTATCGTGACCGGAATCGGCACACTGGGCGGGGCCATCAACATCATCGCCACCGTCCTCTCGATGCGCTGCAAGGGCATGACATTGCTCCGGATGCCCCTGTTCGCCTGGCTCATGCTGGTGGTCAGCGGACTGCTGCTTATCACCATTACGCCGCTCACCGCCGCGCAGGTCATGCTCACCATTGACCGCTATCTCGGCGGCCACTTCTTTGACACGCAGGCTGGCGGCTCCGCCGTCGTCTGGATGCACTTCTTCTGGATATTCGGCCACCCGGAGGTTTACGTTCTCGTCTTCCCGGCCTTCGCCATCGCCAATGAGGTCATCCCCGTCTTCTCGCGCAAGCCCATCTTCGGATACCCCGCCATGGTGGCCGCTTCCGTCGGTATCGCCTTTATCAGCCTCGGCGTCTGGGCGCACCACATGTTTACCGTCGGAATGACGTCAGTCGACAACACCTTCTTTGTGCTCTCCACTGAGCTGGTCGGCGTCCCAACCGGCATCAAGATTTTCAACTGGCTGGCGACCATGTGGGGCGGCAAGATTCGATTCAAGGTTCCCATGCTTTTCCTCACCGCATTCCTCTTTCAATTTCTGATTGCGGGACTGACGGGCATCATCCTTTCCATCGCGCCGTTTGACTGGCAGCTTCACAATTCCTACTTCGTCATCGCGCACTTCCACTACATGTTGGTTGGCAGCATCATCTTTGCGATCTTCGGTGGCTTCTACTACTGGTACCCCAAGGTCACAGGCCGCATGATGAGCGAAAAACTCGGCAAGTGGCACTTCTGGCTCATGCTCATCGGCTTCCACGTCACGTTTGACACCATGCATTTCGTCGGTCTGATGGGCATGCCGCGCTCCATCTATAACTACGACGCCAGCCGCGGATGGGCGCACCTCAACATGATCGTCTCGCTCGGCGGAGCGGTTCAGGGCATTGCGGTCCTGATCTTCGCCGTCAACCTGATCTGGTCCTATTACAAGGGCAAAGAGGCCGGCAACGATCCGTGGGACGCCTGGACCCTCGAGTGGTCCACGTCCTCCCCGCCGCCTGTCTACAACTACGCCGTTGAGCCGGAAGTGCGCAGCCGCCGTCCCCTCTGGGACCTGAAACATCCCGAAGACCCCGACTGGAGCTACGAATGAGCGCGACCTCAATTGTTCCCAATGCCGCGCCTACCGGCGAGTGGAACCTTCCCTCGCGCGGACGGGTCGCCATGTTCTCGCTCATCATCGGCGAGTGCGCGATCTTCACCATCTTTGTCGTAGCCTACATTTTCTACATCGGCAAGAGCCTCTATGGACCGACGCCGCAGCAGGTGCTGGAGATTCCAGTCTTCGGAACCATCTGCCTGCTCTCCAGCAGCTTTGTCATCTGGCTTGCCGAGCGCGCGCTGGAGCGCAACAAGATCAAATTGTTCGGGGCGTTCTGGGCGCTCACCCTGGCCCTTGGCGTCATCTTTTTGATAGACACGGGCTTCGAGTGGCACACGCTGATTTATGAGAAGGGCCTCACCATCAGCACCAACCTTTTCGGAACAACTTTCTACTCCCTGGTCGGCCTGCACGCCACGCACGTGCTTTTTGGCATCATCGGGCTGAGCACGGTGCTGATCTTCACGCTACTCGGAAAGGTCCGCGAAGAGCATTGCGAGCGCATTCAGGTTCTGGCCCTGTACTGGCATTTTGTGGACGCCGTGTGGGTCGTCGTCTTCACGGTGGTTTACATTCTGGGGCGATAGGAAATATGAGCGAAGAACACAAATCGGCCTCTCATATCGAGACCATCCAACTTCCCTCGCCAACGGCGTGGCCCATCATTATGGCCTTCGGCGTGACGCTTGGCGTTCTGGGGCTCGTCACCAATCTCGGCGTGACCGCCCTGGGAGTGGTCCTCGTCTTATGCGGCGCAGTGGGATGGTTCCGTCAGGTGCTGCCGCACGAGGCGCACGAGGGCGTCCCCGTCGTCGTGGAAGAAATTGCCATTGAAACGGAACGGCCCCATGTGGAGCAGGTGGTTGTTGAAGAACATCATCGCGAGCACTTCCCGCTGGAAACCTTCCCCGTCCTTTCCGGCATCAAGGGCGGCATCGCCGGCGGCATCGCCATGATTGTTCCCGCTCTGATTTACGGCTATCTGAGCCATGGCAGCATCTGGTGGCCGGTCAACCTGCTCGGAGGCGCGGGAGTCGCGAACTGGCGCAATCCATCCATCGCGGACATCACCCAATTTCATTGGGAGTGGCTTTTTATCGCCTGCGTCATTCAGGCCGTGGTCAGCATTCTGGTTGGCCTGCTCTACGGAGCCATGCTTCCCATGCTGCCGCGCCATCCGATCATTCTCGGCGGCATCCTGGCCCCGGTGCTCTGGACTGGCGTCATCCACGCTTTCCTGAACACGGTCAATCCGTTCCTGGACCAGAACATCGCGTGGGGATGGTTCCTGGTTTCACAGGTCACCTTTGGACTGGTCGCCGGATGGGTCGTTTCGCGGCAGGGCCGGAAGCGAACGCCGCAGTCGCTGCCCTTCATTTTGCGAATGGGGATCGAGGCCCCCGGTCTTGAACATGATCAGGACCACGAAGAGGACCACAAGGCATGAAATATCCCACTCTCGCAGCTTGCTTTCTCCTACTGGCCACCGCCGGGTGCAGCCGGTATCCCGGCGAGCCGAAGCCCGGTGTGGAAGTCCCGCGTCCCGAATCCGTGACCAGCTTCAACACTCTCTATAACCAGAACTGCGCCGGATGCCATGGCGATCAAGGCCAGAGCGGAGTTTCGCTCGACCTCGCCAATCCCGTTTATCAGGCTTGGGCAGATGACGCCTCGCTCAAAAACATCATCGCCAACGGCGAGCCCGGCACCCAGATGTCCGCCTTCGCGCAATCCGCCGGAGGGTTTCTGACCGACGCGCAAGTGGACATTCTCGTCAAAGGAATGCGGAGCAAATGGGGCAAGCCAAATTTGCTGAATGGCCAGACCCCGCCGCCTTATACGACCACGCTGAAAGGCGACGCGGCCCGCGGGCAGCAGGTTTACCAGACGGCATGCGCGCGCTGCCATCAAAAGCCTTCTGAAGACATTGCCAACCCGACTTATCTCGCGCTGGCGAGCGACCGTATGCTTCGCACTCTGATTGTTGCCGGTCGCCCCGATATTGGGCAGCCCGATTGGCGCGGCGATATGCCCGGACGCGCGCTCACCGATCAGGAAGTCACCGACGTGGTCGCATGGCTCGCCTCGAAGCGTATTGCTACGCCGGGCCAGCCTTATCCACATCCGCAGTAGAGGACAGCTATGACCGACATCGTGCATGAGGAACAAAAAATTACAAAGGACGACCCGCGCGTAGTCTCGCGCCGCTGGCTGCTGCTCAAGATCGGCATCGGCTTCAATGCGCTGGTCGGACTGGCCATTGCGACGCCGATTGTGCGCTACCTTGTGGGGCCGATCCGCGGCAGAAAATTCTACGACTCCTGGGTCTCGCTCGGACCGCTCAGCCAATTCCCCGTGGGCGAAACCCGCCTGGCCACCTACCAGAATCCCTTCGGCCACCCATGGGACGGGGAAACCGACAAGACCGCCTGCTGGGTGCGGCACGTATCTCCGTCTCAGTTTCAGGTCTTTGCCATCAACTGCGCACATCTGGGATGCCCGGTCCGCTGGTTCCCGCAGTCCGAGCTTTTCATGTGCCCCTGCCACGGCGGCGTCTACTATGCCGACGGTGGACGCGCCTCGGGCCCGCCGGAACGCGGCCTCTTCACATACGACTACAAGATTGTGAAAAACCAACTCCACATTTTTGCCGGACAAACTCCAACCCTCGCCAACCGCGCCAGCCTGCAAATGCCCGCTGAGTTCGGAAGTAAAGGATGCGGCTCATGCGCTGGGTGAAGAACACATACAACTGGTTTGAGCGGCGCCTTCAACTTGAAGGCCCGGTCAAGGACATGGTCCTCCACCCGGTGCCGAAGAACACCGCGAGCTGGTTCTACGTCTTCGGCAGCGCCGCCTTCACGCTGCTGATTCTTCAGGTGGTGACGGGAATCTTCCTGGCCATCGTCTACGTTCCCTCGGCGAGCCAGGCGTGGAACAGCCTCAACATCCTCAACCACCAGCTCCCGCTCGGGTGGTTCCTGCGCGCCATGCACAGTTGGGGATCGAACTTCATGGTCGCCATCGTGCTCATCCACATGGCCCAGGTATTCCTGTTCGGCTCCTATAAATTTCCGCGTGAACTGACGTGGATCATCGGCGTCATCCTGCTGCTGCTCACGCTCGGCATGGCCTTCACCGGCCAGGTGCTGCGCTTCGATCAGGACGCTTATTGGGGACTCGGCATCGGGGCCTCCATCATGGGCCGCGTGCCGCTCATAGGCGAGGGGCTCGTCAAATTTATGCTCGGCGGGCCTATCATCGCCGGGGCTACGCTCACCCGCTTCTTCGCGCTCCACGTGTTCATCATCCCTGGGCTTCTGCTTCTGCTCGCGCTCGTTCACGTCTGGATGGTCCTGAAGCTCGGCATTAACGAGTGGCCCATGCCCGGCCGCGTGGTTCGCCGCGACACCTACATCGAGGAATACAACAAGCTCGCCCACGAGGATGGAATCCCGTTCGTTCCCGGCGCGTTCTGGAAAGACGT
>JAICYR010000040.1 GCA_025934135.1 Acidobacteriaceae bacterium | reverse complement strand
GTCCGGCCGTTATACCCAGTCTCAAAATCGAGGACCTGGGGCACCCACGTTGAACCCGTTGCTTTTACCATGTCGTTCACCTGCGGCTTCATAGCATGAATACGGCAATGACCGGCAGCGGCGATCCGTCCAACCCGGCAACAAACTCCGTCCCTCCTACTCATCACCCCAGGAGGACGATATGTCCACTCTCCGCCAACTATTTTGCGCCAGCATGCTGCTGGCTGCATTTCTTCCCACTTGCTTCGGCCAGACGCTCGCCACTTTCAAGACCCAAACCTCTATCCAACGCTTATCAAGCAACCCCCATGCGGTCGACGTGAACAACGATGGGATCTTAGATCTAATTCAGTTCCTAAACCCATTGACCAGCAGCCGGACCAATTCGACGATTACCTTTACGGTGAGGGTGGCGAATGGAGATGGCTCGTTCCGCAACCCGGTGGTGTATACCTTTGCAGTCTCTTCGACGCAAGTCGCTGCTGGCCCCGTTACCTGGATGGTTTCCGGTGACTTCAACGGCGATGGAAAAGTCGATCTGATCCTCGATCCTGACGGAGGCAATCGGCTCAGATTATTTCTGGGCAATGGCGACGGCACGTTCCAGGCGCCCAAGATCATCACGGTGGCCCTGCCGGCCGGGCAGCAGTTCGGATCTGTATTCGTTACGGCGGATTTCAACGGCGACGGCAAGCTGGACCTGGTGGCAAATGCCTATCCTGATCCCCTGGCTGGAAACTTCACGGGACCGCTTTACCTGATGTCGGGGGACGGCGCGGGGAACTTTGGGAATCCGATTCTCATCTATATGTCTCCCGCGAACCATCATGTAGACAACAGCAGCCTGGCGGTGGGAAATTTCGACGGCGACAGCCGGGCTGACGTCGCTTTCCTGGATGACTTCGATTGCGACAAGGGTGAGTGCTACAGCGCGTTGCATGTGCTGTACAACAATGGCGGTTCACACTTTACCGATACGGTAAGCTCTGATTCGTTCGCCGGGTATTTCGATTTCTCGGCGGGAGACCTGAACAGCGATGGGCGGACGGATATTTTCGGGGTCGCGGGCCTCGACCGCGATGAACTTGCAGTGCTGTATGGCCAGCCGGACCGGAGTTTCCATGAGTACACGATGACGATTCCCTCGCAAATTGCGAAGGTCTACATGGGAGACTTTAACGGCGACACCCGAATGGATCTAGTGGGCGCACCGAGTGGGGTGGTGGAAAGCGAGGCACTGCTGTTCTTTTTTGCCGAAGCCGATGAAGGGACCTTTACCGAGCGGTACGGCGCATTGCCCGGAAGCGTTTATAGCCTGGTGGTCGGCGACTTCAATTCCGACACCAAGCCTGACGTTTTGGCTGTGCTGGCGAACACGAATACCTCAACGATCTTAGCCGATGACCTGAATACAACAGCAGGCGGCAACTGGGGCGGCTGCGCCTTTCCGCGCGCCGGCGAGGGCATCAGGATATGCGCGCCCAGCAGCTCGGCTCTCTCTCCTGTGGGCTTCAGAGCTTCGGCGAACTCATTTGTGCCGCTCCGAAAAATGGAGCTGTGGGTGGACGGCAATAAGGTCGCCGAGCAGCACCACACCTGGGGACCGTATGCCTGGTTAAATTTCAGCGAAACGCTCGCGGCCGGTTCTCACCGGGGCGTGATGTTTGCAACCGGCATCGACAATCGGCATCAAGCAACCGTGTTCAGCTTCACGGTTGGGGCTTGCAGCGCGCCGTCGTCGGCTGGCGTTCACATCTGCGCTCCGGCCAGCGGATCGACCGTCGCCTCGCCCGTGCAGGTGCAGGCCGCCGCAACGATCACCGGAACCATCGGCAGCATGCAGCTTTGGATCGACGGAGTAAAGAAGTACACGACCGCCAGCAAGACCCTTAACACATCTGTGAGCCTGGCCGTGGGCACGCACCGCTTCGCCGTGGTTTCTACCAACACTTCAGGGCAGAAATGGGAGTCCGCGATCAACGCAACGGTAAAGTAAACCCATTGTTTTATAAGTAACGGGACGAGTGACGAATCAGCGTTGGCGGGCGAGGACCAGAGTGATGTCGTCGGGCTGCTCCTGGCCGCCGATCCAGCTTCGCAGCGATTGCATTACCTGCTCGGAGATGGCCTCAAGCGGCAGATGACGGTGGCGGCGGACGACCTCAAGAAGGCGGTCTTCGCCAAATTCGCCGAACTCATTTTCCGGTTCCGTGACTCCGTCGCTGTAAGCGATGAGGATGTCTCCGGGGGAGAGCCGCTCGATGCCCTGCTCGTAGCTCACGTTGTCCATTAAACCAACAACCGTGCCGCCGCAATCAAGGCGGGTCACGGAGTCGTCTGCGCGCAGCAGCAGCGGAGGAAGCTGACCTCCGGTGGAGTAGGTGAGGCGGCTGGACGCGCCGTCATAGTGGGCGAGAAAGAGGGTCGCGTATTTTTCCGGCTGAGTGCTGCGGTAGAGATGCCGATTGAGCAGGGCGAGGATCCTCGCCGGTTCCTCGAACATGTCGCCGCAGTCAGAATTCTCTCGACCGGAAAAGTTGCGCCCGGCGGCGGCGAAGTCTCCGGCCATCATCAGTTCTCCTCCAGCGAAGCGGTAGGCGCGGACCGCGGAGTGGAGGGTGGCCATGAGCAATGCGGCTGAGATTCCCTTGCCGCTGATGTCGCCCAGAGCGATTTCGAGGCCGATATCACCGAAGAGGAGGAAGTCGTAATAATCTCCGCTGACGGTGCGGGCGGGATAGCAGGCGCCGTGCAGCTCCAGCATGGGCAGGCTGATGTTGGCCTGCGGAAAGAGGTTGGCCTGGACCTCCTGCGCGATGGAAAGCTCGTTCTGGAGGCGTTCTTTTTCGCGCTGCTCTTCGAGCAAGCGGCCGAGCGAGGCGGTCATGGAGTTGAACGATCGGCTGAGCGCGGCGAGCTGGTCTTTGCGGGCAACGCGGATACGGTGGGTGAAGTCTCCGTGATCGATGGCCTCGGTGGCGTGGTAGAGATCGCGGATAGATTTGGTGATGGTGCGGTTGAGGCGGACGGCGAGCAGGAAGGCGATCAGTTCAAGCAATCCGAAGAAGACGGCGATGCTGATGAGCACGTCTCGCAGCCACGCTCCGGTGCTGAGGGAGGTGATGAAGAGCCGCCGGTAGAGAAGAGAAGGACGCGAGCTTACCTGAATGTAAGTGGCGAGGTGGTTGCCGGTTTGCCAGTCGAGCGTTTCGAGGGGAGCGATGAAGGTGACGGGGACATCGTAGAAATGCTGTTTGGGCGGCAGGACGCCGCCTTCGATCGCGAATCCGGACTTGTCATTGACCTGAATGTTGACCACGTTCCGTGAAGGCGGCGTGAAGGTGACGCGCGTTGGCGCGTTCTCATCATCGGACGTAAGGCCGGAGGTGATGGCGACAACTCCGAGTCCCTGGGCGATGCGGTCCACGCTGTCTTTGCGGAAGGGCAGATTGGTGATGGCGATGATGGTGTTGGGGCCAATCTTCTGGGTGTACACCGCCCGCAGGTAGAGCGCGGCCCGATCGGCGACGACTCCGCTGAAGCTGCCGTACATCCATGTGGGAGGCTGCTTGATGGAGGTGTCGTGGAACTGCGCCGGGACAAGCGCGAGGGGCGTGCCGTTTTTGAAAGCGGCGAAACCAATAGAGGGTCGCTGGCGGGTAGGCGAAATGTCTTCCAGATCGGGAAGCGTCAGGGATGCGGCCTTGGGATTGGCCGTGAGGATGTGGCCGGCATGGACGGCAAGAGAACGGTTCGCGGAGACAATGTGGGCCCTCTCCGTTTCGATGACGCCGTTGGCCGCGAAGATCGCGAATTGTCCGGAAAAGACGTAGAGAAGGATGAGCGCGAGCGCGACGAAGAGTACAACGGGCGCGAGTCCCATGAGCAGATAGGTAACGACGAGCCGGTTGCGGACCTTCCAGAGGACGCGGCCCATCATCCATTGCCAGAAGAGCGGGATGCAGAAGCCGATGAGGACAAGAAGGACGAGGTCATCGACGCCGCGGAAGAACGTGCCCGCCGCTCCGGGGAGCAATCGCGCGGCGAGGAAAACCAGATAGGCGATAAAAAGCCAGAAGGCGATGCGATGGATTTTCCCCGCTGGTGGATCGCGGCGCAGCCGCCGGAAGACGCCAGCCTCGAAATTGCGAAGTCGCCCCATAGCTGGGTTGAGTTTAGCTGATAAAGCAGACAGCGAAGAAGCGGGCAGCAGGAAAGCTGTCAGCTAAGAGGCGGGCAGCTCACGCGCAAGGCGCAGGGCATAGCGGTTGGCGGAAAAGTGGGCACCGGCGAGAAGGATGAGTCCGGTGAGAAAGGCCCAGATCATGAGTCCCACGGAGACGGAAAACGGGCCGTAGGCGGCATCGAGTTTGAGCCAGGGAAGGACGAGGACGTAGAGGGTCTTTGCGGCTTCCCAAAGGAGCCCGGCGACGATGGCGGTGGGCAGAACGGCGCGGACGGGGAGCTTGCGGTTGGGCAGGATCCAATAGATGAGAAAGAAAATTGAAATGCTGAGAACGGCGGCGGAGATGCGCAGGACCGAGTCGGCAAGCAGGGTGGAGACGAAGTTCTCGCGTCCGAAGAAGAGCGCCTCAATGAGGCGAGTTTGTGCGGCGGTGAAGGCAATGGAAAGCAGGGCGAGCACGCCGACGGTGAAGGCGAGTCCAAGGGAGAGAATCTGGTTGCGCAGATAGGAGCGGTTTTGCGACACCTTCCAGACGCGGTTGAGCGCGACTTCGAGGGGCAGGAAAACTCCGGTGGAGGAGATGAGCAGGGTGACGATGGAGATGATCTGCACGCGCCCGCGCACGTGGGCGAGCAGGGCCATGTTGCGAACCACGAAGTCCTGATGGGCGGGCAGGAAGTAGCGCAGCATGTCGGCGAGGATGGCTTCCATGTGGGGCGAGTGGAAGAGATGACGCTCGATGGTCCAGGTGAGGACGATGAATGGGAAGAGCGAGAGGATGACATTGGCGGCGACGCTGAAAGCGTAAGTGTGGACCTCGGTCTCTGTGAGATAGCGGGCGAGAGAAACGATCTGCGGCCACCATCTGGGAGCGGATGGTTTGGGCGGGACGGGACTTTTCACAGGCAGAGCGGCGGCCCTGGCCAAGGCCGGATTTGAGGCCGGGGCTTCCGCTGCGCCCTTGGCTGTGACGGTTGGAGTCATGAGGAGCTTCTTCTTCCATTGTCCTACAGCGGGCGGTGAACGGTGAGAAAAGCCATCGCGATGAGGATGGAGTACGGATGTAACCGCGAGAGATAACTTTTGGACAGTGGCCTTTGGTAACACCGAAATAAACGGTTTAAGTAGTAAGATTTCGCTTGCTTATAGACGCATTTCCTGCGACAAATTGATGTCGCATTTTCGATGCAGAAAATGTGCGCGTGAGGCCAGACTGGGACGATGCAGAGGAGCATTAGATGAAAGAGAGAGGTATTGTGAAGTGGTTCAATGGGGCCAAGGGATATGGATTTATTCAGCGCTCGACAGGCGAGGACGTGTTTGTACACTTCTCGTCAATCCAGGACTCGGGCTTTAAGACTCTGGATGAGGGCGAGGGAGTGATGTTCGAGTGTCAGCAGGGGCCCAAGGGCCTGAATGCGGTCAATGTGGAGCGGAGCGCGACCTAGCTCCGGCACGGACACAAGTTAGCTTTCCCACATCTCTTCGAGATGTGAGGCAGCCAGATTATTCTCCTGAATCATGGGACTAAAGTGGTCTGATTGGCTGGGAGCGAAGCGATGTCATCGGATTCGGTGCCGTCGCTTAGCCCGCCGTATCGGCGCTCGCGGCGCTGGTAGTCCTCGATGGCCTCAAGCATATGAATGCCGCGGAAGTCGGGCCAGAGGCGCTCGGTAACAAAGATTTCCGCATAAGCGATTTGCCACAGCAGATAGTTGGAGATTCGCATCTCGCCGGAGGTGCGGATAAGCAAATCGGGGTCGGGCATGTGCGCGGTGTAGAGATGCCGCTGGATGTCCTGCTCGGTGACGTCTTCCAGGCGCAGGTCGTTGCGATTGATTTCAGCGTGGAGCGACTTGAAGGCGTCGAGCAACTCGGAGCGCGCGCCATAGTTGAGGGCGAGCGTGAGGACGGTGCCGGTATTGTGCCGAGTGGCTTCGGCGGCCCAGTCCATGCGCTCGCGGACGTCGTCCTCAAGCTCGTGGGTGCGCCCGATGTACTGGATGCGGACGTTGTTGTCGTTCATGCGCTGCACGTTATTGGTGAGATAGGTGCGGAGCAGGCGCATGAGAAAGGTGACTTCAGCCTTGGGCCGCTTGAGGTTGTTTTCCAGCGAAAATGCGTAAAGCGTGAGCCACGGAAGGCCGATGCGCGAGGCGGTTTCAACCACGTACTGCACGGATTCAGCGCCCTGCTGGTGGCCGAGGAAGCGCTTAAGGCGGCGCTTCCCGGCCCAGCGCCCATTGCCGTCCATAATGATGGCGACGTGGCGGGGCAGGCGAGCGGGATCGAGGCGGCGGTAGACGGCCAACTCGTCCGGCGGGAGTTCGTGGACGCGGCTGAAATTGAGGGACAACGGCATGACTATTTCGACCGTAGCACGGTGAGGCGGACAGTCGCAATGCGCGGCTGGCGCGGGTTATTTGGGGCGAACCATATCGAAGCGATCGCGGGTCCGGGTGTAAGTAGGGCCGCCCATGCGTCCGATGGCCCGCAGTTTTTCGGGATCAATCTTGTAGCCGCCTCCGCCTTCTAGAAGGACGGCCTCATCGACATGGAAACAAAGCACATCGCCGAAGATCACGGTGTTGGTGTCGCCGGACTCGTTCGAGATTGGCACAGTCTGGCGGAGCCGGCACTCCATTTGGGCGTGACTTTCGGCGACGCGCGGCGGCCGCACAATTTCGCTGGGCAAGGGCGTAAGTCCGGAGAGGGTGAATTCATCGACTGCGGGCGGGACCGAGGCGGAGGCAGCGTTCATCTTTTCGGCGAACTCCTCAGAAACGATGTTCACGACGAATTCCCGAGTGGCGAGGATGTTGGTGAGGGTGTCCTTGGACGGGCGCGGGCCGGGCCGATGCGCGGTGACGAAGCAGACAACGGGCGGGTCGGCGGAGCAGGCCATAAAGAAGCTGAACGGAGCAAGGTTGCGCGTGCCGCCCGCGTCGAGGCTGGAGACAAACGCGATGGGGCGCGGCACGACCATGCCGATCATGAGCTTGTAGAGATTGGCCGGCGAGTCTTTTGCTGGGTCGAATCGCTGCATGAGGGGTGACGGCTTTCAATGGGCACGGACACACCCATTGCGATGCGACGGGGGAGGGCAGTGGTTGCGCCGGATGGCCCTCAGGCCATGCGGCGGACGCGGCCTGAGGCCATTTCCCGAACGTGGTTCAGGAACATGGCGCGCTGCAGACCATCGAGCTTTGCGACCATGGAGGCGATTTCCGCAAGGAACGGATCGGCTGTGATGGCGTGAATCTCGGCGCGTTTGCGGCTGCGGGCATCGCGGAGCAGGACGCAGATATCGACGGCGAGTGCGGTGGCGAGGCGTTCGAGCGAACCGAGCGTGGGGACAGCCTTGCCATTCTCAATTTTCGAAATGTAGGTGCGGGGGACGTTCATGCGCTCGGCAAGCTGGCGCTGGCTGAGGCTGCGCGACGCGCGAATCTCACGCACGGCACGGGCCACGTTGATGCCTTCGTCGGCGGACTCGGGAGCGGGAGCGACCAGCTCCGGCTGCATCGGTTCCGGCTCTTCAATTTCCAGTGGCTTGTGGCACCGGCGGCAGAGCGAGTTGCTTGTACGAAACTGCACAAGACTGCAATGCTCGCACCGGAGAACTTCACGCGCCTCGATAGTTGCCAGATTAGTTGCCATGTTCATGCTTACGGAGCGCCAGAGCAGGGCTCTCCCAGCAAAAGAAATCAGAAAACACAATGGCGATTTCGATTTGCTAATTTTGAGGGTGCATCTATAGTTACTTTCTTGTCAAGCGAAAACTGTGAAGTAACCGGAGAAAACCCTAAGAGACCCGAAAAAACCGGAAATGCGCCGCACCCAGGTAATCTCAGGCGCGAGGGGAAATGGGAACAAATCAGAAGTGGAAACGATAGCGAAGCTCGGCGTAAATCTGCCGGGGAGCGTTGTAGTGGAACCCGCCGAAGGTGAGGCTGTTGTCGAGCAGCACGCGGGTGTTGGAGACGTTGAGCGCGTTGACGGCGAGAGTAAGCTTCTCGCCGAAGTTTTTGCCGATGGCAAGGCTGGCCGTGGTGTGTGCGGGCAGATAGTCGCCGGTATAAGGAGACGGAGGGTCGGTGAATCCGTTGGCGAAGCCGGAGCCGTAATAGATGTTGAATCCGCCGTAGCTGTGCCAGGGCAGATTGCTGTTCATGCCGACGTTCAGAGTATTGCGCTGATCGTGATCGAGCGGCGAGTAGCCGGGTTCGGGCGCGCATTCCTCGGAAGCATCGGGCGAGAGGCAGATGAGCCCGCCGGTAATGGGGCCGCGCTGCTTCGCGATCTGGTTGGAGTAGGCAAGATGGAACTGGCCGAAGCGCCAGGCACGCGGCGAGGTGAGTGTGGTTTCCCAGCCCTGAATGAGCGCGCCTTCAATGGTGACGGGGACAAAGATGCTTGACTCGCCGATGTTGCTGTGGTCGAGGAAATTGTTGGCGCGGGTCTGGAAAGTGTCGGCGTCGATCAGCCATCCGTGGAAGGGAATCTGCACGCCGAACTGGTGTTCCTCATCGCGCTCGCCGCGCAAAGGGACAAAGGTGGTGTTGGCACCGTTGGCGAAGGCCAGCGCCGGACCGGAAAGGCCAGTGAGCGGCGGCGGCTGGTAGGAGTGTCCGTAGAAGGCGCGTAAGACCCAATTGAGTTTGGGAATCTGGATGGCGGCGCCGAGGCGCGGGTAGATCGCGTCCTCACTGATTCCTCCTTGAAAGTGCGTCTGGCGGAAGCCGCCGATTAACGTGAGCCACGATGCGGGCTTGTACTTGTCTTCAATAAAGGTCTCTTCGATTCCTCCGGCTAGGTTCTGGTTCTGGGAAAAGTTTGGATAGCTACCGTCGTTGAAGCGGACGGCGAAGAGGTCGGATTCATGCTGGCCGTATCCATAAACGCCGGCGGAGATGGAGTTTTTCGCAAGCGTGGTTGTGAAGGAGGCCTGCAGGCCGGCGTAGTTGCCGGTCTGATCAGAGGTGGTCGCGTTGGGGAAGTCGTCCGGATGCGGCTCGTACTTCGCGCTATTGAAATGATAGAAGGGCGAAACCTGGAGCATGGTGGATTCGCTGAAGGTGTGGATCCAAGAGAGGATGGCGTAGGTGTCGGTCTCGTGCTGGCCATCGCGGAGTCCGCTGGAGTCGTAAAGCTGGTTCTGCCAACTGGTGGGGTCGGGATCGTAGGGAATCTGGTAGTAGTCGGCGCGCGATTGCGCGGTGAGGCGAAACTGGTTGTCTGCGTCAAGATTGTAGATCAGGGATGCGAAGCCGCCGTAGCCGTTTTCCGCGTTGTGGACGGGATTTTCGGTGGGCGCTTGCAGGCCGTAGTTGCTGCGGTTGCCGTTGAGGCTCACGTACCAGGCGAATTTCTCGGAGTGGTCGCCGAGGCTTAGCTGGTCGTTAGTCTGGTAGAAGTTGCCGAAAGTTGTGACGAGCTCGCCCTCGCGGTCGCGCTCGAATCCGCTGCGGGGCACCACGTCGAAGACAGCGTAGGTGCGGTCGCCGAGTTCGGCGCCGTAGCTGCCGCGCTGGGTTTCGAGGTAGTCGATGTCTTTGGGGTCGATTTGCGGAGCGATGTTGCTGCCGATGTTGGTGTTGGGCAGCGAGACGCCGTCGATGAGCCAGCTTACCTGGTGGCCTCCGCGAACGTGCAGCATGTCGTGCGTGATGTAGGAGCCGGGGACGTAGTCGGTAATCATGGCGAGGCTGTTGGTCTGGTCGGCGCCCGGTGTGCGGGCGATTTCCTCGCGGCTGACAAGGGTGGAGGGAGTGGCGGAGTCGGGATTGGTGGTTTGCGGCCGCGCGGTAACATGCGCGGACTGCTCAACGGCGGCAATGGGAAGCTGGAAGTGGAGGACGTCGGACGAGCCGGACGCCACGATGATCCGCTGGTTCAGCGCGGCGAACCCCGGAGCGGTGATGGTGACGAGGTATTCACCGAGCGGGACTGAAGTGAAGGTAAATTCGCCGTCCTGATTGGTGGAAGTGGTCTGGGCAAAGGCGGAGCGCGCGGCGTGCAGCGTGACGTGGGCAGTTTCAATGGGGCGGTGGTGAGGATCGTGGACGATGCCCTGGACTTTTCCGAAGACGGTGGCGCGGGCGGGCGGGGCAGAACACAGGCAAAAGACTAAGCAAAGCAGGCAGACGACGGCTGCGAATCTTGAACTCAAAACAAAGCCTCCTCGCCGTGCAGCCAGCACAGCGAATTCGTATCAGAAGAGGTTACGAAATGGGAGCGGATGCGGGCCGGCATCGCTCATAAAGTTGAGCACTAAATGGATGAGGCGGGAGGGCCGCGCTTCTGGCGGGTGCGGTCAAAGGAGACGCGCTGCCGGGCCTCCACCTGCGGGGTGACGACCGGATGCCGGACCACGCCCGCAAAAACGGATGCGGCGGTGGAGGGCGCGAACGTAGGCACGACCATTACCGCCGGCGGGAAGATATGGTAAGGGCACTTTTGGCCGATGGCGCGGGTCGAGCTATGCGAGGCCATCATGCAGTGATGGCTGCCGTTTCTGCGGCAGCATACGGGCACGCCGGCCTGGTCCGCGGTGGCCCCAAAAAGCGGCATCGCGAAGGGCAGCATGAACAGCATCAGCAGCGAAATGGCCAACATACGGCGCACACAATCATTATGGCAGATGGCTGATGGTTCGACGGAGTTGTACCCGCGGCAACAGAAGGACTGAAAGCTCCCGGACGTTGAAGCCAGAGGGAGCCGGTCTGGACTAAACTCTATCCATGCCGCTGGTATACACGACCTCTTATATTGATGACGCGCTCGCGATTTTCAACTATTACAAGAAGCTGGCTGAGCGCGCGGTGGCGCAGGTTTCCGATGCAGACCTGACGCGAACGCTCGACCCGGAGATGAATTCAATTGCGATTGTGATGAAGCACATGGCGGGCAATATGGTGTCGCGGTGGACGGACTTTTTGACGTCGGATGGCGAGAAGCCCACGCGCAACCGCGATGGCGAATTTGAGGAGCCCGCGGCGAGCCGGGAGGAACTGCTGGCGGCGTGGGAGCGCGGCTGGGCAGCGCTCTTTGCCGCATTGGATGGATTGACGGACGCGGACCTGGCGCGCACGGTGACGATTCGTGGCGAGGCGCACTCGGTGATGCAGGCCATCAATCGGCAGGTGGCGCACCTGAGCTACCACTGCGGGCAAATCGTGATGCTGGCGAAGCATTTTCAGGGAACGCAATGGAAGAGCCTGACCATTCCCCGCGGGCAGAGCCAGCAGTTCAACCAGAAGGTGCAGGCCGGAGAGGCGAGTCAACGGCAGTGAGCGGTACGACGGAAACAGCGGCGGCGGAGCGCCGTGCCGGGACGGGAGTGGCGTCCAGTCTGGCGCTGGGCGCAGGCTTCGCGTTGACAGGCGCGGGCACCATCATGCTGGGCGTGCTGCTGCCGGTGGTTTCGCAAAAATGGGGGCTGCGGGACGACCAGGCGGGGCTGCTATTTTTCGTGCAGTTTCTGGGGTCTTCGCTGGGCGCGATTTTTTCCGGCAGGAACCGAGTGCGATCCATGGCAGCGGGATACGGCCTGCTGGTGGCGAGCGCGTGCGCGCTGGCTTTTGCGGGGCGGGAGTCGCTTTTTGTCACATTCTTTGCGTTCGGGCTGGGGCTGGGCATGGCCATGACCTCGACGAACCTACTGGTCTCCGACCGCGCCGGAGATGAGCGCGCGGCAAAGCTGGAGCGGCTGAATTTCGAGTGGTCTTTCGGGGCCATGCTTGCGCCGCTGGGGCTGGCTCCGTTTTTGCGCGGGGACGACCTGCGGCTGATGTTTTTTACCTTTGCGGGGCTGTTTCTGCTGATGTTTCTGTGGGTGGTTTTCCGCGAGCGGCAGGAGCCGAGCGTGGCGGCGGGCACGGCGCGGGGCAAAACGGGGGTGCCGGGAGGGCGCTTCGCCAGTCTGCTATCGCTTGTGCCTCTTCTTGTGTTGGCGGTGTGCGCCGTGGGCGCGGAGACAGCGCTGTATGAATGGCTCACCACGTATTCGCATCGAGCATCGCCATTGGAGTTTGGCGGGGGAGCCATTGCCACGGCGCTGTTCATGCTGGGCGTTGTGTGCAGCCGGCTGATCGCGTCCACGCGGCTGCTGGCGAAGCTTGGCAGGAAGCAGACGTTGTGGCTATCGCTGCTGGCCGTGGCGATTGCGCTTGCGGCGCTCATTGCCGGCCCTCACCGGCTTGTGATTGATCTGGCCGCGGCGCTGGCCGGTCTGGGAATCGGGCCGTTGTTTCCGTTGGTTTTGTCATACCTTTTGGAGCGTTCCCCCGAGGGCTGGGTGCTGGCCGTATCGGGGCTGGGCTCCATGATTTTTCCATGGTTGACGGGAGTGCTGTCGGACCATTTTGGCTCGCTGCGCTATGGATTGCTGGCTCCCTGCGGCGCGGCGCTGCTAATGATTCTGGTGAGCGCATTTGGCGTGGGGGCGGCGAGGACGCCTCTTCCCCACTCAAGCCAAAACCAGGCTTGAGTCGCCCGAAGTTTTTCGGGTTTCAAGCTGTTCCAGTTAAACCAACGTTTGTCTAAAGGTTAATCCCCAAGAAATCCCTTGACAGTGAAAGACGTGAATAGATGTAATGTTCCGGCGGACTGGCTACATTCTATTTTCAATTTTAAACAAACGATTGCTTCAAATTTCGGGGGAGCTATGCGAAGAGGGATTGCGATTGCCGTCCTGGCGGCGGCGGTGGGGTTGAGCGGCTGCGGGGGCGGAGGGTCCACCGGGACGCAGCCTCCACCTGTAGAACCAACCACAGCCACGCCGACGTTTTCTCCGGCGGCGGGAACATTTACTTCGGCGCAGACCGTGACGCTGGCGGACACGACGGCGGGGGCGGGGATTCACTATACGACCGACGGCTCGGCGCCAACGGCAAGCTCGGCGACGTATTCGACGCCAATCGCGGTGGCGGCAACCGTGACCATCAAGGCGATGGCGACGGCAGCGGGCCACTCGGACAGCGGAGTGGCGAGCGGCACGTTCACGATCAGTTTGCCCGTGGCGGCGACGCCTACGTTTTCTCCCACGCCGGGGCAGTACACCTCGAACCAGAACGTGACGATGGCGGATGCGACGACCGGGGCGTCGATTTATTACACGACCGACGGCTCGACTCCGACCAGTTCGTCGGCGCTGTACTCGGGGCAGATATGGGTCTCTTCAAACACGACCTTCAAGGCTGTGGCGGTGGCATCCGGATACGCCAACAGCGCGGTGGCGACGGGGGCATACAGCTTTCCGGGACCAATCACAACGGCCTACGTGGTAATGAGCACGCACGACCGCTCGTTTCTGATGAGCCCCCAGCCCAGCGTGAGTTTTTCCGCGAATACCGCGGATGCGGGCACGAACACCATTGTGGTTGATGCCGCACAGCAGTATCAGACGGTGGAGGGGTTCGGGGCGGCGTTCACGGATTCGGCGGCGTATCTGCTGGAAGACGTGGCGCAGCCGTCGGCGCTGACGGCGACGCTCAATGATCTGTTTACACGCAGCAACCTTCCTTCGCGGCAGGGCGGGGGCATTGGTCTGAGCTTTATGCGGGTCCCGATGGGGGCATCGGACATCGCGCGCTCGGTCTATTCTTTCGATGACCAGCCGGCCGGGACGACGGACCCGACGCTGAGCGGGTTTTCCATTGCGCACGACCAGTCCTATATATTGCCGCTGATCGAGGCGGCGAAGCAGTTGAATCCGCAGATGAAGATCATGGCGAATCCGTGGAGCCCTCCGGGATGGATGAAGAGCACGGGCACGATGATGGGCGGGAGCCTGCTTCCGGCGGACTACACGGCGTTCGCAAATTACTTTGTGAAATACATTCAGGCCTACCAGGCGGCGGGCGTCCCGATTGATTACATTTCGGTCGAAAATGAGCCGCTGAACAATACGACCGCTTATCCGAGCATGTTGATGAATGCAACGACCCAACTGACGGTGCTGCGGGACTCTATGCTTCCCGCGCTGACAGGGGCCGGGCTTTCGACCAAAGTGCAGGTGTATGACCACAACTGGGACACGCCATCGTTTCCGGACACCGTGCTGAGCGACCCTACGATTCTGGCTTCGAGCCAGGTGGCGGGCACGGCGTGGCACGGGTACGGAGGCGCTCCGGGCGCGCAGCAGCTTGTGCAGAACGCCTTCCCAACGAAGGGCGCGTGGATGACGGAGCACTCGGGTGGGACGTGGGTAAGCGACCAGTTCACGTCGGACTTTCTGGAGATCACGCAGGTGATGCGGAATGCGGCGAAGGCCTATGTGAAGTGGAGCCTGGCGCTCGATGAGAACCTTGGGCCGAACCTGACGCAAAATGCGGGGCTGGCCGGGTGCAACACCTGCACTCCCATTGTGACGGTGAACAGCTCGACCGGGGCGGTGACGAAGGACATTGAGTACTACACGCTGGGTCATTACAGCAAATTTGTGCTGCCGGGGGCGGTGCGAATCTACTCCAGCAATACGCCCGCGATTGCCAGCGTCGCGTTCCTGAATCCTGACGGTACGACGGCGCTGGTGGCGTTCAACGATTCAAGCGCAAGCCAGACGTTCCAGGTGCAGTGGGGAGGCGAGGCGTTCACCTATACTCTGCCCGCGCTGGCGGCGGCCACATTTAGCTGGAGCGGAACGCAGAGTGGGGTGGTCCCGGCGACAGCGGCCACGGCGCAAATTCAGGGATCAAGCTACAGCAGCGAAGGCGGACTGGAGACCGAGACCACCGGCGATACAACCGGCGAATATGACCTCGGCTATATCGCGTCGAATGCCTATGCCGTGTACAAGAATGTGGATTTCGGGACAGGAGTGAGTGCGGTCAGCGTTCGGGAAGCGAGCGGGGGCGCGGGCGGGACGGTGGCGTTCCACCTGGACAGCGCGACCGGGCCGGTGATTGCGACGGTAACGCTGCCGGTGACGGGCGGCTGGCAGACGTGGCAGACGGTGACGGGGAGTGCGTCCGGCGCGACGGGGGTGCATGACCTGTATGCCGTCTTTACAGGCTCGAGCAGCGGGATTGCCAACCTGAACTGGTTCCAATTTCAGTAGGAGCAAACGATTGTGCAGTGTTCTGGGCGAGGCGGCGCGGTCTCTGCGGGGAGTTGGAAGTAATAAGGGCCATAGCCGGCCCACCCGGAACGGAGATGAAAACATTCGATTGCCTTGTGGAAAACGCATCAGAATAGTTCTTGACAGCGATGACGGCGACATGGTGTAATCCACTTCGCGAATCAAAAGGCTCTGTATTTATCTAGGCAACCGTTTGTCTTAATGCAAGTGAGTTGCCGCGCACGTGGGGCCTGGTTGTAGCGGTCGCGACAGAAGCCCCATCCGGATGAGTTGCGGATGGAGAAGTTGAATGTACTTGCGGTGATACGAATTTTTGGAGGCTGTATGAAGCAAATGACGCGAATAACTCGATGGATTCTGCCCATCCTTCTGGTGGTATTCGGAAGCGGGGCATGTTTTGCGCAGAGCGTGAATGCGGGCGATATCCGGGGCACGGTGACGGACACATCGGGCGCGGTGATACCCGGCGCGACGGTCACGGTGAAGAACGTGAGCACAGGCGTCGCGAGCACCTTCACCACCAACGGCGCAGGCGTATACGACACGGGCTCCATTGTGGCCGGGAGTTATCAGGTCACTTTTACCCGGCAGGGATTTGACACCCTGGAGCGCGGCCCCATCACGCTGGAGGTTGGCTACACGACGCTGAATGCCGAACTTCATGTAGGTCAGATCAGCCAAAAGGTGGTGGTGACGACCAACGTGCCGCTGCTGCACACGGAGAATGGCGAGCAGGTGGCGACGCTTAATGCCAAGTCAATGGCGCAACTGCCGCAGACCGGCACTCCAACATGGGAGAACTTCATTATTCTGTTGCCGGGCGCGACAGGCTGCACGGGCAGCAATTGCAGCCAAGGAACGAACAATCCCGGCCAGGTGGCCTCGATCAACGGCAACCTGCCGTACAGCAACATTCTGGCGGACGGTGCGTCAACGACGCTGTCGCACAGCCAGAACGCCAACCCCGCGATTTTTGAGACGGTCAGCGAGCTTCAGGTCAGCACCTCGTCGTTCTCCGCGCAGTACGGAATTGGCGGCATCATTTTCAACCAGATCAGCAAGGGCGGCACAAACGGCTTCCACGGTTCGGTGTATGACTATCTCCAGAACGACATGTTGAACGCGAACAATTTTGGATTTTTGAGCCAGCCGACGGTGCCGTTCAAGCGCTACAACGACTTTGGGTTTTCGGTTGGCGGCCCGATCAAGAAGGACAAGGTGTTCTTCTTCTTCGATTATGACCAGATTGTGGACCACGGCTCAGCCAGCAATAGCACGAACGATATTCCGAGCGAAGCGGTGATGGGAGGCGACTTCTCGGGTCAGTTGCAGATTTTCGATCCGACCACCCAGACCATTGCGTACGACGTTAAGGGCAATCCATATCCGGTCCGCAAGTCGTTCCAGGAGGAGTACGGCTCGAATGGAATTCCGGGCTCGATGATTGATTCCGTGGCTCAGAAGTTTGAGCAGTGGTATCCGACGCCCTCCAACCATATCGCCGGCGGCAAGTTCGTTCCTGGGAGCATCGGCGCCGATGGGCAGGAGCAGGGCAACTTCTATAGTTCCGTGCCGCAGTCCACGCCTTACCGGAAGTTCTTCGGGCGGTTGGATTATCAGATCACGTCAAATAACCGCCTGAGCATGTCGGACACGCAGAGCGACACGCCGGTGATGTATCCGAGCGCGGTTTCGGTCTGCCCTATCGGCTGCCAGTCCGGCGATGTGGACAACAATAACGCCCAGATTACCGACGTTTGGAACATCAGCAGCAGCACGATCAACGAGGCGCGGTTTGGCTACACGTGGCAGGGCAACTTCTTCCAGGACCTTGCTCTGGGCGGAGGTTATGCACAGAAGCTTGGGTGGCAGTTCGCAAAGGCTGACACGTTTCCGGCGATCCAGTTCACGCGCAACTATCCTTATGCGTGGATCCAGCCCAGCAGCAACTCGGTTTACAAGGAGCATGTATTTGATCCCTCGGACGTTGTGACGATGATCCGGGGCAAACACATTCTGCACTTCGGCGGCGAGCTGCTCGCCTACCAGGACAACTCGACCGCGTGGGGCAATACCAATGCCGGGACCATGCAGTTCTCCGGCGCATACACCGAGCAGTGGAAGGTGGACCCGGTAACGGGAATCGCGGCGCCTGACTCCACTACGGGTCTGGAGTATGCGGACTTCCTGCTGGGTCTCTCAAATAACTGGAGCGCCTCGGTTTCGCCCGAGTATGGCGCGCGACTGAAGAGCCCGCAGGTGTTCGTGCAGGATGACTGGAAGCTGACTCCCAATCTCACGCTGAACCTAGGGCTTCGCTACCAGATTACTCACGGCTGGAGCGAGGTTCATGGGAATGAAGCGACTTGGGACCCGACGGTCCAGAATTCGGCCGCGGGAACAAATGGGGCGCTTTGGTACGGCACAACCAAGGCGAATGGGCGCGATTCGCTCATGTCCAATACCTACAATACCTGGCTCCCGCGCGTGGGCTTTTCATGGCTTGCAAGGCCTAATACCACTCTGCGCGGCGGCTTCGGACTCTACGCCTATAACTGGAGTCTGGATAACTACGGCGGCGGCATGGGGTCGGAGACAAGCAGCTCCGGAAACGATTCCGACCAGACTAATGGCATTACTCCGATTGTGAAGCTGGATGGGGACGGAAGTATCTATGGCACGACTACTCCTCTGCCGTATTCGGCCGCTTCGACCGATCCGACCAAGAAAAATGGTCAAAGCGTAAGTTACGCTCCGTACCATGTCCCGGTGCCGAAGATCTGGCAGTGGAACTTGGAAATCCAGCGGGAGGTGACCCCGAACATGGTTGCCAACCTTTCTTATGTTGGCAGCCATGGCTACAATCTGCGGTACAACACTGATTTCAACGCAATTCCGCAGGAGCATTTTGGCCCGAACGATAGCCCAACATACCGGCCATACCCTGACTTCCAGGGAATCACCGGGAGTTCCAATAACGGTATTTCCAACTACAACTCGCTCCAGCTTTCGGTGAACAAGCGGCTTTCTTCGGGGTTGAGCTTCACGGGCAGTTATGTATGGTCGCACTTTTTGGACGACCAGGACTCGTCAGGATGGGGCAGCCGCAGCGGTCCGACCAACTGGCAGGCCGCCAATAATCCAGAGGCGAACTACAGCAACTCGAACTTCGACGTGCGCCACGCCGTTAAGGGGTACGTGGTGTACGACCTGCCGTTCGGGAGGGGCAGAACGTTCCTGAACAGCAGTATGCTGGTGGACGAATTGGTGGGCGGATGGCAGGTCTCCGGAACGGCGGTCCTGCAATCCGGTCAACCCTTCAGCGTGTTTTCGAACCAGGCGAACTATCAGCACGCGGGATCGATGCTGCCGAACTGGAACCCCGGCGTAAGCTGGAAGGCAAAGCATCAATCCACGCGCTGCGAGGCAGGTTCCGGCCCCGGAGTCGGATGCATCAACCAGTGGTACAACCCGGCCGCCTTTACGCGACCCGCTGATGGGACCTTTGGCAACGTGAGAAGGAACAGCCTGTATGGACCCGGTATGGCGCAGTTCAACATGGCCGCTGGCAAAACGTTCAGGATATGGGAAAACGTCAACTTCGGTTTCCGTGCTGAAGCCACCAACGTCTTTAACCATGCCAGCTTCTCGCAACCAACCGGAACTCTGTTTGGCGCGAGTTCGGCGGGAGCTCCGTACACCTGGTACAAGACAGAAAATGGAAACCAGGTTGGCACCCAGCAGATCAGCGGAACCAGCGTCGGCGGAAGGACGATGCAGTTGGAAGGCCGCATCACCTTCTAGACCTAACGTAGTTTCTCCTCCTTGCAGAGACGGCGGCACCATCGCCGTCTCTGTCTTTCTTTTATGATGTGAATGAAGTTTATGGATCGCAAAGATGAGGCGCGCCGCTCTTTGAACTGGTCTCGGAGTTCACTGCTGGCTATGCTGATTTTGTGGCTGGGAGCGGCAACGTGCTTTTCCCAGTCTTCAAAGCCTGCTGAGACGAAGCAGGAGCAATTTTCGGAACATTTTGCGAAGGCGCAGGAATTTCTGCGTCAGCGGCGGCCCGATCTGGCCATTCCGGAACTGGAAGCGGCGGTGCGCGCGGAGCCCGAGCATGTGGACGCGCAAGGGAATTTGGGCGTCCTGCTGTTTTTCCAGAACAAGTTTGCGGACGCGATTCCGCATTTGAAGGCAGCGGTGGAGGGGCAGCCCAAGCTGAGCAAGATTCAGGGGTTGCTGGGCATTGCGGAGGCGCGCACGCTCGATCTGGATGATGCGCGCAAAGATTTGGAAGCGGCGTTTCCCTCAATTCAGGACGAGAAATTCAAAGTACAGGCGGGGCTGGAGCTGGTCGGGGTGTACACCAGGGAGGGCGATCTGGCGGAGGCCGTTCCGGTGATTTCCGCGTTGCAGAAAGAGGCCCCGGAGAACCCTGAGGTGATGTACGCGGCGTATCGCACCTACGCGGAATTGCAGTCACAGGCGATGCTGTCGCTGGCGTTGACGGCTCCCGACTCGGCGCAGATGCACGAGATGCTGGCGCACGAGGAGATCAAGCGGGGGCAGACGAACGAGGCGGTGGCGGAGTTCCGCAAAGCGCTTGCGATTAACGCCAATCTGCCGGGAGGGCACTTCGATCTGGCGGAGTTGCTGAAGACGTCGCAGAATCCGGCAGTGAAGAAAGAGGCGCAGCGGGAGTACCGTGCGGCGCTGGCACAGAATCCGATGGACGCGCGCGCGGAGCGGCGGCTAGGCGAGATTGATGCGGGATTTGGCAACACAAAGCAGGCGTTCGAGGAGTACTCGGAAGCGGTGCGGATGCAGCCGGATGATGCGGACGCAAACCTTGATCTGGCGATGATGCTGATCCAGATGGGGCAACGGGAAAAGGCGCTGCCGCTGCTGGAGAAAGTTGTGCAGGAGGACCCGACGATTGCACTGGCGCACCTGCGGCTGTCGCAGCTTTACCGGCGCAAGGGCATGACGAAGGAGTCTGACCGGGAAGTGCAGCTTTACAAGAAGTACACGGACCTGAAGACGAAGTTGACCGCAAGCTACAAGGAGCTTCAGGTGCAGCCGCACGATATTCATCCGGAGGATGATGAGGCGAAAGCGGCGGGGAAATGATTCGAGGCACCAGGGCCTGGGCTGCAGGCGTTCTGATTGCGCTGTTGCCCGCCACTTGTGTTGTCGCGGCGCAAGCGCGCGGGACGAAGTCGGCTGAATCGGTAAGGGAGTTGCGCGCGGCAGTGAGCCTGGCGCAACACGGGGATGAGCAGCAGGCTCTGACGCGGGTGAACCGGTTGTTGGCGGAGCATCCGGATTTTGTTGCGGCGCTGAAGTTGCAGGGCGCGCTGCTGGAAGACCTTGGGCCGGAGGCGACGGCGGCGGCCTCCTATGAAAAAGCGCTGCGGCTCGCGCCGAACGATCCGGAATTGCTGCTGAAGGTGGGTATCTACCGGCTGGTCTCCGGCAAGTACGAGGATGCGATTGCGCTGTTGCGGCAGCGGGTCCGCGATGTTTCGCATGACCGGGATGGGCTCTACTACCTGGCGCAGGCGTATCACTTTAACGGTCAGAATGATCTGGCGGTGAAGACGATTGCCGAGTGCGTCAAGTTGGACCCCACAAATGCGTCGGCACTGCAAAAATACGGCGAGTTGCTGTCGAGTTCCGGAGACAACGAAAATGCGCTGCAATGGCTGCTGAAAGCACAGAAAGCTGATGCCACGCTGCCCCGGCTCGATTTCGACATGGCGGTGGCCAGCTATTACAACATGGATTTTCCGGGCACGCTGAAATATGCGGGGAGCGCGGTGGCGAGTCGTCCCAATGACGCGGAAGCTCTTGCGCTGTACGCCGCCGCGCAGACGAGCCTCTCGCAATGGCGGGATGCGGAACAGACGTACGCGCGCGTTCTGGTGCTGAAGCCCGATGACGTGACCTCGCTGCTGGGGATGGGCCGGTGCGAAGTGGAGTTGAAGGACTATCAGGCCGCCGTCGCAAACCTGGAACGTGTGGAGCGGATGGACCCGACGCAGATTCTGGTGCACTTTTATTTGTCGCGGGCATATGCGGGCCTGGGCAAAACAGAGGAAGCACAGCAGGAGGCTGAGTTGCACAGCCGGATGCTGGCGCAGGCTTCGGCGGGGCCGTCGAATGAAGACAAAGATCGCGAAAAAGCAGTGTGGGCACAGGCGCGGCAACTGCTGGAGGAAGGCAGAGAAGATGAGGCGCGGAGCTTGTTCCGGAAGAGCGCTGTTGGGCCGGCGGCGAGCGCGGGAGGGCCGTATGTGCTGGTGGGCGCGGTGTACCTCTCGATGGGCGAGACAGCGAAGGCGGCGAGCAGTCTGAATAGAGCGTTGCAAATTGAGCCGGCGGCGCGCGGGGCGCACACCTATCTTGGAATGGCGGCGATGCAGCAGGGCGACCTGAGCAAGGCCGAACGGGAATTCAAGGCTGAGTTGGCGCATCATCCGAATGACCGCGCCGCCGTGGCGGAGATGGGGCAGATGCGCTATCGGCAGGGGCGCTGGGCCGAGGCAGCGGACAAACTAGCGAAGTCGGAGACGACTGATCCGGCGCTGCTCTATGAGCTTTGCGATTCCTATTTTCATCTGGGCAGAGCGCGGGACGCCGAGGTGACGGCGGAGGCGCTGGCCGCCTACGCGAGAAGTGAGCCGCCGGTTATGCGCGCGCTCCTTGATCTTGCGACCCGAAATGGAGATGCGGGCCTGGCGCGGCGGCTGTCCGGCGATGTTAAGTGATGGGCTACCGGGAGCTTTCTTTTACGGTGAAAATCTGGTCGGCCTTCACGTTTGTCAGAACCTGTTTGATACCACTGGGCCAGCGCAACTCGATTCGCTTGATGACGGCATCCGGCCCCAGACCAAAATGCACGCGCTTGTCGCTGGAAGAGTTGTAGCCGACGGCGGTGGTGGCCTCGTTGTATTGGTCGCCGTGGGCTGTGGTGATTCTGATTCTTGTCCCCAACCCGTCGCGGTTCGATTTCACTCCGATGAGCTTCAGCGTGATCCAGTGATTGTGGTTGGGGGTGCGATTCATCAGCAGTTCCGGCGGACCGTTGATTACGCTGACCACCACATCAATTTTTCCATCGTTGTTGAAATCGCCGAAAGCCGCGCCCCGATGCGGTGCAGAGAGCGGCAGCCCGGAGCTTGCGTCCTTAAAGATGAGACTGCCTTCGTTGCGGAAGATTTTGTCTGGAAGCGCGAAGGGACGGTGCGCGATTTGCATCGAGTTATCGAGAATCTCCGACCCGGCGATGAACAGATCTTTGCGACCGTCGTTGTCGAAGTCGAAGACGCCTGTTCCCCAGGCGGTAAAACGGCTGGTGAGCGGGGTAAGTCCGGATTTGCCGGTGATCTCCTCGAACTGGCTTCCTCCCAGATTGCGGTAAAGCGGGAAGGTGTCGCCGAACATGGCTGTTTGAAAAATGTCGCGCTTGCCGTCGTTGTCGATGTCTCTGAAATCGGCTCCCATGCCGGCCACGGTTTTGCCGCTGTCGGTATAGGCGACTCCGGCCTGCACGGCGATGTCGGTGAAAGTTCCGTCGCCATTGTTGTGGAGCAGGAAATTGGGAAAGGTGTCGTTGGAGATGAAGACATCAGTAAAGCCGTCGCCGTCGAAATCAGCAAAGGCCAGGCCCATTCCCTTGCCGACGTATTGGGAAATGTGCGACTGGCGCGAGACATCGGTAAAGGTCCCGTCTCCATTGTTGCGGTAAAGGATGTTGGGCGTTCCCTGAAAATCGTTGGGTGAGCAGTAGCTGGGCAGTCCGCGAACATGGCAAATAGCGGCGGTCTTGAGGTTGTAGTTGAGGTAGTTGACTACCAGCAGGTCGAGCAGGCCGTCATGGTTGTAGTCGAACCATCCTGCGGCCACCGACCATGCTTTTCCAAGGCCGGGGATGAGGCCGCTGACTCCGGCTTTCGTGGTCACGTCGGTGAAAGTTCCGTCGCCGTTGTTGTGGAAGAGCTGATTGTGGTTGACTCCGGCGACGTAGAGATCGACATGGCCGTCGTTGTCATAGTCTCCGGTGGCAACGCCCATGGAGTAGCCGAGGCCTTCGAGTCCGGCTTTTGCGGTTACGTCGGTGAAGGTGCCATCGCCGTTATTGCGGAAGAGCCGGTTGGAATATGCTGGACCGGATTTTTCAAGCGAGGGGATGGCCGCTCCATTGGTGAAGAAAATGTCGGGCAGGCCGTCGTTGTTGTAGTCGAAGACAGCGACGCCGCCCAGCATGGTTTCAATGGAGTATCGCTGCGGGCTGACGCTGTTTTTTAATGTGAATTTGATTTTTGAATCTCGAATGACATTTTGAAACTGGATGGCGGGTGTTTCGGCGGAGCGATGCGCGGTGCGGGCGGCGCGTTGGGCGGACATATGCGTCGCGCCAAAGAGCGTCAGCAGAAAGAGAGCGCCTATGAGAGTAGACAAATGTTTGTTCTTCATTTTG
>JAICYR010000207.1 GCA_025934135.1 Acidobacteriaceae bacterium | reverse complement strand
TTTTCTTGATCGCTGCTCCTACATCCAATGCAGCGCCGCCGAACACTGAGAGTTGGGTTGGTTCCTGGGCCAGTTCGCCGCAGCTGGTTGAACCGCAGAATCGACCTCCGCAACCGGGACTGGCTGGGAACACATTGCGGCAAGTCGTTCACCTCACCCTTGGCGGCTCTAAAATTCGGCTCCGGCTTTCCAATGAGTTCGGCGGCCAGCCCATGACCCTGGACACGGTTCACGTTGCGTTGCCGGTGGCCTCTACTGCGCCGATGGTCAAGGGTGCCCCGGGAAGCGGGGCAGAAGGCGTGATTCCAGCGACCGGCGCAATCCGTTCAGAGACGGACCACGCGGTCACCTTTGGAGGCCATGAGTCCGTGACTATTCAACCGGGCGCGATTGTGGTCAGCGATCCGATCGAACTTCCGGTTGCGCCGCTCTCTGACCTCGCCATTAGCTTCCTCGCAAGCAAAGTACCGGATGGGATCACCGGCCATCCAGGCTCGCGTGCGACGAGCTTTCTGACGACTGGCAATTCGGTTTCCTCTCCCACGCTGACGGCTCCCGTCACCGCGGACCACTGGTACGTCCTGGACGGTGTGGATGTTGCCGGAAAGAGCGGCGGAGGTTCCGTAGTTGTATTGGGCGATTCCATCACCGATGGACGCGGTTCCGTCACGAATGGCAATACCCGCTGGGCAGATTATCTGGCGAAGAGGTTGGGCGCGGATAAGCACACCGCAAACATCGGGGTTCTGAATGAAGGCATAGGCGGCAACTGCATTCTGCGGGGAGGCCTGGGGCCGACTGCCCTCTCGCGTTTCGATCGGGATGTCATCAGCCAGAGTGGGGTCAAGTGGCTCTTGATCTTCGAAGGCGTGAATGATATCGGCGGCAGCCGGAGAATAGCGGCGGGCGGACAACCCACCGTCGCGGACGGGATCATATTTGCCCTGCAGCAGTTCATCCTTCGAGCGCATGCGCACGGGATCAAAGTGTACGGAGCCACGATTACTCCCTTCGGAGGAGGGTCGTACAGCAGCCCCGTAACCGAAGCAGCGCGAACCGAGGTAAACGATTGGATTCGGACCAGCGGAAAATTTGATGCGGTGGCGGACTTCGATAAAGCTGCTCGCGATCCTGAAAAACCTGGACAACTGACTGCCGACGCAGACAGTGGAGATCACCTTCACCTGAGCAGTGCGGGATATAAGCGACTGGCCGAATCGATCGACCTCAAATTATTTGCGCAGTAGGCTACTGGTACGCGCCTGCTTTCTTGAAGTCACCGCTTTTGACGATCGAGACAACGGAGGAATCGACGTGGCGACGGAAGGCGTCGTTCACCTGTTGCGGGGTGAGTGCAGCAACGGCGGCCTCCAGCTTAGCGTCCCACTCAAGCGTGCGGCCCCAGCGCTCGCGTGACTCAAGCAGATTTGCAACAGAGGTCTCTTCGGTACGGGATACGGCACGGGCGTCGAGCCATGATGTTCTGGCCTTCTCCACCTCGTCGGCAGTAAAGCCGTCCTTCAGTGCGCGGGCGAGTTCTTCCTTGAAGTCAGCTTCGACCCGGGGCATATTCTGAGGGGCGGCGATGGCCGATCCGGAGAAGCGGCCGCCGTCGTCTTTGGTGGGCATGGAGAAGCCGCCGTTTGCGCCGTAGCTGAGGCCGTCTTTGATACGGATGCGCGTGAAAAGACGCGAATTGGTATTGCCGCCGAAGATTTCACCGGCGATGAGCAGCGCCGCATAGTCGGGGTCTTCATCGTTCACCTTCATGGGCATGCCGAAAAGAAAGATCGCATTCTGCTTGTCCGGCGTTTCCACCTTGTTATTGATCGCGTCGAGTTTGGCGTAGCTATTGGACAGGCGCTCGTAGTGCACCTTGCTCTTCCAGTCTCCGAAAAGTTCGGTGACCAGCTTCCGGACCTGGCCGGGATCGAATTGGCCAGCGACTACGATCTCGCCTTCGCCTGCGCCATAGAACTGCTGATAAAACTGACGCACTTCGTCGAGGGTCATCTTTCGGGCATCCTCGATGCGCTGGTCGGGGGTCTCGGTGTATCGCGGATCGCCGAGCCGATAGCGCGTGTTATTGAAATGCGCGCTCATTTCGTCCGAGGCGAGGCTGCCAGGGTCCGTTTTGGAACTTTCCGCGCTGGCGATCTTCTGCTGGCGGATGCTTTCGAAATCCGTCTCCGGGAACGCCGGCTCGCGCAGCAACTCGCGCGCCAGACGCAAGCTGTCAGCGAGGTTCTGCTCATACGTGCGGATGTTGGCGGAAGCATAGCCGGTGCCGCCGCTGACGTTCATCTGCGCCTTCAGGCGGTCCATCTCGTCCTGAATCTGCTGGCGATTCTTATGCAGCGTGCCGCGCATCAGCAGCGGGCCGGCTGTGGTAGCGACGGTGGATTTTCCGAACAGCGACTTCTCATCGCCGAAGCGGACATCCAGCGTTGCGACCACCGTGCCTCCACGGGTCTTCTTGGGGAACATGACTAGCTTCAGGCCATTGGGCAGCGTCGTGCGGATCACGCGTGTCTCGATGTTCTTCGGCGTCGGATCGAATACCTCGCCTTGCTGCACGGCGGGACCGCCTTTGTAATCCTTGAAGAGCGTGGCCGGATTGGGCGTTGCGGGAATCTCCGCACGGTCGGGAGCGGTCGTGGCCGGGATAAATTCGCCGAGGCTGCGGTTGGATGGTTTCAGGTAGGCTTTGGCTACGCGCTCCACGTCGGCCGGTGTTACCTTGGCGACTTCGTCGCGGGAGAGAAAGAACGCGCGCCAGTCGCCGCTGCCTGCGCTTCCGCCCAGATTCATCGCGATGGATTGCGAGTTCGTGAGCATGAGTTCGACGTTCTTCAGGATTCGCGCCTTGGCACGGTCGACCTCTTCCTGCGTGGGCGGATCGGCGGCGAAGCCTTCCACGACTTTCAGCAGAGTTTGCCGGGCGTCGTCGATGGATTGATCGGGCTTGAGCTGCGCGAAGGCGAGGGCAAAGCCAGGATCGTGCATGCTGTTTGCGCCCATGCTGACAGAGACGGCTTTTTTGCTGTCGATCAGCGCCTTGTAGAGGCGGCCGGTTTGCGGAGCGCCGAGGATCTGCCCTAGAACCTGCAGCGTTGCGTAGTCGGGATGCAGCTCGGCAGGAACATGGTAAACGGCCATGATGGCCTGGACGCTGCCGATACGGCGCAGAATGACCTCGCGCTCCCCTTCCTGAGTAGGCTCGCTGGTGTAAGGCTGAGTGAGCACACGGCTGGGCCGAGGGATGACACCGAAGGTGTCGGCGATGATGGAGAGGACTTTCGACTCGTCGAACTGACCGGCGACGATGAGGTCTGCGTTGTCCGGCTGATAGTACTTTTTGTAGAAGGCCGCGAGGTTCTCGATGGGAACGCGTTCTACGTCGGTGCGGTTCCCGATGACCGTCTTGCCGTAGTTGTGGAAGTTATAGGCCGCCGCCAGCGTTCGCTCTTCCAGTACGTTGAGCGGGCTGTTTTCGCCGGACTCCATCTCGTTGCGCACCACGGTCATCTCGCTGTCGAGATCTTTCTTCAGCATGCTCATGTTCACCATGCGATCCGCTTCGAGGCCGAGGGCCCAGCGCAGATTCTCGTCGCCGGCCTTGACGGTCTCGTAGTACATGGTCTGGTCGTAGGAGGTGGTCCCGTTCCATCCGGTCGCCTTGTCGGTGAGTTCCTTCACCATTTCCCTGCCGGAGGTGGTGGACTTGAAGTTCATGTGCTCCAGCAAGTGGGCCATGCCGGTTTCACCATAACCCTCATTGCGCGAGCCGACCAGGTAAACGACGTTCACCGTGACCTTGGGCTTGGAGTTGTCCGGAAAGAGCAGGACGTGCAGGCCGTTGGGAAAGGCGTACTCGGTGACGCCTTCGACGGATGTAACCCTCTGCACGCCGGCTGGCAGGGTTTGGGCGAAGGTGGCGGCAGTGAGGGTAAGGACAGCGAACAGGCTTGCGAGAGATCGGTTCAGGGACATGGCTTATCGTTCCTTCGTCAAGGCAGAACTCTAGTGGTGTGCGCAACAGAGGTTGGACGCCCCAGGCTAGAAACGATATCCGGTTGCACCGATTCAGTACAGAAAAAAGATGCTGAGGGTAGCGCCCGGCGAGGATTATGAGTTTCGCCGGGGATCGAGGTTCAGGTTGCGCGCGGAGCCGAGATCGGCTAACGGGCCCGGTGGGCGTACATTGCCGGCTTGCCTGCCGAAGAAGTCGCTGTCGATGGCATTCACCGCGCTCACCTTGGGGAATGGTTTGCTGCTTGCAATCGTGAGTTGCAGCGTATTGGCGTCGAACTGGATCTGCGCGTCGCCGACGACGCTATTCTTGTCCCAACCGTGCTGGCGCCATGCCGCCAAATCCATATACTGCTTGGAATCGCCGGTGTAGAGGCCCTGAAAATCGGCCGGCATGGAGGCGTAGAAATTGCCATCGGCCTGATTGTCGGGGTTGAGGTACACGATGGCGGATTTGCCGCATTGAGCAATGATATTGTTCGAGACGTTGTTGCCGATGGCCGTTCCGCTGTTTCGGCGATCAGGGCGAATGATGGTAAAGATGCCGGAGTTGTCGCAGCGGCCGATGAGGTTCTGCGCGACGATGAGGTGATCGTTCGCGTCGATGAACACACCCGATCCGGCGCATCCATACTGGCCCGGAGTGCCGGGCTCCGCATTTCGCACGTCCCAGATGATGTTGTTGTCGACCTGGTTCTGCGCGAGGTTCATCTCCATCTTTACGGCGGTGCTGTAACTAAGGATGTCCGCAAATATGTTGCTGGTGACGCGGCAGTTGACGTGACTGCTGTCAAGCCAGATTCCGGTGGCGTGCCGCATGTGGCGGACGACATTGCGGCGGAACATGAGATTGTGAGCGCGATGGAACTTGGCGCCCGCGGCCTCTGCGCCGCGTTCGGCATCGGCCCAGCCACACCACTCGATGAGATTGTC